>JBKPTD010000113.1:0-14226 GCA_046735375.1 Actinomycetota bacterium | reverse complement strand
CCGACCGGTCGGCGCCGGTGTGGGCGGTCAGGTAGTCCTCGGTGCGGGAGACGGCCACGGTGGTGACGATGGCGACCCCGAGCGCCGCGCCGATCTGGAAGTTGGTGTTGCTCAGTCCGGATGCGACCCCGGATTCGCGCTCGGGAACGCCGGCCAGCGCGGCGATCGAGGCGGTGACGAAGGCGAGGCCGACGCCTGGGCCGAAGACGAGCAGCCCGAAGAAGATGTCGCCGAAGTAGCTGCCGTCGGCCGAGACCTGGGTCAGCAGCAGGGCTCCGGCGCCCATCAGCGCCATTCCGGTGGCGGCGATCGGCCGGAAGCCGGCCCGCAGCACCAGCGACTGGCCGAGGATGGAGCCGACGGCGGCCATGACGGGGAAGACCAGCGAGGTGAGTCCGAACTTGACCGCCGAGTAGCCGAGCACCTGTTGGGCGTAGAGGGTGAGCACGAACCCGAGCCCGTAGGGGAGCATCCCGAAAACCAGCATGACCGCGTTCGCGCCGACGATGGTCCGGGAGCGGAAGACGCGCAGCGGTACCAGGGGTGCCCGGTGGCGGGACTCGATCGCCGCGAACGCGGCGAGCAGGGCCGCCGAGCCGGCGAGCGGGACGATCGTTTGTGGATCACCCCACCCCTTGTCCGGCGCTTCCACGATCGCGTAGACGAGCAGGGTGAGGGCGCCGGTGATGGTGAACGCACCGGCCGGGTCGTAGCTGCGCCGCGCGGTCACCGCCCTGCTCTCACGCAGCAGTACGGGAGCGAGCACCAATGCGGCCAGGCCGACCGGGACATTGATGAAAAAGATCCACTCCCAGCCGAGGCCGTCGACGATCGGGCCGCCGATCAGCCACGCGGTGGTCGCTCCGATGCCGCCCAACGCGCCCCAGATCCCCAGTGCCTTATTGCGCTCCGGTCCCTCTTCGAACATCGTCGTGATGATCGAGAGTGCGGTCGGGGTCATCACCGCGGCGCCGACCCCCTGGAACGCGCGGGCCCCGACCAGCGCACCGTCGGACCAGGCAAGCCCGCACAGCAGCGACGCGAGGGTGAACAGGACCACACCGACGATGAACACCCGGCGGCGCCCGAGCAGATCGGCCGCCCGCCCACCCAGCAGCAGCAACCCGGCAAAGGTGAGCGCGTAGCCGCTGACCACCCACTGCAGCCCCTGCGCCGAGAACCCCAACTCCACCTCGATCGACGGCAGCGCCACGGTCACGATCGCCGCATCCAAGATGACCATGAAGAACGCGCCGCACAGCAACGCCAACGCCCACCAGCGGCGAGGATCCGGTTCGGTCCCGGTCGCGACTTCCTGCATGTCCCCACTCCTGCTGATCAGATCGTTCGAGCGTTGGTGTTTGGATATGGACTCCAGATCCCACGATCCTGCAGGCCGCAGAGTCGCGAGTCGATTACCTCTGAGGTAGGGGTGACGGGGAGCGCTCACGGCTACTATCCGGACATGGTCGCGAGGGGTGGACCGTCTGCGGGAACGCTGCTGCGCGAGTGGCGGCATCGGCGAAACCTCAGCCAGCTCGAAGTTGCGAACCGATCGGCGATCTCGGCGCGGCACCTCAGCTTCATCGAGACAGGACGCGCTCAGCCAAGCCGCCAGATGGTCCTGCTCCTCGCCGAGCACCTCGACGTTCCGCTGCGTGAACGCAATCACCTGCTCCTCGCAGCCGGCTTCGCCCCGGTCTTTGGTGAGCACTCGCTGAACGAGGACGACATGGCGCCAGTCCGCGCAGCGCTCGAGCGATTCCTATCCGCGCACGAGCCCTACCCGGCCTTAGTCGTCGACCGCCGTTGGGACATCGTCGCCGCCAACCGCGGCATCGCCTATATCACCCGAGGTGTCGCGGATGATCTCCTCGCGCTGCCCGCCAACGCGCTGCGGATCGCGCTGCACCCACGAGGCCTCGCACCGCGAATCTCCAATTTCGCCGAATGGAGCGGCTACCTGCTTGCCCGGCTGCGCCACGACATCGAAGCCACCCGCGATCCCAGTCTCGAAGCTCTCTATAACGAGCTCATTGCCTACCCTGGAGTTGCCATCAAGCATGATCGCGCAGGTTCGCAGAATCCGAGCGACATCTTGCTGATACACGAGCTCCGTGTCGACGGCGCCCCACTCGCGCTCTTCAGCACCCTGACCACGTTCGGAACCGCCCGCGACCTCACGCTCGCAGAGCTTACGATCGAGGCCTTCTACCCGGCCGACTCCTCAACCGCCGAAGTTCTCACCACCGCCGTTGGCGACGACCAGCCGAGCCAACACGGGTCCCAGTGGCCGGGCTCAGACTGGGGCATGGTGCAGTCGGCGAGGGCTTAGCGTCACTGATGCGCAATCGACAACAAATGGCGAACACCCGCGATCGGGTCGAGGAACCGCCATCCAGCAGATCAGAGTCAATAGATGAGCTCCGTTGTCCGGCCAGCCGGACAGGAAGCGATGAAGAGCAGCACGTTCAAACGGTGTCGCTGTCGCGACGAGGACGGCCGCGACGTCGGCGTGAGTTGTCCACAACTCCGACGAACGGATGGAAGTTGGCGCCCGGGCACGGGTCCTGGTGGTACCGGGTCGAGCTGGAGCCGGGTGCCGAAAGGAAGCGACGCACTCTCCGCGTCGCGGCGGATACCGGGCGCAACGGGAGGCGCATGCAGCAGCGGCCGAGGCACGTGGCAAGGAGGCCCGCGGCGCCGACGCCAAGTCGAAATGGTGCGGGGGAACACCTCTAGGCACCACGATTGCTGATTGGCACCCGACGGGCACCCATAGGGCACCCGAGGGGTGAGTCGATCAAGGGACTTGCTGGTCAGGGGGTACGCCGCCAGGGACTCGAACCCTGAACCCGCGGATTAAGAGTCCGCTGCTCTGCCAGTTGAGCTAGCGGCGCGTAGCGCGTCGATGTTAGCAGCCGCCTCGGCGGCCGACCAAAGCCGATAAGGGGAGGCTGCGGCACTCCTTGACTCGGCCCATGGATCATCTGCGCCGTGACGGTTTCGACCTGGCGGCGATCTTTGATGGAGGCCCAAGCAAAGCCCGAAATCCCGCTGGCGCAATCACATCAACATCCTGAGCGCGATACGGCAACAACCGGGACTCGATCAGCGCAACGGCGCCTCTGAACTGCCCTAGCTGCCGGTTAAGGTTCGGCCAGACTGGATGCACGCCCCGGCTTGGAACCGCGGCCGCTCGACAAGTCGTACAAGACACGTACGGCGTGTGTGGCGGTTGCACGCGGCGGGAGGAGCCCGCACGGACGACGCCACCGCGGTAGCCCGCGCGCGCGAGGGCGACCTGGACGCCTATGGCGAACTGGTCGGGCGCTATACCGCGGCCGCCCACCGGACCGCGGCGCTGCTCGGCGCGGGCGACGACGCCGAGGATGTCGTGCAGGAGGCGTTCGTGAAGGCCTTCAACGGGCTCGCATCCTTCCGGGCGGATGCGCCGTTTCGGCCCTGGCTGCTACAGATCGTTGCCCACGAGACCATGAACCTGCACCGGGGGCGGCGCCGCCGAGGCGGGCTTCAGCTCCGGCTCGCGGCGTACGACGACCCGGCACGCCCGGCCGACCCAGCTGAGGAAGCGATCGGAGACGACCGACGCCGCGCCCTCCTGCATGCAGTCCGCCAGCTAGCTCATAAGGATCAGCTCGTCATCACCTGCCGGTACTTCCTCGAACTCAGCGAGGCGGAGACCGCGCAGGTTCTGGGCTGGCCGGCCGGCTCGGTGAAGTCCCGCCTATCGCGCGCGCTTGGCCGGCTTCGTGAGCGGTTGGCGGTACCGCTGGGGGAGGAGGTGCCCGGTGCCTGAGCGGCTGACCGATGACCAGCTTGAGCGCGAACTCGTCGAGCTCGGCAAGCGCCTCGACCTCCCCGCCCCGCCACAGGTGGCGGCTGCGGTCCGGCAGCGCCTCGCGAGCCAGATCGAGACCGGCGGGGCGGGGACGGCACCCTCCGGACGGCCCGGACCTGGCCAGCCGCGGGCCTGGTGGCGAAACCCTCGGCTCTTGCAGGCTGCTGCCGCCGTCCTCCTCGTTTTCGCCGCACTTCTCGCGCTGTCACCGCAAGTACGCGCCGCCGTGCGTGATGTTCTGCGATTCGCCGGCATCGAGATCCACGAAGAGTCGGCGCCTGTTCGGCCGACGCCGACCGGCCATCCGGCGCTGCCGGGGGAGCGGATCGTGACGCTCGCCGAGGCTCAGGCGCAGGCGGATTTCGCGATTCGGGTGCCCGCTGAGCTCGGGGCACCTGACGAGGTGCGCGTTGCGGACGGCGAGCCGCCTCGGGTCGTCAGCCTGATCTACCACGCTGCTCCCGGACGGCCTGCCGCCGATTCGTCGGGGATCGCCATACGGATCGACGAGTTCGCCGGCTCCCTGTCTCCCGTCTACGAGAAATATGGCGCTCAGGTCGAGAAGGCGCTCATCGACCGGTCGCTCGGCATCTGGGTCCCGCGACCCCACACTCTCCTGTACATCGATCGCAGCGGCTCCTTCCGCGAGGAGGCCGCGCGAATGTCCGCGCAGACGTTGATCTGGCAGGTCGCCACGACGACGCTGCGAATGGAAGGTGATTTCACCAAGGATGAGGCGATCGGCATTGCGCGTTCGACGCTTCCCTGAGCCAGGCGTCTGCGGTGACGGTGGCTAAGGATCAAACGGCTTCCCGACCCAGGCTCATCTCGCCGATCAGACGACCCGCATCAAGCCTCTGATTTGCTCGACGACGTCGGGTCTCAGATCCATGTCGGGATGCGTAATGCTGGCGTGGAGCGTGAAGTGTTCGATGAGCTCGGGCTCGGTCGCAGCGGTGAACTCCTCCGAGCAGTCGTTGCCCAAGTCAGCACACCTGAACGAATAGGCCATCTCGCACCTTCCTCCCTAGGGCACACGGTCCGGCGTGGACGACGTGATTCTCCGTCCCCCAGGAGACGTGGACAAGAGCGCTGAGCGGTCGTAGAAGCAGTACCTGACGTGAGCGTCGATCGACGGCGTCGGGAGGAGGCCGCCCTTTCGACAGACGGCTCCTCCCTCCGCATCGGCTCAATTCACGGGTTGTAGCGCGTGCTCGTCCACCCAAAGGGCGATGTTCCGCCCGATCTCCGCACCCTGCTCGTCGGCGGAGCGGAAATGGATCCCCTGGTAGACGCGCGCGTCGATCGTGTCGTCCCAGACATCACGGAAGTGCTGGTACGTACGCGGCGACGTCGCATCTGGTGTCGCGTGCTGGAGCGTGAAGGTCGTCCGGTCCGTCCCGAAGTAGAGCTCGGCGGCCTCCATGTAAGACCCCGTCGCACAGTTGTAGCCAGAGGAATGGTCCGGATACGGGGGAGTGGCAATCGCGGATGTCCAGTTGGGATCACCGTCGGTCTTCGGGTTGCCGTCCTCGTCCCCCAGGCGGATCGCGGTGAGAGGTCGCCAGAAGCTATGGAGCGCCTTGTCTTCCCAACAGGTGATCAGCGCGTCCCCGCCGGAGAGCGTCAGCTTGGCGAACAGATAAGCCTGCTCCGCGAGCGTGAGTCCCCGCGTCACTGCGTACTCGCGGAACGCTCGGTTGTACATCTCGATCGGGGGCACCACGAAGAAATCGGAGACAGCCTGCTGCTCGGTCGAGCGCACGCTGTTCGGGGCGCCGAGCGTCTTCACCTCGTTGTATTCCTTGGCGTAGGCCCCGCTCGTGAGGTTGCGCGGTCCCTTGCTGACGAACTGGAGGCCGCTCTGCACGACGAACGGGTCGACCTTCGCCACCCATGCGAACGGGTCACTCGGACCGGACGGCGTCGTGCACACGGTCGACGTCGCGGGCCGCCAGTCTCCGGGATCCTCGCCGCACGTAAAACGGAAGGGCCCCCAGCGGCCGTCGCCTGTGCGCTGGAGGATCATCGCGGCAGCCGCCGCTTGACCCGCGTCGACGCCGTCTGAGACGGCCGATGCGCCGTCGACGGCTGTGGCTGCTGCGATCGAGCTGGCGAGTAGCGTATTGAGTCGCTCGATGATCGCGTCCCGGACAGCTGCCGTGAACGTCGCCGTCAGCGGCGCCTGGTTCAGCACCGCCACGAGCACGTCGTGGGCGGCTGTTGCGGCGGCTGCGGCCTCAGAGGCAGAGCTGGGGGCCGACGGCAGCCCTGCGAGGTATGGCTCATGCCCACCGTCGATCGCGTTCACGGCGTCGTAGACGGCGCCCTGGACCATCGCCAGGTGGACGGCTTGCACGGGAGGCGTCATGCCCGCGCCGGGTGTGGCGGCAGTCGTGGCGTTCGCGAGCGCGTCTAGGGTGTGCTTGTTCCAGTCCAGCACGGCAGTCGCCGGCGAATCCGCGGAAGCCGTCGGCGCCGAGCCGCCAACCACCGCTGTGGTCAGGAGAGCGAGCGCGACACCCGTTATAAGCCGGGCGCGCCAGCCTCCGAGCAGGCTCTTAGTGTTGTCGGTCATCTTTCCCCCGTTTCCCCCTTGCTGTGTGGTGGGTCATGATCCCACAGTTCGGCGTCGGCGATGAGTCGTTCCGTAGGAAAGATGCACTGGTCACGCCGAAGCCCCGCAGTCATCCACGAGCCGAGTAGCGTTCCGTCCCGTGTTCGAAGACCTGATCCGTGCATGGGACGGGGAAGAGGTCGCGATCCATTACGACCGCGCGAGCGGTTCGTGGATGTTCATCTGTATCCACTCGACTAAGCGCGGGCCGGCTGGCGGCGGGACGCGGATGGCGGTCTATGAGACGCCGGCCGAGGGGCTTGCGGATGCGATGCGGCTCTCCGAGGGCATGACGCTGAAGATGGCGGCGGCGAACCTCCCGTTCGGCGGCGCGAAGGCGGTCATCGCCGTGTCCGAGCTGCCGGAGGGCCACGAGCGCCGCCGTCTGTTGCTCAGCTACGCGGATCTCGCGGCCTCATTGGGCGCCAACTTCCACACAGCTCCCGACATGAACACGACGGCTGCGGACATGGACGTGATCGCAGAGCGGCACCAGTACGTGTTCTGTCGCAGCATCGAGAGGGGCGGCTCGGGCGATCCGGGACCGTTCACGGCTCGCGGCGTCTTCCACGGCATCCGCGCCAGCGCCGCCCGTGTCTTCGGCTCGTCTGACCTCGCCGGGAAGAGCGTCCTCGTCCAGGGCGTCGGTAGCGTCGGGGCGCGGCTTGCCAACCAGCTCGCCGAGGCAGGCGCACGCGTGCTCGTGGCGGACATCGACGGGGAGCGTGCTCGTAAGCTCGCCCAGCGCATCGGCGCCGAGGTTGTTCCCCTTGAGACGGCGATTGGACTCGAGTGCGACATCTACGCGCCGTGCGCGATGGGCGGAACGCTCAATGCCATGTCGATCCCACGGCTTCGATGCCGAATCGTCGCGGGCTCCGCCAATAACCAGCTCGCCAAGCCACAAGACGCAGGGGGGCTCGACCAGGCCGGCATCCTCTACGCACCGGACTATGTGATCAATGCCGGAGGTGTAATCGGTTCATTGGGAACCGAGTCGCTCGCATGGAATGCCGACACGATCGAAGCTCGGCTTGCGACCATCGGCGACCGTCTCACCGAGATCTACGAGCGTGCCGACGCGGAAGGGTCCAGCACAGATGCCGTCGCGGAGCGTCTCGCCCGCGCCCGACTTGACGCGACGACGCCGAAGAGCGGTTGATCTTGGGGTGAGTGAGGGGACTCGAACCCCCGACACCCGGGACCACAACCCGGTGCTCTACCAGCTGAGCTACACCCACCATGTCACGTGCGCCGCAGCAAGTGTACCGACGCCATCAGCTGGCGGCCTCCTGGCTGATCAAGCGCTGCTCGGGTACGAAACCTGCCGGGATCATGACGGATCCCGGAGGTGAACACACATGGGAATCGACTGGGGCGAGGTGTTTCGCCCGGATGTACCACTGATCGAGCTCTTCATCCGGGGATCGATCATCTATCTCGTCGCCTTCGCTCTGCTGCGCCTCTTCCCACGAGAGAGTGGATCAACGAATACGACCGACCTCCTCGTCCTCGTGTTCATCGCGGACGCGGCACGGAACGGAATGTCGGCGAACTATCAAAGCCTGACCGATGGACTGGTCCTGGTGGCGACGATTGTGTTGCTGATGAAGCCCAAGGCAGTCCTGCTGATCGAGGGTGGCCGGTTCCGCCGGCGAAACATGCGCCGCGAGCTCGTCACCGAGGAAAGTTGATGTCTGAGCTACGCAAGCGCGGGGTTCATGACCTCGCCGACGTCGATTCCGTGCAGATGGAGTCGGACGGGGAGATCAGCGTCCTACCGAAGGAGCCCGGCGAGGAGGGCAAGGGCCGCGAGGATCGTCGGAGCCGGCAGCGTCGCTATCGGAGTAGCCGACGATGATCAATCGACAGTTTCGCTCGGTGGCTCAGCACGGTCGGGTGGCGGGCCGCCGGTGGTCGCTCCGGCGATCGCTCTTGCCGTCTCCGAGTCCGGCCCTGGGGGCGGCACGAAGATTGCCTGGCGGTAGTAGCGCAGTTCCTGGATGCTCTCCTTGATATCGGCGAGTGCCCGGTGGTTCCCGGTCTTGTCGGGGGAGTTGAAGTACACCCGCGGATACCACCGTTTGGCCAGCTCCTTGACGCTCGACACGTCAACCATCCGATAGTGCAGGTGACCCTCCAGCGTTGGCATGTCCCGAGCAAGGAACCCACGGTCGGTCGCCACCGAATTCCCAGCCAGCGGCGCCTTCCGCGGCTCCGCGACGAGCTGGCGGACGTACGACAGCACGAGATCCTCAGCCTCACCAAGGCTGACTCCGCCGTCGAGCTCGGCGAGGAGGCCGGAGGCGGTATGCATGGCGCGGACGATGTCGTCCATCTGATCCACGGCCGACTGCGGTGGCTTGATAACGACGTCGACCCCCTCGCCGAGCACGGTCAGCTCCGCATCGGTGACCAGGGCCGCAACTTCGATAAGCGCATCGCGGCGCAGATCGAGACCGGTCATCTCGCAGTCGATCCAGACCAAGTAGTCGACCACGCACCCTCCTTGCTTCAGCAGCCAACCAGCCCTCGTGTGCCTGCCACCCTACGGCCCACGGCGGTGGCGTCCGCGCTGCTCAGCGGGGTGACGCTCACTCTCCTCCATCAACCTGGGTTCCGGCAGCCATGGCTCGGGAGGGCGATAGACCTCCGCGAAGCCGCCATCGCGCGCCCAGGGGATGGGCTCAGCGGCCGGGAGCCAGGGCGCTTGCGGCGGCGTGTCCCCCGAGTGCGGTGCAGGTGCGGCCGGACCGTCAGGCATCCATGCGTGCTCGTCCTCCCAGTGCGTCTCCCACGGCTCCTGCCAAGGCGCCGGCCATATCTGACCAGCGGGGACCGGCGGCAAGGGCTGCTCCGACCGGCTGTAAAACTGCTCGGCTTCCACGGGATCAGGGGTCCACCCCAGCCCTTGCGGCTCCGGCGGGGGAGCGGGTGTGTCGACGGTCTCGCTGGTCCCGAGCCGGGGGAGCGAAAGCCTAGTCATCCGAGCGACGACGAAGATCGCTGCGGTAACGGCTGCCACGGCACCCGCACCTAAGGCTGCCGTCGTGACATGAGCGCCAGTCACGATGAGGACGGCAGGGACGACCACCGTCGCGAACGCGCCCCAGCCCAGGCACTCGCGGACGACGTCCGGCTGCCGAGGCCGGCCGCGCGGGGAGTCGAGATGCTCGGCCACGGCAGCCAGCGTAGAGAGCCTCGCCGTCGTTGGCGATGGCCGCTCTCGCACTGTGGACCGCGCTGCCCGCCCATGCCGGGCCGGTCAGCGCCAGAACGAGCGGAGCCTCGCCTTGGTCTCCTCGTCGCAGAGTGCCCCCGCGACGCCGGCGTCGTAGGCCTGCTTCGCAGTAATGCCGAGTAGGTCCAGTTGCGAGTACTCGCGGCCCAAGTCGGTTTCGAACGTCGCCGGGTCGTCAGTGTTCACCGTGCAGAGGACGCCGGCCTCGACCATCTGCGGCAGCGGATGATCGTCAAGCGACCGAACCGCTCCGGTGCGGACATTCGATGTCGGGCAGACGTCGCAGACGATGCCGCGATCGGCGAGTTCGGCGAGCAGGGCGGGATCATCGACTGCGCTGATGCCGTGCCTGATCCGGTCGGCGTGCAGCGCGTCGAGCGCGCGGCGTATGGACAAAGGTCCAGAGACCTCTCCGGCATGTGGCACCGAGCCGAGCCCGCCAGCTCGCGCGATATCGAAACAACGGGTGAACAGCTCGGGCGGGTACTCCGCTTCGGAACCACCGAGCCCCAGGCCTACGACGCCACGCTCTCGGTACTTGACGGCGAAGGGGACAACACGCGCCATCGCGACCGGATCGGTGTTACTTGCGGTCCGGCGTCAACCGGACCTCGATCCCCAACTCTTCGCGGGCCTGTTGAGCGCCGTCGCAGTATCCGGAGAACAGTTCGTCGGGATCGAGCCCCAGCCACAATCGCTCGAACGGCGAAACGATGCCCTCTAGATAGACCGCGCCGTGAGCGGCCGCCTCTCGTGCGTAATCGACGACGACCTGCCGGAAGTCGTCATAGGTGCGCAGGACATTCGTGGTGAGCACCCACACCTCGATGAACTGCGCGAAGTCACGGAACTCGTAGAAGGGAGCGGCTTCCTCCACAGTTGAGAACGGCAGCGGCTCGCCGTTTCGCCGGGCGATGTCCAGCAGTGTCTGCGGCCGAACTGCCCCTCGAGGTGCACATGCAGTTCGATCTTGGGTACCCGTGCCGGTTCGCTGGATGGCTGCGCCATTTCCGGCTCCGCGTCGATCACTCCGCTGAGGCTAGCTCCTCGCGGTGACAGCTAGCGCCGCCGTCGGCTTTGCAGGATGCTGGCCCCCGTGAGCATGATCTTGATCACCGGCGCAGCGGGACGGATCGGAACATATCTGCGGCGCGGTCTGCCCCAACTCGGCTGGCGGCTGCGACTCCTCGACCTCAAGCAGCCCGACAACCTCACTGAAGGTGAGGAGGCCGTCGTAGCCGACATCACGGACGCCGCCTCCTTGGACGCGGCCGTTCGCGGCGTCGAGGCTGTCGTACACCTCGCCGGCATCAGCAGCGAGGCGCCATTCGCCGAGATCTGTACCGCGAACATCGTCGGCACCCACGCTGTCTTCAACGCCGCTCGGCGCGCGGGCGTGCATCGGATCGTGTACGCGAGCACCAATCACGCCGTTGGCTTCACGCCAAGGCAGCCGCTCGTACCGGTCGACCTGCCGATCCGTCCCGATACGTACTACGGCGTGTCCAAGGCCTTCGGCGAAGCGCTGGCAAGGTTCTTCGTCGACCGGTTCGGGATGCGGATCGCCTGCCTGCGGATCGGAAGCTGCGAGGACGAGCCAAGCAGTGTCCGGTCGCTTTCGACCTGGCTAAGCCCCGGCGATATGGTGCGGCTCGCCCATGCCTGCCTGACAGCCACCGACCTTGACTTCACGATCGTGTACGGGATCTCCGCCAACACCCGTGGCTGGTGGGATCTGGGACCGGGTCGTGAGCTCGGCTATCAACCCGCTGACAACGCTGAGGAGTACGCGCCGCGCGTTCTGGCGGCGGCAGGTGGTGAGCTGAGCGCGGACGATCCCGACTACACCTGGCTCGGGGGCCGCTTTACCAAGATGACGCCTGAGCGGTGATAGTTCGCGACCGAGTGTTGTTCCTCGTTACTTTCAGTGGTTGTCAGGTCTTGACGTCACGCTGCCGCGGGTCTCATCTCCAGGTGCGCTCCACTGCTGCAGCGCGCCACCCGGTTAGGTTGGCGTGACCACCATCGGGTCTGGCCCGGGATCTCCACCGGTTGCCCGGATGGCCAGTCGCTCGAGGAAGTGCTCCCACCCTCCCTGGTGGACACCGAACATCTCAAGCGGAAGGCCATGGTGCGCCAGTCGTACCTCCGTACCTGTCGGCGTCGGCTCGAGGGTGATCTCGACGGTGCTCGATGCGGGTGGCACCGGGCTCCCTTCGGCTTCCAGCCCCAGGTGAAGGAGATTCGCGACGGCGGCTCGACCGCGACGAAGTGGCCGGACGCGTAGCCGTCTCCAAGGACGTTCATCCTGAAGACGCCACCAGGTCTCGGGTCCAGCTCAGCATCGACTCCCATCCACGAGAGCCATCGTTCCGCCTCGGTGAAGAACGAGAAGACGGTCTCTGGTGGGGCCTTGATCTCCCTGACGACGGTCAATACCGGCTGGACTGCCGTCATGTCCGCGTCCTTCCTGGATGGTCTTCCTAAAGGGGGCGGTCTGGGTCGCGGTCAGGGCTCGTTTGCGTCCTGCCGATCGGCACTGCTTGTGGAGGTCGCCTCCTCCTCGGCGAGGGCGGCGAGTCTATCGAGTTGATCGGCCCACATGGACTCGAGCCAGCTGACCATCGGCCCCAGCGCCTGCTTGTTGGCGCGATAGAACCGGCGCGTTCCGTCTTGGCGAACGAGCACGAGGCCGGCTCGCCGTAGGACACCGAGGTGCTGGCTGACCGCGCCGAAGGTGACGTCGAAGGCGTCGGCGATCTCACCGGCAGATCGCTCGGCGTCCCGCACCAGGCGCAGGATCTCCCTGCGGCGTGGCTCGGCGACGATCTGGACAGCGTGGTGCCGGAGGCCGTCGGCGGGGTGGTGAAGGCATCCTTCCCTGACATGCCCATGACCTGGGATTTGGAGATCGTGGAGCTCACCGAACCGACGCGGGTGGTCTGGAAGGCCATCGCGGGTCCTCCCTACTGGGCTGGCACAACGATCGTCTTCGAGCTCGCCCAAGGCGAGGACGGCGGCACCGTGCTGCGCTTCGATCACCTGGGCTTCAGCGAGGTCAACGACATGTTCCGGATCGTCACCGTGGGCTGGGCGCAAGTCCTTGGAAACCTCAAGGTGTATGCCGAGACGGGGACGCCGACTCCGTTCTTCGACTTCTGACAGGTCGGACGCCTTGCCGAAGATGATCCCCTAGGTCATCTGCCGGCCAGCGGGTACCGGCTCAGCGCCCTCCCGTTGCTCGTGATGATCCGCAGCCTCGACGCCATGGAAGACTGACGGCATGGATTTGCGGATCTTCACCGAACCGCAGCAGGGAGCCTCGTACGAAACGCTTCTTTCGGTCGCCCGGACGGCCGAGGACTGTGGATTCGACGCGTTCTTCCGGTCTGACCACTACCTGAAGATGGGCGACATCAGCGGTCTGCCTGGGCCGACCGATGCGTGGATAGCACTCGCAGGCTTGGCCCGCGAGACCTCCCGCGTGCGGCTTGGCACCTTGCTCACTGCCGCGACGTTCAGGCTGCCTGGACCGCTTGCGATCGGTGTTGCGCAAGTGGATCAGATGTCCGGTGGCCGAGTGGAATTCGGCCTTGGCGCCGGCTGGTTCGCGGCCGAGCATCAGGCATATGGGATCTCGTTCCCTGGCGAACGCGAGCGGCATGAGCGAATGGTCGAGCAGCTGCAGATCATCAAGGGGCTATGGGAGACACCTGAAGGCTCGAGCTTTAGCTTCCGCGGCCACTACTACTCGCTGGAGGACTCTCCTGGGCTGCCGAAGCCGGCTCAGCGGCCGCGGCCCCCAATCATTGTCGGCGGTACGGGACTGCGGCGGACGCCTCGCGTTGCGGCGACGCACGCTGACGAGTTCAACGTCCCGTTCCTGGACGTAGAGGAGACGGCCCTCCGCGTCGAGGCCGCTCGCGCAGCGTGCACCGAGCTTGGTCGCGATCCTGGCTCATTGGTGTGCACCGCCGCCTTGACCACCTGCTGCGGACGCGACGAAGCCGAGCTGAAGCGACGCGCCGGGGCAATCGGTGAAGATCTCGACGAACTGCGGGCTGGCGGGCTCGCTGGGTCGCCTGCCGAGGTGGTGGACCGAATCGGGCAGTATTCAGAGGTCGGCGTGAGCCGCATCTACCTGCAGATACTTGACCTCGACGATCTCGCACACCTTGAGCTGATCGCGTCCGAGGTCCTACCGCATATCGGATAGGGCATCGCGTCGGTTAGAACGGTGGCGGGTCGGGGTCGGTGTCGGCTGGTTGGGGATCGTCGCTGTCGGCGGGTGGCGGCCCGGATTCCGCTTCTGTCCGCGGGTGTGGCGGGGGTGGATCGAGGATGGGTCCGATGGCTGTGGGGGGACGGTCGTAGGTGTGTCCGGTGGGGGAGCGCCAGTGGAAGTGGCCGGGGTCGGGTTGTGTGAGGTGCCAGCCGGCGTGGGTTTTGCCGTTGTGGTGGGGGCGGCAGGGCGGCCCCAGGTTCGCGTCGGCGGTTGGCCCGTCG
>JBKPTD010000112.1:0-11162 GCA_046735375.1 Actinomycetota bacterium | reverse complement strand
GGGGAGCGGCTGCCGGTTCGGCTGGCACCGGCGCGGCCTGCGGGGCCGCAGGCTGCTCGGCCCGGCCCTGGCCTGCCCCACCCGGCTCACCGATCACCGCAAGCTCGGTGCCGACGTCGACCGTCTCATCCTCACGGACCTTGATCGACAGGAGCACGCCCGAGGCCGGCGCGGGGATCTCGGTGTCGACCTTGTCCGTCGATACCTCGAGCAGCGGCTCGTCGGCTTGGACGGTGTCGCCCTCCTGCTTGAGCCAGCGAGTGACGGTACCCTCCGCCACGCTCTCACCGAGTGCCGGCAGAGTGACGGGGAAGGTCCGACCACTGCCTCCGGTGCCACTGGTCCCTGGTGAGGCCGCGGAGGGGTCGGCCTGGCTGGACACGGCTGCGCCTGCACCGGCCCCGGCGCTCGCAGTGTGATTGCCGTTCGGCGCAGCATGGCGGCCCGTGCCCACGGCGGTGTCCTCCTGTAGGCCAGTCGCTGCGCCGAGGTCAGATTCGGCTGTCGGGGCGGTCCCTTCACCGTAGCCACCGGCTGCCTCGTTGCCCGCCGAGGGGGCCACATCGGCGTCCGCGGCAGGCTCACTGTCCACTGCAGCCGGCGGTGCCGGCGCGGTCGTGGCGCTGGCGGCTGCAGTGCTCGCGTCAGGTCCTGCCGCTTCAGCGCCCTGGGTGGCTTCGGCCTGCTCGCCGATTACGCCGAGTTCGGCGCCGACATCGACGGTCTCATCCTCACGGACCTTGATCGACAGGAGTACGCCCGAAGCTGGCGCCGGGATTTCGGTGTCGACCTTGTCGGTCGATACCTCGAGCAGCGGCTCGTCGGCTTGGACGGTGTCGCCCTCCTGCTTGAGCCAGCGGGTGACGGTGCCCTCGGTCACGCTCTCGCCGAGCGCCGGGAGGGTGACGGAAACCGGCATACCTCGTGACTCCTTAGGTCCTCTGGTCGTGCCTCATCGAGGTGTCACCGCGCTAACCCCAGACTCCCCATTCCGATCGCCGGGATCCGTGCCTGTGACGTTGTCTCTCACCTCGCGCTGTCCAGTCGTACCACGTCCGCCGTGTGTTATGCGATCAGCCCCCTACGGAGGCGGCGGCGCGGTACTGCGCAGCCCGCCGCGTGTTATGCGATCAGCCCCGCACGGAGGCGGCGGCGCGGTCCTGCGCAGCCCGCCGGGTGTTATGCGATCAGCCTCCCACGGAGGCGGCGGCGCGGTCCTGCGCAGCCCGCCGTGTGTTGCGCGATCATCATTCGCGCGGCACCGGTGGCGGGGGATTGGGGAGTCTCAACCGTGGACGTGCAGCGGCTTCCCGGCGAGCGCCATGTGCGCCTCGCCCAGCGCCTCGGATTGCGTCGGGTGCATGTGGACGAGCTGAGCGACGTCGCTTGGGTAGGCCTCCCAGTTGTAGATCAGCTGCGCTTCTGAGACGAGCTCGCCCATCCGGCTTCCCACCATGTGGATGCCGACGACGGGACCGTCCTTCTGCCGTACGACCTTCACCGCACCTGACGTCCTGAGGATCTGGCTCTTGCCGTTCCCGGCGAGGTCGTACACGAACGTCTCGATGTTGTCATTTCCGTAGCGCTCGCGGGCGGCAGGCTCGGTCAGGCCCATGGAGGCGACCTCGGGCTCGCTGTATGTGACCCGGGGCACGCCGTCGTAGTCGATGGGCGCAGGGTTCAACCCGGCGATGCGCTCGGCGACCAGGATGCCCTCGCCGAACCCGACATGGGCCAGCTGCGGTGTGGGGATCAGGTCGCCGACGGCCGAGATGGTCGGGATGTTCGTCTGGCAGAGCGCGTCGACCTTGACGTACCCACGCTCCAGCTCGACCCCCACCTCGCCATAGCCGAGACCCTCCGACACGGGACCGCGGCCGACCGCGACGAGAAGTAGCTCGGCCTCAAAGGTCTTGCCGTTCTCGGTCGAGACGCGAATGCCGCTCTCGGTCCGCTCCATGCCGGAGAAGCGCGCGCCGACCTCGAAAGCGATGCCGCGGCGCCGGAACGCCCGCTCGAGCCGCTTGGAGCTCTCCTCATCCTCGGTGGGCAGGAGATGCGGAAGCGCCTCGATCACGGTGATCTCGGAGCCGAAGGACCGCCAGGCCGATGCGAACTCCGCGCCGATGACTCCGCCACCGAGAATGATCGCGGAGGCAGGCACGTGGTCAAGCTTCAGGGCGTGCTCGCTGCTGATCACCCGATCACCGTCGATCTCGAGGCCAGGCAGCGACTTGGGGGCTGAGCCTGTGGCGAGCACGACGTGCCGCCCCTCGAACCGCTGAGTGCCGCTCGCGGTCTCGACCTCCACGGCGGTCGGTGAAACCAGCCGCCCCGTTCCCTCGACATAAGTGATCTTGGCTGCCCTGATCAGGCCCTGCAGGCCCTTGTACATCTTCGTAACGACGGCGTCCTTGTAGCTGTCGACACCGGCCATGTCGATGCCGTCCAGGGTGGCCTTGATCCCGAACTGCTCACTCTCCCGCGTCTGATCGGCGACCTCCGCGGCGTGCAGCAGCGCCTTAGTCGGGATGCAGCCTCGATGCAGGCATGTGCCGCCGACCTTGTCCTGTTCGATAAGCGCAACATTCAGCGGAATATGAGCGGCTCGCAGCGCACAGGCGTAGCCACCGCTACCGCCTCCCAGGATCACAACGTCGAACACGGTCCCGGTGGTCTCGGCCACGGCAAACGCTCCTCAACTCTCACTTTCGGTTGCCGACAGCCATCCTCCCACTACGTGACAACCTGCAGCCGCGGAGGGATCTCGGGTAGCTGCCGGGAGCCTCAAACCGGGATCGAGGCGGTCGTTATGGCATACGGTTTCCCCACGAGAGCGCGGTCCTGGGCACTGTCGTGTGATCAGGTACGTCCGCCTAAGTGAGGATGTACGAGGGAGGCAGGGTGGCGCTGTTCAGTAAGCGACGGTCGGGGCAGCTTCGCACGGCGACGTCCGAGGACGAGCGGCATCTGCAGGAGTTCGTCAGAACCCGGCGCGGGGTTGAAGCCTTCATCGAGCCGCGTACGGCGGTGACAGAGACCACCATGCTGCTCGTCGCCGACACGGGCGAGTGGACCAGGCGTCGAGTCGCCGGCCCGCAGGCAGCCCATTCCCTAGCAGCACGCCTCCGCATTCCGGCTTACGACGCCGGCGTCGTGGGCTATCCACAGCGGATGCGGGAGTGGAACCGCAAGCAGTCGGAGGAGCGCAAACGGGCGGACGGTAGCCGACCCTGAGTGTCTGGCACCGCGCGAGTGTCTGGCACCGCGCGGCACCGGCAGGCCCGGGCGTCACGAAGAGCTAGGCGAAGCGGCCTGCGGCAATGTCCTCGGCCAGGGTCACCAGGGTGCGGAGCGGAACACCGGTGCCGCCCTTCGGGGTGTAGCCGAACGCCTCACCCTCGTTGAAGGCGGGTCCGGCAATGTCCAGGTGTGCCCAGCGCACACCCGCCGGGACGAAGTCACGCAGGAAGAGCCCGGCCACCAACATGCCGCCGTACTGCTCTCCCATGTTTGCGATGTCCGCGATGTCGGAATCCAACGACTTCCGCAACTCGTCGGGGAGCGGCATCGGCCAGAGCTGCTCACCAGCCCGATTCGCCGCGTTGTGGATGTGCGCACGCAGCGCGTCGTCGTTGGACATGATCGCGCCGACACGGGCACCGAGAGCGATCCGTTGGCTGCCGGTCAACGTGGCAACGTCGACGAGGACGTCTGGCTTGTCTGCGCCTGACCGCGCGAGCGCATCGGCAAGGATCAGCCGGCCCTCAGCGTCGGTGTTCAGCACCTCGACGGTCTTGCCGCCGTAGATCTTGAGCACGTCGGAGGGCCGCTGTGCGGTCCCGGACGGCATATTTTCGGCCAGTGGCGCATACACGATGAGGTTGAGCGGAATCCGCAGCCGCGCTGCTGCGACACCCGTGGCGACAACGACGGCCGCCCCGCTCATGTCGGACTTCATCCCTTCCATGCCCTTGGCGGCCTTGATCGACAGCCCGCCGGAATCGAAGGTGATTCCCTTCCCGACGAGCACGAGCGTTTTGATCGCTTCGGGATGGCTGTAGCTGAGGCGCACGAGTCGTGGCGGATTCACCGAGCCCTGACCGACGCCGATGATCCCGCCGTAGCCGGCTTCCTTCAAGGCGATCTCGTCGAGGACCTCGACCGCGATTCCGTGCTCCTCTGCTGCGGTGACAGCGGCATCGGCGAAGACCGACGGGTAGAGGTCAGAGGGTGGTGTGTTGATCAAGTCGCGGGAGAGGTGAGTGGCCGCCGCAAGGATCTCGGCACGCGCAACCGCCGCACTTGCGGCGTCATCGCCGGCGAGCGCGGTCGCCACGACGACCTCGGATACGGGTGGCTTCTGCCCGTCGAGCCGGCTGCGGTAGCGGGTGAAAGCGTAGGCACCGAAGAGTGCGCCTTCGGCGACCGCCGCGACGGTCTGCACGGTGCTGGCCGGCAGCACCACCGCGACACGGTTGAGGCCGGCAAGCGCGCGGATCCCGGCGCCTGCTGCCCGCCGCAGGCGTTCATGGTCGTATTCGCCACCGGTGGTCTCTTCGCCAAGCCCGACCACCACGGCCAGCGGCGCTGGGCCGCCGGGCGTCGGAATCCTCGTGGCGTCCCCAGCATTTCCGGTCACTCCGAGGTCGCGCACGCCGCCGGTCAGCGCATCGCCGAGCACTGCCTGTGCCTCCGGCGTCGCGACCGGCCCGTCGGCGCCTTTCGCAACCCCGACGACCATGGCGTCCGCCCCGATGTCGGTCACCGGTGCGCTGCTGAGCTCAATCGTCGTCACGACGCTCACCCCAGGGACTCGTCCGGCCAGCCGATCGATGGTATGTGCTCGAATCATCACGTACGGCACCGGGCGCCCTGATGGCCTCCGCGCCGGGCTGTGATGACCCCGACTGCCGGTCATCCTCCACCTGCTCGGGGTAACCTCGCGCCCATGACCGAGCCGTTGATCACGTCTGGCCTGCATCGTTCTCCGCTCTACAACCGGCACGTTGCGCTGGGCGCAAAGATGGCCAATTTCAGCGGCTGGGAGATGCCCATCGAGTATCCGGACGGAGGTGTGATCAAAGAGCACACGGCGGTGCGTGAGGCCGTAGGCATCTTCGACGTCTCCCACCTCGGCAAGGCGGTCGTTCGCGGAAGCGGCGCACGCGATTTCGTCAACACGGCATTGACGAACGATCTCGGAAAGATCGAGCCTGGCAAAGCCCAATACACCATCTGCTGCGACCCGTCGGGTGGCGCGGTCGACGACCTGATCGCCTATCTGCGCAGCGATGACGAGGTCTTCCTCGTGCCCAATGCCGCCAACACGGCCGAGGTCGTTCATCGGCTGGCCGAAGCAGCGCCCGCGGGGATCGTGGTTGAGAACCTGCACGAGGCGTACGGGATCATCGCCGTCCAAGGTCCACGCAGCGACGAGCTGCTCGGCGCCATCGGTGTGCCGTCCGGCCACCCGTACATGTCCTTCGCCGAGGCCGAATGGCAGGGAGACCCCATGACGGTATGCCGAACCGGATACACCGGTGAGCGGGGCTATGAGCTGGTGCCCTCATGGCCGGGCGCCGGGTCCCTGTGGGATGCCTTGACCGAGGCGGGTCGCGAGTTCGATGCGCTCCCATGTGGACTGGGTGCGCGGGACACCCTGCGCATTGAGATGGGCTATCCGCTGCACGGCCAAGACCTGTCGATGGCAATCAGTCCCGTGCAGGCACGGCTGACCTGGGCGATCGGCTGGAAGAAACCGGCATTCTGGGGACGCGACGCGCTCGTCGCACAACGCGAGCAAGGCACCGGCCGGCTGCTGTGGGGACTTGAGGCGCTCGATCGCGGCATCCCGCGTCGAGGCATGCGGGTTCTTGGCTCGGACGGCTCCACTGCCGGCGAGGTCACCAGCGGCACGTACTCACCCACTAAGCGGGTGGGGATCGGCCTTGCACTGGTGGATGGAGCTGTCGAGGAGGACACCGAGGTCCAGGTCGACGTTCGGGGCCGGATGTCGCGGTGCCGCGTCATGCACCCGCCCTTCGTCGAGGCCTCGACGAAATGATCACGATGGCGCCCGCTCGGTCTGGATTGCGATGGCGGAGGTAGCCGCGCGCTGATGGCCATGATGTCAAGGGAGATCCCGCCCGCACGGGTCCTGCTGGTCGGCATGATGGGAGCAGGAAAGAGTACGGTCGGCCACGAACTCGCGAAGCTCACCGGATGGCGCTATCTGGACAACGACGAGCTGCTCGAGCGGGCGGTCGGCGAGAGCGCGCGCAAGGTGCTCGACACCGAAGGCGCTGCCTCCCTGCGCCGCGCCGAGTCCGCCGCCCTCACCGAGGGTCTTCGTGAGGAGCCTCCCGTCATCGTCAGCGTTGCCGGCGGCGTCGTCGAGGACGGGGCGGATCGGGACCGAATCCGCAGCGGTGGCCTCGTGGTATGGCTATGCGCTCCGATCGCGGTCCTGGCTGCGCGAGTCGGCACAGGCTTGGACCGTCCCTGGCTGCAGCCAGATCCGGAGGCTGCGCTGCGCATGCTCTACTCAGACCGAGAGCCTCGCTATGCCGAGGTCGCCTCGATCGTCGTCGACGTCGAAGACCGCACGCCCGCCGAGACCGCACGCGTGATCCTCGACCAGCTTCGCGTCCGCTAGGCGACGGTGAGGAGGACGACCGTTGTGGTCGCCTCGACCAGCGCGCCGAGGATGTCTCCGGTGATACCGGTGAACCGGCGAACGAGCCAGGACAGCAGGAGCCAACCCACGCCGGCGGCGAGTGCGACGGCTGCCAGCGGCCGCCATAGCTCCAGATCCGACAAGGGCACGGCAGCGAGCGCGGCAGCCACCGCGGTGGTTGCAGCGAGGACCAGCCCGAGCGGCGACACGGAACCTGCGACGAGCGCACCGAGCCCGCTGGGCCGAGCAGCCGGGACTCCTCGGCGGCAGGCGATCGGCACGACGAGCCGCCCTGCCGCACCTGCAAGGAGGAGCGCTGCGGTCCCCCGGTCGCTGGCGATGGCCGACGTGAGCGCGCCGATCTGGAGCAGTACGGCGAAAAGCACGGTCACCACGCCGAACGGACCGACGTCTGACTCCTTCATCACAGCGAGGGCCTCGGCCGCCGGTTTTCTCGAGCCGATGGCGTCGGCCGTGTCGGCGAGCCCGTCGAGATGCAGCAGCCCGGTCAGCACCGCGAGCGCGCCGATCGCCAGCGTGGCCGCGATGAAGTCGGTCAGCCCAAGCCAGCCGGCCACTTCAGCGACGAGGCCGGCGACAAGACCGAGGCATGCGCCGACAAACGGCGCGAGTGCCATCGCTAGGCCTGCCGTCCTGCGGTCCGCTCGGGTGACCTGAGCCGACACGACCGTCAGCAGCCCCACAGCCAGCTTGAAGGCATCCTCCAGGTCCGCCCAGCGGGCCGCCAGTCGTCCGCCGCCCGCGTTCCGCTTCGGCCCTCCCTCCGAGTCGGTCACGGTTCCCGGTATCCGTTCGCGTCGGTTTCCGGCGGGCTGCCACCATCGGCGCCGTGCGTCAGGGACGCCGATCCCGGGGTTGGCCCGGGACCCGCGCCAGAAGCATCGCCGGATGGAGCGCCCGCCGAGATCACGGCGAGGAGGGCGGCTGCGGCGCGCAGGGTGGGCAGACTCAGCAGCGCGCCGACCCCGCCCCCGAGGTTCGTCCCGAGGTCCGTCGCTGTGGTGAGCGCAAGTCGTTCGAGAGCACGCTGGTGGGCAGGCTCGGCCGTTGACTGGCCGGCGATCCACCATTCGGGCGCGCGATACGCGATACGTTGCGCCACGAGTGCGCTAGCCGAGACGGTGACGTCGTCGAGCACGACCGGCGTCCGCCTGACTGCCGCCTGGAGCAGGAAGCCCGTTAGCGCAGCGAGATCGGCACCTCCGGCGACGGCCAGCAGGCGCAGCCGATCGCTGACCACCGGCCTTGCCCGCCACATGGCATCCCTGACCGCTGCGCACTTCCGCATCCATGCGCGGTCGTCGATGCCGGAGCCACGGCCCGTCACCGCCGCCGCATTTGACCCGGTCAGCACCCCAGTCAGGGCCGCAGCCGCAGTTGTCGAGGCAACCCCGATCGTGCCGGTCAGCAGCAGGTCCGCGCCTGAGTCGACGGCAGCGTCCGCGAGTTGCGAGCCTGCCTCGAATGCAGCCACCGCCTCATCGCCGGTGAGCGCGTCCTCGCGGTCGATCCTTCCTGACCCGCGGCGCACCTTATAGTCACCGACGACGTGGCCGCCTGGTTCCCCGTCGATGCCGACGTCCACGACTTGGACGGGAACGCCGAACTCGGCTGCGAGGACACCCACAGCGTCACCACCGCCAGCGATGAGCGTGGCCCGGTCCGCGGTCGCACCGGTCTGCTGAGCGGACACTCCCGCGGCCGCGATGCCGTGATCGGCTGCAAAGAGGACGAGACGCGGGTGGGTGATCGGTTTGGGTGGGAACAATCCCTGGCACCCGGCCAGCCAAGCACCGAGGTCGCGAAGGCGGCCTAGGGCGCGACCCCTTCGGCCGAACTGCTCCGATGCCGCCGCTCTCGCCGCCTGGTCCGGGAGCTCGATCTTCGCGGCGTAGCCTGCTATGTCCGGTACCGTCATTGCGCCAGTGAGCCTATTCGAGCGGGAGTACGCGGCCGGCGACAACGAGAACCACCTCGTCGGCGAGAGCGGCGATTCGCTGGTTGAGCCGGCCGAGTTCGTCCTGGAAACGCCGGCCGGAGACGGTCGCCGGGACGACGCCCCAGCCCACTTCGTTGGTCACCGCCACGACGTCAGCCGTCGTGCCCTCCCACGCTGCAGCGAGCCGGTCGATTTCGGTCGTGAGCTCTCGTCGGGCCGGGCCAGCTCGCCACCGATCGTCGTCCCATGCACCGCACCGGTCCATGACCCCGGTCAGCCACAGCGTGAGGCAGTCGACGAGGACGGCCCCTCTTGCTTGAGTCAGGACCGTCGGCAGGTCCTCGGTCTCCAGCGTTTGCCAGCCGGTGGGTCGGCGGGCACGGTGCGCGGCGATGCGATCCGCCCACTCCGGGTCATCGGGCCGGTCACCCCCGGTCGCGACGTACAGGACATCGGGTACCGCGGCCAGGCGGCGCTCGGCCTCGGCGGACTTCCCCGACCGCGCGCCGCCGAGGATGAGGGTTCGCACAGCAACCGCCTCCCTGCCAGTCCGCAGCCATTGCATACTGCCGGACTGCGCCATCCGCCGCGGGTCTACGGGCGCGACCAGTAGTGTCGCGACACACCCGCCTCCGATGACCGGAGGGCGACCCCATGCTGAGGAGGGAGCGGCGATGTCGTGGTCGTGGAGGTACGAGGACAGCAACGGAAACCTCGTTGCGAAGCCCGCTCTGCCGAGGCATGAGTTTCCGACCCAGGCAGACGCGGAGAGCTGGCTCGGGGAGAACTGGCGGGACCTGCTCGACGGCGGCGTCGACCAGGTCAGCCTGTTAGAAGGCGAGTCCATCGTGTACGGACCGATGGGCCTGCGCCCGGCAGACTGACTCGGGGCACCAGTGTCGCGTGTCCAAAGTCTCTTTGCGTTGGCCCGGTCCCGCCGGCTCCTGGCCGCGTTCTCGGTCGCCCGCGCACCTCCAGTACGCCGGGCTCCCTGCGGCCTTGCCAGTCATCCAGCAGTCCTCTGGCCACCGGCGAAGGACCTCGGACACGCGACACTAGGGGCGTTGCCGCGGACTCCTGGTCAGTGCGGGATCGCGGATGATGACCGGCTCGAGGATCTCGTCGATGCGCTTCATTAGCTCGGCGTCGAGCCTGACCCCGCTGGCCTTCACGTTCTCGGTGACCTGCTCGGGACGAGTGGCCCCGATGATCGCAGCGGAGACGTTCGAGTTCTGCAGGACCCAGGCGATCGCGAGCTGGGCGACTGAGAGCCCCGCGGACTCGGCCAGCGGGCTGAGCTGCTGCACCCGCATCAGCACATCGTCGGACAGAAACCTCTCCATGAAGGAACCGTCCTCGGTGGTCGCCCGTGAGCCGGTGGGTGGCGGCTGCCCTGGCAGGTACTTCCCGGTCAGGACACCTTGTGCCATCGGAGACCAGACGATCTGGCCGATGCCTAGCTCTTCGCATGCGGGAATGACCTCCGCCTCGATCACCCGCCACAGCATTGAGTACTGCGGCTGGCTGGAGACGAAGGGGACGTTCAGCTCGCGTGCCAGCTCCGCGCCGGCCCTGATCTGGTCTGCCGTCCATTCAGAAACGCCGATATAGAGGGCCTTGCCCGCGCGGACGACGTCAGCGAAGGCGATCATCGTCTCTTCTAGCGGGGTCGAATGGTCGTAACGGTGCGCCTGGTAGAGATCCACATAGTTGGTCTGCAGCCGGCGCAGCGAGCCGTCGATGCCTTCCATGATGTGCTTGCGGGAGAGGCTGCGATCGTTTTGACCCGGGCCGATGTCCCAGAACACCTTCGTGAAGATCTCGAGGCCCTCGCGGCGCTGGCGGGCCAGCGCCCGACCGAGGACCTCCTCCGCCCGGGTCTCGGCGTAGACGTCCGCGGTGTCGAATGTGGTGATCCCGGCGTCGAGCGCGGCCCTGACGCATGCGTGGGCGGCGTCCTCGGCTATCTGGGACGCGTGCGTGATCCAGTTGCCGTACGCAATCTCGCTGATCATCAGACCGCTGCGGCCGAGGTGTCTGTACTCCATACGATCAGCCTAGGCGTCGGCCGGATCGCGGTGATCAGGTCCCGCGTCGAGGGCGCGCGGCGGCCGGGGTGCCAGGGCGCGCCCGTGGCTAGACCGGGGTGCCAGGCCGCACCCGCGGCTTCGGCATCCTCAGGCCGCGGAACTGCATGCTGCGCAGCAGCGTATATGCGACGACTCCCTTGCTGTCTTCGTTGGGGAAGCGAGCGCGAATCTCCCGCTTGAGCCTGCGGGTGACGAAGATCGAGTCCGCGATGATCACGATGCACATGCCGACCCAGGCGATGCCCACGGCGAAGCTGAGCGTCGCGCTGGGGAGAATGCTGAGGACCAGAATGAGCAGGGCGCCAAGGAGAAAGAACTCGGCGGCGGATCGACGCGAGTCGATGAAATCGCGAGCGAACCTGCGTACCGGCCCCTTATCCCGCGCGGGCAGATAACGCTCGTCGCCGCCCTGCATCGCCTCGCGAACCTTGGC
>JBKPTD010000111.1:0-14118 GCA_046735375.1 Actinomycetota bacterium | reverse complement strand
GGTGTACGACGTAGGCAACGCCGATCGGTTCAAGTCCTACATCGTGGTGTCTCTGGAGAAGAACCGCTCAGGTATTGCCGGAGTGGATCTCGAGTTCCGCAAACGCTTCGATCAAGGTCACCTGGAGACGGTTGGCGATCTCGTACCCGAGCGCCTTCTCGACGAGCGCATCTTTACCGAGTAGCGCGCTGTCGCGATCAGTGGCCAGTGAAATTGTGAATGATGTCGAGCGCCGCCGGACCCAACACGACGATCATCAGTGCTGGCAGTATGCCGAAAATCAACGGGAAGAGGATCTTCACGGGCACCTTTTGGGCGCGCTCCTCGGCAAGCTGGGTGCGCCGCACGCGCATCTCCTTGGCCTGCACACGCAGCACCTGCGCGATCGGGATACCGAACGAGTCAGCCTGCACCATTGCCGTCACAAACTGCCGAAGCTCGGCGACGTTGGTCCGCTCACCCATCGCCTTGAATGCCTCTGCACGACCGAGGCCGATCTGCATCTCCTGCAGGACACGGAAGAACTCGGCCGCCAGCGGCCCGGTGGTGTTCCGCGCGACCTGGGCCAGCGCCGCATCGAAGGCGAGACCAGCCTCAACGGTGATCGTCAGCAGGTCCAGCGCATCAGGGAGCTCGCGCCGCAGCTGCTCGCTGCGGTTGTACGCAAGCTGGTAGACGACCATGTTCGGGATGAAGTAGCCGAGGAGCGCCGTGCCGATGGTGATGACGGCGATCTGCATGGGTTGGGCCCCGATCACGAGCCCGAGGGCGACCCCCACCAGGATGCCGCCACCCAGGCCCAGCACCTTGTAGGCGAGGACGCGGTCGACATCCCAGTTGTCCGGCGTGCCTGCCTCCTCGAGCCGGCGGCGGATCCGCAGCAGCTGGCTGCTCGGGGTCAGCAGCTTCCCCAGCCTGACCAGCCGGGCCAGCCCCGGCTTCACCACCCGCTCCTTGAACGGGCGATCCAACAGCTCGGCGGGCAGGCCGCGATAGTCCTCGATCGCCGATAGCGAACGCTGGACTTGCGATCGCTCTCTGGAAATGACGCCGATCGTGCTCAGCGCGACGACGAGCCCGAGAAAGACCAATGCCAGCCCGCCGGTGAGGGCGAGGGTCCCCACGTCAGACCTCCACCCTCACGAGCTTGACCATCACCAGGATGCTGCCGACGAAGATGACCGATCCCGCGATAACCATGGCAACGCCAAGCGGGTCGTTGAACAGCTTCATCAAATACTCACGTCGCACCACGAACAGATAGAGGGCGAACAAGATCGGCAGCACGCCGAGGATGATCGCGGACAACCTGCCTTCCGCGGACAAAACACGGACGTGGCGGCGCAACCGTTCGCGTTCGCGCAGTGTCGCCGCGACTGTCGTGAGCAGCTCTGCCAGGTTGCCGCCGACGCTGCGCTGGATGCGTACCGCCATCGCCACCCAGGCGAAGTCCTTGCTGCCCGTCCGCTCGCCAATGTGGTCCAGCGCATCTTCGATTGTCACCGCGAGCCGAGCTTCCGCGACAGCCCTCCGCAGCTCCGAGGCCATGGGCTCGGACGCCTCTTGGGCGACCGTGTCCACAGCCTGCGGCAGCGAGTGCCCGGCGGCGAGGCTCCCCGCGAGCAGCTGCAGCGTCGGCGCGAGGCTCTCCTCGAACTTCTGCTTGCGCTTGGACTGCTTGACGATGAGGTAGACGTACGGGCCGACCACTCCCATCAGCAGGCCGAGGAGCCCAAGCGGCAGATCACCGCTGCTGACCAGCAGCAAGAGCAGCGGAATGCCCAGCGCGATGCCGGTGTGCAGCAACAGCCATTCGGCGGGCTTCATCGGTATGGCGGCGGCCTCGAGGCGGCCGGCCAGCCGGGCCTCGAAGTCCTTGTTGGCTACGACCCTTTCGGCGAGGCCGACCGCCGCTCGCGCGATATTGACCTCACTGCCGCTTGCCGACGGTGGTGGCGGCAGCGGCCGGTGCGCCCCCGAGCCCCTCAGCGTGTATGGCGCCAGGCGCTCCCGCATGATCGACTCGCGGCGCCCGCTGGCGAATGCGGCAGCCACGAATCCGAGGATGACAACGGCTCCGAGGAAGACCAGCGCCAGCGCGATCTGGAGCGTGCGTTCAGAGGAGGTCCAGCCATGGCCGCCGACCGGTGCTGGCTCGACTCGAGGCGGCTCCGCAGGCAGGGCCTCTGCGCCAAGGTCCATCAGCGCCTGGTCGGTGAAGCGGGTGCCGTCGCTCGCCGAGACGTCCACCGTGACCTGGGGCGCGCCGGGCTTCATTCCAGGGGGCAGCTTGGCGGTGATGAGGACCTGGTTGGAAATCGCTTTTGCCGACTCCGTGAAGGCCGCCGACAGGGCCTCGGCATCATCCGCCGTGACAAGCCTGCCCGAGCTGGCGTCCACAATCTGCTGGAGGGCCGGGACTGTCTTTTTGAAGGCCACGGCGTAGACACCGATGTCCGACGCCCTCAGCTGGTTGACCAATGACGGCAGCTTCGTGGTGCTGCCTTCGTCCTTCCCGTCGGTGAGGAGGACGATGTTCCTGACAGCGTCGGAGTACTCAGGCCCGGTCAACTGCCTAACAGCCATGCTCAGGCCGTCATAGAGCGCGGTAGCGCCCTCGGCAGCGAGCGCGTCTACCACAGACCTGACGGCGTCGCGGTTCTTGATCGGAGCAAGCCGCTGCGTCGCGGTGTCGGCAAAGGTGATCAATCCGACCTGCACGTCGTCGGGGACCGATGCTAGGAACTGGTTGGCGGCCGCCTTCGCTGCCTCCAGCTTCTCTCCGCGCATACTCCCCGACGTGTCGATGACCAGAAGTGATGCGCGGTTTACCTTGGTGTCGCCGGTGGTGACGAGCTCGCCGGTCGATGGCAGAAACTGGTCGCCGACCCAGAGCTTCACCGTTGAGGGTTTAAGCGACTCACCGTTGGCGAGACTGGGTGCTTCGAAGACGACTTCGACTTTGCCATCCACCGCAGCCAGCCGCGCAATGTGGCCATCGTCCGCGTAGGCCGTGCCGCTCAGGGCGAGCGCGAGGGCCGCCGCTATCGATGCAGCTGCCAGGTAGCGGAGTCGTGGCCTCACCGCGGTGCCACGCTCTCGAAGTGGAGGAGCCCCCAGTCCAGCCGTACTCCGCGGTAGCCGAGCTTCTCGATGATTCGCGGGCGCAAACCGGTTGATTTGAGGGTACCGAGAGAACGACCTTCTTCCGAGAAGCCCAGTGCATGGTCGAAGGCGAAGACGTCTTGCAGGGTGATGATGTCGCCTTCCATGCCGACGACCTCGGTGATCTGCGTGATGTGCCGTGAGCCGTCACGGAATCTCGTCTGGTGGACGATCAGGTCAAGCGCGCTCGCCATCTGCTCGCGGATGACCCGGACGGGCAGCTCCATCCCGGCCATCAGTGCCATCGTCTCCACCCGGGCAAGAGCGTCTCGCGGTGAGTTGGCATGGACCGTGCTGATTGATCCGTCGTGGCCGGTGTTCATGGCCTGCAACATGTCCAGGGCCGCCGCGTCCCTGACCTCACCGACGATGATCCGGTCCGGCCGCATACGCAGGGCGTTACGTACCAGCTCCCTGATCCGGACCTCGCCCCGGCCCTCGATGTTGGGTGGCCGATACTCCAGGCGCAGCACATGTTCCTGATGCAGCTGGAGCTCGGCGGCATCCTCGATCGTGATGATGCGTTCGTCGCCAGGGATGAACGACGAGAGGACGTTCAGGGTCGTGGTCTTACCGGCACCTGTGCCGCCGGAGATCAGGATGTTGAGCCGTCCCCGTACACACGAGTCGAGGAAGTCCGACGAGGCGCCCGTCATCGTCCCCAGGGTGATCAGGTCGGCAGCTTGGAAGGGGTCCGTGGCGAACTTGCGGATGGTGAGCATCGATCCGTCGAGGGCCAGCGGCGGGATGACCGCGTTGACCCGGCTGCCGTCGGGAAGGCGCGCGTCACACATCGGGCTGGACTCGTCTACCCGGCGGCCGATCCGTGCCACGATCTTGTCGATGATCCGCCGCAGGTGGGCTTCGTCGGAGAACACAAGCTCGGACCGGTAGATCCGGCCACCCCGCTCGACGTAGACCTGGTGCGGGCCGTTGACCATGACCTCACTGACGTCCGGGTCACGCAGCAGCGGCTGGATCGGCCCATATCCCAGGATGTCGTCGGCGATCTCTTCCGCGATCCGCGTTCGGTCAGCGACTGTCAGCGGCCTCTCCTCGGCGGCGATGACGTCCACGAGCGTGGCGCGTACCCGCGACTCGAGCTCGCTTTGGGTCATCCTCGCGTCGTACAGCTGGGGGCCGAGGGTCTCCAGGAGCGCCTCGTGCACCGCCTTCTTCACGTCCGCGAAGGGGTCCCTCCCACGGCGCGCACGCTGCCGCTGTGCCGGGGCGGAACCCGCATATAGCGAGTCGGCACCAGGGTCCTCGAGGCGCTGGCGGACAACGGCGAGCCGGTCGGACAGGCTCATTAGTTACGTGCCTTCCGTCGGAGGAGACCCCGTCGGCCGGTCGATCCGGCGCCGTTTTGAGCTGCCTGGGGGATGAGGGTCATGACGCTGTCCGCAATCCGGCGGATTTCCTGGCTGACCGGATGGGTAGGGTCCTCGTGGACGAGCGCGACGCCGCGGTTGACCGAGATGGGAACGGATCGCGACGAGGGGATCTGGGCGCTGATCGTCGTGTGCAGCGCCCGCTCGGCCTCGGGGACAGTCAGCCCAACCTTCGCGTCGGCGCGGTTGAGCACCACCCGCCACCTGTCGCGCGGGTAGTTGAGCAGGTCCATGGTCTCGAGCGTGAGCTTGAGGTTCTTCAGCGCCGGAATATCGAGGGTGGCGATCAAGAGGAAGAGATCGGTGGCGTCGAACGCGGCGAGCACCTGATCGCTGAATGCTGCAGGCGTATCGATGATGAGGACGTCGAACATCCGGCGCAGCACGCGCAGAAGATCATTGACCAACCGGGCCTCGATCTGATCGGCGGCACCCGGTTCCGTGGGAGCGGCGAGTACGGAAAGCCCACGCGAGTGCTGGGTCAGCAGCCCATGAAGCCCGGGCTCGTCCAGCCCGCCGAGCCGGGGCGCGTCGGCAATCGTGTGGGCAGGATGCAGCTGCAGGGCGATCGCCACGTCGCCAAAAGCCAGATCGAGATCGAGGACGCAGACGTCGCGGTCAGCGGAAGCAAGGGCGGCGCCGAGGTTGGTCGCCAGGGTGGTCTTGCCGCAACCGCCCTTGGCGGAAAAGACCGTAACGACAAGCCCATCACCCGAGCCACCCCCAGCGTCTGGACCGACGCCGATGAGCTGCCGCGTGGGCTGTAGCCGGCTGGCCAGTTCCGCGGCGCGCCAGGCTGCCGCGCGCAGCTCATCCAGGTCGGAGCGGGCGACAACCTCCCGCACACCCGCCCGCAGCGCGTCGGACAGCATGAGCGAATCAAATCGTTCCCGAACCAAGATCACGCCGAGGGTGGGACGCTCCACCCGCATGCGCTCGGCAAAGTCAAAGCAGTCCACCAGCGGGACCGACGGGGCGAGCACAACGACGCTTTCGGTGGGAAACGACACCAAATAGCGATCAAGCTCGGGCAGGCTCGACAGCGCCATGGCGTTCGGCCCGAGCCTGCGGACGAGGACGTCCGCGCTCTGCGGGTCGAGATCCACGAGGACAGGCATGATCAGCGCTTCTCGGTCGTCTATTGGAAGAGGTTCTTTGCGTTCACGGCGAGCCCGCCGGACACCTTCGACTGCTCGTTGAGCAGGCCGAGATAGAGCGTGCCGTGCTGGGTGCCGTACACGAGCTTGGCGGCCTGCGCATCCGTAAGCGCCAGCGTGAGCAGCGCGCGAGGTATCTGTTCATCGTTCGCGTTCTGCTCATCGTTCTTCGAGGTATCACCTTGTGGCGCCGCAGTGGTGGGGCCGACGCCAATCACCAATGCCTCTGGAAGCAGAACCCGCGTTGACTCGTCCTGCTGGTTCTGGCCCCCACTCGCGGAGCCGATGGTCAAGAAGACGACGACCTTGCTCCCGGGCTTCACGAAGCCGGCAACACGGGCCGGGTCGGTAAACTGGAAGCTCACCGCGATGTTCTCGGGGGGAATCGGTAGCGCGGAGCCTTCCGAGAGCGTCTTGCCGAACATCTGCGTCGATAGCTGCTGGTTCGGGAAGATCGTCGTGAGCGCGACCTGCTCCTTGATCGGCTCGACACTGCTCATCGCACCGTCGATCGCCGTTGCGGACGGAATGTCACGCTGCTCGAAGTCCCCGCTCTCGATGGCCTGGAGGACGGGAGTGCCGGCCGGTATCTCGTTCTTCGCCACTACGACGGTGACGGGACTCTCATCCGCCATCGCCCGGTCGTCCGCGTTCTTGGCGTACGTGTACACAAGAACAGTGCCCACTGCGGCAATTGCGGTTGCCACGATCAGCAGAATTATTCGACGTCCCACGATCTACTCCATCGGCTCTTGCAGTCGTGTCGTTTCATGGTCCATTACCGAATCAAACTCCCACCGCTCCCCGGGACCGAGGTGCTCCGCTCGATGTTCGGCACCATGGTTAGGGTGCCGCTTCCATGCAAACCCAGGCGCTTTGCCACAAACTGGGCGTTGTCCTGGGCGTTGACCGTTCCGCCGGCGAAGTCGAACTTTCCGGTCGGCATGAAGAGGGTCCCGTCTACCTGAATGTTGGCGCCACCGCCTAACACATGGGGGCTGGTTTCGCTGGCAGCATAGGGACTCCAGAGCCCAAGATCTTCAAAGCATGCCGGGCTCGGGGCCTCTCCGCTGCTTACTGCAGGCTGACAGTTGCTCTGGGACCCATACGGGGCCGTCCAGCTCACGAGCCCGTGGGTTGCGGACCAGTCCAGCCGGCCAGCCAGGTAAACGAATGCCTGGCCGATCATCATCGTCGCCTCGCTGCCGATGGATGACAGATCACCGCCGACATAGACATTTCCGCCGTCTTGACCAGGTGTGATGACTGGAGCCGGCAACGTCGCGCACTGGCCGAAGTTGTCGTCATAGTTGATCAACAGGCATCCCTTGACGGCAAAGTCGTTGCCGGCGATGAGCTGGCCGGTCACCGCGATGGTCCCGTTGACGGCAAGGTCGTTGCGAGCTATGAGCTGGCCGGTCACCGCCATGGTCCCGTCGACCTTCAGTGTGTCGCAGTCGGCGTAGACATCGTCGGCAAACTGCTGGTCCCCCGAGACCGTGCAGTCGCCGCCCGACAGCACTGTCCAGCCGGCTGGAGGCGTGCTCGCGATCGTCGTGGCGTAGTCAACCCACTGGTCCACGAAGTCGTACGGTCCGACGGCCGGAAAATCTCCCTCATGATCACAGTCGGCGGCGGTCGCTTGGGTGCAGTTGTATCTATTCGCCCACGGCGCATCGGTCACTCGGTTGCTTCTTGGTGTGGGAATCGGGCAGACGCCCGCTCCGCCCATATCCGCAATCGTCGGCCCTCCGCCGGTGCAACCGAGGATGTCGCTTGCGTCATAGGCTCGGCCGGGTGGACTAGGTGCCTGGGCTGTGAAGGCGGGGGCATAGACCTGGATCTGCGCCTTTGGACCGGTTGGACTGTCGAGCGCCCACAGGTGGTTGTTGTTCGATGGCGCACTGATGACCGTCTTGCCGCCGTTGCAGTCGACGTCGCCGCCGGAGCCATCGGAGTCGATGGTTATCGTGCCGCCGAAGTTGCCCCCAGGGTCAGCGGCGACGACGACATTCGCGCCACCCCCAACGACCAGTGCGTCGCATGAGCTCCGATCAAGGACAACGAGGGGGGCGGCAACATCACCGGTCTCTCCCACTCCGGACAGACCCACGCTGTGAGAGCTGGTCGTCTGCCCGGAGAAGCCGAAGATGCCGGCGAACAGGAACTGTCCCCGCTGGATCACCTCGACGCCCATCCGGGCGCACGGTTTGCCGTCCTTTGCCGAGACTGCTTGGACGATCGTGGTCGAGTTCTCCCGATCGGGATTGGTCATGAGTGGGTCATCGTTTGGTATGGGCCAGCTGACCTCGATGCGGAAGGTGTCCCGGTCGGGCGTGCTTCCCGCCGGGTAGGACGGCACATCCTCGGCGACGAGCTTCCCTCCAGCGGCGCATGCAGATTCCACCGCAGCCGCAGCCGCAGGAAAGGTGCTGGCACAGGTATTTGCACCCGGACTGGTGATCCCGAGATTTGCTTCCGCATAGTGCACGGCCTTTTCGCACGCGTCGCGAGGATTACTCGCTGCCTGCCCCAGTTGGGCCGCTGCCGCGATCGCGGCCGAGTCGGCCGCCGCGCGATTCGCGCGGCGGTCCAGTCGAAGATTGGCGAGGTCGAGGACGAGTGCAGCGATACCGACCATGACGGTGAGCAGGACCGCATAGAGGATGGCATAAGCTCCCCGATCCCTCTGTTCGAGCGCTCGCCGAAAGGTGGTCACGGCGGATCCCGCCGCTCATACGGGATAGAGCTGTGCGTACGCAGCTCAAGATCCGAGCTATAGAGCACCGCGTTGATCTCCGAGTCTCGGCGTACCAGCACCTGCACCCGGCTGTCGGTGAGACCGTCTGCATAGCAGCCGTTGGCGGGCGACGCCAAACCGTCTGAGGCTCGGCTGGTTCCAATCGTTTTGCGCGTCGTGGTGAGAAAGTCGCCTTCGCCCGCCACGTAGGCGATGCAGATAAAACCGCCCGAGTCGGGAGGAACGACGTCGGCGACGCCTCCCCAACCGGATTCATTGGCCGCAACGTCGGCGACCATGTCGAGCCAGTCGCTCATGGTTTTCTCACCGATCGGCGCCGGTGTCACGGTTGAGATCGGGAAGGTCGCGCCGAGGCGAGCCGCGTCGCGGGCGCCCTGGGTCAGCTCAATGTGGTGCCAGAAGGCGATGCCCCCGGTCAGGGTGCCAAAGGTGAGCATGATAAAGATCGGCATGAGGAGGGCGAACTCGACCGCAGAGGCGCCGGTATCACCGCGTGGGACGCGGGTCCGGACCGCTAAGCGCATCTGCTCCCCCCGTCAGTGACGAGCTCGACCCACACCAAGAGGTGGTCCCGCCAAGGACCACCCCGCCGACAGAATTCGACGATGACACGCGGGAGGGTTTGGCAGGAATACCACGTCAACCTGACCAGTCATCCACCCGTTGACTTGCCCGGACCTCCCCCGTTCGGGGGATACGGTACCGTTCTGGCCCGGTAGCGGCCCCGGGATCGGCCAACCTACCAGCGGACGGGCTGGCCTGCGCGCCGAAGGGCACCTTTGATATCGCCGATGGTGATCTCGCCGAAATGAAGGACGCTCGCGGCCAGCACAGCGTCGGCACCGGCCTTCACCGCCGGTGCGAAATGGTCGAGTGCACCTGCTCCGCCACTGGCGATGATCGGTACGTCGACGATCGACCGCACTGCTGTGATCATCTGCACGTCGTAGCCGTCCTTCGTGCCGTCGGCGTCCATTGAGTTGAGCAAGATCTCACCCGCGCCGAACTCAGCGCCGCGCGCGGCCCATTCGAGCGCGTCGATCCCCGTGCGCCGCCGCCCGCCGTGCGTGGTCACCTCGAAGCCGTTGGGCAGGTTGGGTCCGTCGGCTCGGCGCGCGTCGACCGAAAGGACGAGGACTTGCCGGCCGAACCGGCTGGCGATCTCGCGTATTAGCTCCGGTCGCTCGATCGCAGCCGTATTGATCGCCACCTTGTCGGCCCCAGCGCGAAGCAGCCGGTCGACGTCATCGGTGGTGCGAACGCCGCCACCCACCGTCAACGGGATGAACACCTGGTCGGCGGTCCGGCGTACCACCTGTTCCAGAATGTCGCGGTGACCGCTGGATGCCGTGATGTCCAGGAAGCACAGCTCGTCCGCTCCGGATGCGTCGTACGTCCTGGCGAGTTCCACCGGATCGCCCGCGTCCCTGAGGCCGACGAAATTGACACCTTTGACGACCCGTCCGGCATCGACATCGAGGCACGGGATGACCCTGACAGCGACGGTCACCTGATCAACCTGCGGTAGGCGACTACCTCAACCTCGACGAGCATTCGCATGTCGAGCAGCCCGTTGACGACGACCATGGTGGCGGCAGGAGCCGCCGCTCCGAAGACCTCGGAATGTGCCCGTCCCACTTCTTCGGCATCGTGGGTGTGGACGATGTACATCCTGGTCTGCACGACATCCGCAAGGGTCGCGCCGGCTTCGGCAAGCGCTCGCTCGGCGGTCCGCATCGCCGTCAGGGCCTGCTGATATGGATCGCCTTCATGGGTGATCGAACCGTCTACGACCGACGTGCAACCCGCGACGAAGACCAACGGGCCCGCAGAGACCGCTCGCGAATAGCCGAACGACTCCTCCCATGGGCCGCCCGACCGGTACCTCTCCACCGCGTCGCGTGGACTGCTCGCCGCGTCGACAGCCTTGCCGCCCGAGCGGGCAGGCCGTGGCTTCACCGGCCTGACCCCGCTGGATCCGCCCCCGCCACGGCGAGTTCGGCAGCCACCGCGAGAGCCGCTTCGAGGGTGAACGCGCCCGCGTACAGCGCCTTGCCGACGATCACACCATCCAGACCTGACGGTACGAGCTCGGCGAGCGCGCGCAGGTGGTCGAGCGCGGCGACGCCGCCGCTCGCGATCACCGGACGGTCGGTCGCCAGGCAGACCGACCTCAGCAGGTCGAGATTCGGACCTGTCAGCGTGCCGTCCCTCGTCACATCGGTGACGACGTAGCGAGCACAGCCTTGCGTATCGAGCCTCGCGATCGTCTCGTACAGATCCCCGCCCTCGCGAGTCCATCCGCGCGCCGCAAGGGTCCGGCCGCGGACATCGAGCGCGATCGCGACCCGGTCGCCGTGGTCGGCCACGACCTTTGCGCACCACTGCGGATCCTCGAGCGCCGCTGTTCCGATATTCACCCGGGCTGCGCCGGTCGCCAGCGCCGCCGCAAGCGCGTCGTCGTCGCGTAGCCCGCCGGATAGCTCCACATTTACGTCCACTGAGCGAACGACCCGGTTGAGCAGCGCGCGGTTGTCGCCCCGGCCAAAGGCCGCGTCCAAGTCGACCAGGTGGATCCATTGCGCGCCGGCGCGCTGCCATTCCAGTGCGGCGGCGAGCGGATCGCCGTACGTCGTCTCGGTGCCGGCTTCACCCCGCATCAGCCGAACGGCCTGACCCCCCGCGACATCCACTGCGGGCAGCAAGGTCAGCGGCATGAGCCGAGCCTACGACAGGCCAAGCATGGCGATGCTCGCGCTGATGAGTCCATGGACGTGTTAAGGGAAGGACTGCAGGTCGCTAGAAGGTCTGAAGCCAGTTCTCGAGGAACGCGGCACCCGCGTCGCCGGACTTTTCTGGATGAAACTGAGTCGCGGCGAGCGGCAGATTCTCTACGGCCGCGACGAAGCGATCGCCGCCGTGCTCCGCCCAGCTCACTATGGGGGGCCGGAAGGGCCTGGACGGGACCAGGTCCCAGCGCCGCGCGGCATAGGAGTGGACGAAGTAAAACCGCGTACCGCCCGGCAAACCGCTGAACAGCGCCGAGGACGCGGGCCACTCCACGGTGTTCCAGCCGATGTGCGGGAGGACCGGTGCGTCAAGCCGTTCGACAGTGCCTGGCCATTCGCCGCAGCCCGCGCAGGTGAGACCGTGCTCCACCCCGTACTCGAAAAGGACCTGCATACCCACGCAGATCCCGAGGACCGGGCGGCCACCGGCAAGGCGATAGTCGATCAGCTCGGGTCCGCGGATCTTGAGAAGTCCTTCCATGCAGGCGGCGAAGGCGCCGACACCTGGAACGACAAGCCCGTCCGCGGCGAGCGCGGACGACCAATCGGCGGTAACGGTGACATTCGCGCCGACTCGCTCAAGCGCTCGTTGCGCTGAGCGCAGATTGCCAAACCCGTAGTCGAGAACCACGACCGACCGCCGACTCACGGCCACCTCCGGTCACCAGTCGCGGCACGCCGGGGGGGCACGGCCGGGGCGGTGTTCACAGGCTGCCCTTCGTGCTCGGTACGCCGCTCACCCGTGGATCCAGGGCGCACGCCTGGCGCAACGCCCTGGCGACCGCCTTGAACTGCGCCTCATGGACGTGATGGGCATTACGGCCCACGAGTACGCGAATATGCAGACACATCCGAGCGGACGTGGCGAGTGATTCGAAGACATGACGGGTCAATGTGGTGTCGTAATCCCCGATCATCGGCGCCAGACCCGCGACCTCCTCGTGCACGCAGTACGGACGCCCGGACACATCGACCGCCACTTGGACGAGAGCCTCGTCCAGCGGGACGAGCGCATCGCCGAACCTGGTGATGCCGGCGCGATCACCGAGCGCGGCATTCAGCGCCTCTCCCAGAACGATCGCGGTGTCCTCGACGGTGTGATGCGGGTCGACGTGCAGATCCCCGTGCGATGTGATCGAAAGATCGAAGCCGGCATGCTTGGCAAGCGACGACAGCATGTGGTCGAAGAAGCCGACGCCGGTCGCGATGTCAGCCACCCCTGTCCCATCAAGGACCACCTCGACGACAACGGACGACTCCGAAGTCACCCGCTCCACCTTGCCTATACGGCCGCGCATCGCACCTCCTCCCCCGGCGCAGTGCTTGTCCCGCTGCACCGACCCTGCGGAGGTCGGAGCGGGTGCTTCGCGCGGGTCATCGCCTTATGTCGGACAATGCGGCGAGAAACGCCGTGCCCTCCTCGGGGCGACCAGCAGTGACCCGCAACCACCCGGGTAGGCCGACATCGCGAACGAGCACACCGCGATCGAGCAGTGCGTGCCAGACCGCCTGCTGGTCGGCGAATCGTCCGAACAGAACGAAATTCGCGTCCGACGGCACGACGACGAGGCCGCGGGCGCTCAGCGCAGAAACCAGCCGATCCCGCTGAGCGCGGACCGCGTCGACCGTGCCGAGCAACGCGTCCTTGTGCCGCAGCGCAAGCCGAGCAACGGCCTGGGTGAGCGCGGAGAGGTGATAGGGAAGCCGGACGAGCTGCAGCGCGTCGATGATCGATTCATGCGCGGCGAGGTATCCGACGCGTGCGCCGGCGAGCGCGAATGCCTTGGACATCGTCCTGGTGACCACGAGCCGCGGATGCCGGCGAAGCAGCGTCAAGGCGCTGCGGGAGCGGTCGCGAGCGAACTCGGCATAGGCCTCGTCTACGACCACGATCCCCGAGGCCGCCTCGCAGATCGTGGCCACCACATCCAGCGGGAGCGACGTTCCGGTGGGGTTATTTGGAGAAGTGAGGAATATGACTGACGGCTCATGCCGGCGCACAGCCGCGACGGCACGAACCGGGTCGAGGGTGAAGTCCCGCTCCCTGCCTTCGTCGACCCACTCCGTCGCGGTCGCGAGCGCGATGAGGCGGTGCATCGAATAGGACGGTTCGAAGCCGAGGCAGCGTCGCCCGGGCCCACCGAATGCTTGTAGCAGCTGCTGCATGACCTCGTTGGAGCCGTTCGCCGCCCAGATGTGAGCCACCCCGAGCCCATGACCGAGATAGGAGGCAAGATCGGTGCGGAGGCCGACGAGGTCACGGTCGGGGTAACGATTGAGGTCACCGGCCAGATCCCGCAGCACGACCGCCAGGTCGTCGGCGAACCCCTCCGGCGGCGGGTAAGGATTCTCGTTCGTGTTGAGCCGAACCGGGACATCGAGCTGCGGAGCGCCATAGGGCGTCAGCCCGCGCAAATCCTCGCGCAGCGCCGGGCCGGCCGGCGCAGCCAAACCAGGACTTGCGGCGGCAGGCGCGCTCCGGCCGGGCGTCATGGCAGCCCAGCCCGGACGTGGCTGCGAAGACCGACCCTGGTCCGGACCGCGGCCACATGAGCCGGCAGATCCTCCGCGAAGCCGAGGGCGTCGATATCCTCGGCGGCCGCGGCTAGCGCCTCCTTGGTGTACTCCACGACGTGAACCGTGCGCAGGAAGGACTGGACGGACAGGCCGCCCGAGTGCCGTGCCGTCCCACCGGTTGGGAGCACATGGTTGGAGCCGGCGAGGTAGTCACCCAGGCTCACCGGCGAGAACAGCCCGACGAAGATCGCGCCCGCGTTGCTCACCCGGCGAGCCACCTCGGCCGCGTCGGTGGTGAGCACCTCGAGGTGCTCCGGTGCCCACTCGTCGACCACGGC
>JBKPTD010000110.1:0-11360 GCA_046735375.1 Actinomycetota bacterium | reverse complement strand
CGACGTCTTCTCGCCGGCGAGGATCGCCGCGACAAGGCTGTCTCGCAGCGGACCGGGGAACGCGAAGTAAGCCTTCGACGGATCACCCATCCGAGGAGGGTACATCCGCCTCGCGTCGCGTCAGATCTTGATCGCTACCGTACTGACGATCTTGTCCGCGAAGGTCTGACGCTTCCGGTCCCACAGCGGCCACAGCCAGCCGAGCAGGCAGGCGAGGCTGTCGATGATGTGGGCGAACTGGCGCAGAATCCCGATGCCCACGCCGACGACTTGGCCGTCCCGCTCGCGCAGCACTTTGACCCGTACCATCCGCTTGCCCAGCGTCTGACCGCTGGTCCCTACCATCACGCCGAGCACGATCCACCAGGCGAACTGGAGGTACGTGGGCACCCAGCTGTTGTTGTTGAAGCCGACGATCGCGTTGAAGATGATTGCTGGCGCCACATAGTCCACGAGCCCACCGAGGAACCGGGTCCCCCAGGTTGCCAGCTCAATACCCGGCGGTACCCCACCGGGTTCTTGGGGCATCGGGGGCATCGACGAATAGGGCGTTCCTGACACCTGCTTCTCCTCTGACATGTTCAGTTGATGACCTGGAACCGGACGAGCTGGTAGAGCCAGGCGACTGTGAGAAGACCGACAACGAGCCAGGTGCGAGTCCGGTCGCTGAGCCGCCACCAAAGGTCCCCGGCGCCGATGGGCGCGGCGGCCAGCGCGAGCCCGCCGAGCAGAACCACCGGGTTGGCCGCGAAGGCGGCACCGAAATGGCCTGCGCCCGCGGCGGCGAGGGTCGTCGTGCCTCCGCAGAGTGGACAAGGCAGACCGGTCAGACGCCGCACCGGGCACAGCACGCCCGGGTCATGGATGGCCAATGCCTGCGCGAGCGCTATGCACCCGGCCGCCAACAGGGTGGTCCTCAGCACGACGGCGCGAGGCCCGCGGCTTAACAAGCCGAGTCCCCGCTCCATCGCGACCTGCGCCTGCACATCGCCTCGCACGCTTGGGACACCAGGGGTCAGGCAATGGTTCTGTATCGATCATCGCCGGTCAAGCCGTCAGGCGGACAGGAGCGAGAGCTATGGCGCAGCCGATCCTTGATCGTCGCGCCTGCCGGGCATACTGAGCCGAGTCTGAACCCGAGCCCGTGAGGGGTGATGTGGTGGCACCGGCTCGCACAGTCCGGCACCCCACGGTCGACGACCTGGACCGGGCCTGGCGCGTCGTCGGTGAATACCTCGTGCCGTCACCACTTTTGACCACGAGCGCCGCCGGCGCCTGGCTCAAGATCGACAGTTGGCAGCCGACTGGATCGTTCAAGGTACGCGGTGCGCTGGCGGCGCTGTCGGCCCTTCACGAGCGGAGCAAGGCAGCAGGCGTCGTCGCGGCCTCGGCCGGAAACCACGGTCTCGGCGTCGCCTATGGCGCAACCCGGCTCGGCATTCCGGCCACGATCGTCGTGCCACGGACCGCATCGGCGGCAAAGGTAGCCGCGCTCGCGGAATTCGCGGTCGACCTCGTCCAGCACGGCGAGGATTACGATGCCGCGGAGGCGTACGCGATCAGCCTTGCCGGCGACGGCCGGGCGTTCATCTCGCCGTACAACGATCCCAATGTCATTGCCGGTCAGGCGACGATCGGGCGCGAGCTGAGTGACCAGCTAACGCCTCCCTTCACGGTCGTCGCTCCGATCGGCGGCGGTGGGCTGGTCGCTGGGCTGAGTCTGTGGGCAACGACCCAAGCAGGGGTACGGGTCGTCGGTGTGGAGGCGGACGCGTCGCGGGCAGTCTCGGCGGCCGTCACCCGCGGCAGCATCGCGCCGGTGCCGGTCGCGGATACGCTCGCCGACGGACTCGCGGGAAACCTGGAGCCCGGCAGCATCACACCAGAGATCATCGCGAAGTACACACAGGCGCTGACCGCGGTAACGGAAGCCGAGATCAGGGACGGGATGCGGTTCCTTGCGGCAGAGCACGGGCTGGTCGCCGAGGGGTCTGGTGCGGTCGCCCTCGCCGCGCTGCTGGCCGGCAAGGTCGAGGCGCAGGGCCGGACCGTTGTCGTCGTGACCGGCCGCAACATCGCGCTACCCGCCCTGGCCGACGTGCTCGCCGCCGAGCACTGAGCACGACGTGCAGCCGTGGATCAGCCGCGGCCCAGGACAGTGCCGCCGTTGACCTGGAGGATCTGGCCTGTTGTCCAGCCGGCCTCAGGCGAGACGAGATAACCCACGGCCGCGGCGACCTCCGCCGGTGTGCCTGGGCGCCCCATCGGAATGCGCGCCACCCGCGACTCGTACACCTGCGGCGTCAGGCGGCCGGTCCAGAACTCCGTGTCCGGGACGAAACCGGGCGCGACCACGTTCACCGTCACCCCGTCCGCGGCGAGAGCCTCGGCGAGGCTGTAGGCCCAGGCGTGCAACGCCGCCTTCGCCGCGCCGTACGAGCCCGCTCCACGCAGGGCGGCCACAGAGCTGATCGCGACGATTCGCCCGCCCGGTCGGGTGATATGCGGCAGCAACGCCTCGGTGAGCAGAACCGTCGGCAAGACATTCCCGTCGAAGTCCTGACGCCAGGCCGCCGCGAGCTCGGCCAAGGAATCGGTCGCAGCGGTGGAGACCCCACCCGCATTGTTGATGAGAACGTCGACCGGGCCGTGGTCCCGGACGATCGCCGACGCGGTTGTCTCCACCTGATCGGGCTCGCTGAGGTCGGCGCGGTACCAGCGGACGGGGTTACCCCCACCGGCGCCGCTGATCTCGGCAGCCGCCCTCTCCAGCGCCTCGGGACGGCGGCCGAGGAGGACAACCTTGTCGCCCTCGCCGGCAAGCCTGGCCGCGATCGTCTTGCCGATGCCGGTCGCTCCGCCCGAGACTACGGAAACCCGCGCCATGACGCTTCCTCCGCTTCCTCCGCTCGACGCTACGGATACTCCCAGGTGACCTGGACACCGACCTCTCCCGGCGCGGTGATCTCATGGTCCCTGCGCGTGATCTCGTGGAAACCGGCACGCGCGGCTACCGCGCCTGAGGCCGGGTTGGCCGCGTCGTGCTTGATCACCACGCGGTCGATGCCCGGCTGCTCAAGTGCAGCGCGTGTGAGCGCCGACGCCGCCATCGTCGCGTAGCCGCGGCCGGTGTGTGCTGAGTGAAGCCAGTAACCGATCTCGAGCGCACCCTTACCGATCCGATCGTGCAGGCCGAACGAGCCGACGAGAGTTCCGGCGCGGTCCACCGCTGCGTAGTTCCATTGCGTGCTGTCGGCCCAGCCGTCCGTCGCGATGTCGATGAAGATCCCTGCAGCGCCTGCCTCGTACCCTTCATGCGCCCACGGCATGAACGGGGCCAGCTCGGGGAGCGACGCCTGGACGGCGGCGGCCAGCTCCTTGGCGTCCTCGGGCCGCCAGCGGCGGAGCGTGATGTCCTCCGCCTCGATCATGTCGGGGAAGTCCACCGCTCGATCCTGCCCACGCGATCGCCACGACGACAACTCCAATCCAGTCCTAGGGCGAGGCATTGGCCCTGCCGAAAACCGCGTGCCTCCCGCACCCGCTGCTGGTAGGCAGGACACATGACCGACAGCTCCGGCGCCCCCTATCCGATTCGCCCGGTATCTCCCGACGAGTGGGACGTGGTCTTCGCAAACGACCAGCTCGCCTTCGCCGATGTCTTCCCGCCGGAAATCGTCGAGCGCGAGCGCAGCCTGATGCCGTGGAGCCGCTCCCTCGGTGCATACGACGGCGATGAGCTCGTCGGGTTCACCGGCGCCTTCGAGCAGGCCATGCGCATACCTGGTGGCCTGCTCCCGAGCACCGGCGGTGTGACCTGGGTGGCGGTGCGGCCCACCCACCGGCGCCGCGGCGTCCTTAGCTCACTGCTCCGGCGGCAGCTGGCTGACCTGCACGAGGCCGGTGAGCCTGTCGCCACACTCTGGGCGAGCGAGCCGGCGATCTACGGCCGGTTTGGTTTCGGACTTGCCTCGATGCGGTACGGCGTGAAGGTCCCGCGCCGCGCGCCGCTCATCGACGCCCCGGCCGACCCCGCGCTGCGGCTGCGCATCGTCGATCCGAAGAAGGCGATCGACGCATTGGAGACTGTCGCGGCAGCGGCGCCGGCTCGTCCGGGCACGCTGCTACGCGATGAACGCTGGTGGAACCGCTCCACCGACGATCCACCAGCCGCCCGAGGCGGCGGCAGGCTCTATTGCCTTCTCGCCGAGAGTGCCGGCCAGCCGCGGGGCTATGCGCTTTACGCTCCGCGCTCGAAGTGGGAGGGCAGCGGCCCGGCTGGCACGGTGAACGTGCGGGAAGTGCTTGCTGCGGACCAGGCCGCGTACGCAGAGCTGTGGCGGTTCCTGCTCGACATCGACCTGATGGCGGATGTGGATTACTGGAACCTGCCCGTTGACGACCCCCTGCTGTGGTGGCTCGCCGACCCGCGGCGCGCGGAGCCGACCTTGGGCGACGCGATGTACTTGAGGCCCGTCGACGTCGCTGCGGCCCTGTCGGCGCGGCGTTACGCGACGGATGTCGACGTCGTTCTCTCGGTCACCGATGAGACCTGCCCGTGGAACTCCGGCAGGTGGCGGCTCACCGGCGGTCCGACCGCGGCCTCCTGTACGAAGACGACCGATGCAGCCGACCTGGCGATTGACGCCCGCGCACTCGGCTCGGCGTACCTCGGCGGCGTCACCCTTCAGACGCTTGGCGCGGCCGGACGGGTCGGCGAGCTGGTGCCGGGGGCGCTCGCCTCCGCCAGCCGCGCTTTCGCCCATGAGCCCGCCCCCTGGTGCCAGTTCATCTTCTAGCCCTGGAGGTCGGGACATTGCCAGGCCTGGCAGCACTGACCTTCTCGCGGACTTCGTTCCCCGGTGCATCACATTCCGTCCGAAATGTCGCTCTTCTCGACGCAGTCAGGGCACGGAGTCGTGCCTCAGGGCACGGAGTGGTACCTCCGGCACCCACGAACGGTCAGGCAGGGGCCGGAAGATCGGGAAGCGTGCCGGTCTGCTCATAGGCAGTGAGCATGGCGATCCGTCTCGCGTGTCTTTCCGCGCCGCTATAGGGCGTGGTCATGAAGATCTCGACGAATCGTGTCGCCTCGTCCTGGGTGTGCATGCGCGCGCCAAGCGAGATCACATTCGCGTCGTTGTGCTCCCTGGCGAGCTGTGCGATCTCGTCACTCCAGGCCAGGGCGGCCCGGATTCCTGCGACCTTGTTCGCTGCTATCGCTTCGCCGTTGCCCGAGCCGCCGATGACGATGCCCAGGCTGTCCGCGTCGGAGCTGACCCTGGTGGCCGCACGGAGGATGTACGGCGGATAGTCATCCGCGCTGTCGTACTCGTGCGGACCGCAGTCGACCGGCTCATGACCGGCCGCCTCAAGCCAGCCGACGAGGTGAGACTTCAGCTCGAACCCAGCGTGGTCGGAACCGATGTAGACGCGCATGGGCGGCAGTCTGCCACCCGCGCGCACGGCCAACGGCCAGCCAACGGCCAACCGGAGACGGCTTCATTACCCCCTCAGCCGGAAGAACGGCGTCGCCCAGGATCATTGGCCACTCAGCCAGAACGGGTCGCCCCATCTGGTCGATCATTGGACAAGCATCCAGCGACATCGCGCGGCTCACTCCGGTTCACGGTCCAACGATCGATGAGTCCGACCGATCTGGTCTGGGACAGTGTCCATCGTTCTGACCTGACCAGGTCAGGTATCCGCGCTCCCTTCGGGATCCGGCCGATGCACCTGCGTCAGCGTGGCATGTTGATGATTGGGCGCAGTAGAGACCACATTTCGCCGCCGATGCGACTCGACGAGCACGTAGCGCCCAGCTGGAGGGAATCCTCGGTATCGGGTGCCTGTGCAGGCAACGGTCGGATCTCACGGTTGGAGACCGGCGCGCGCGACACCTGCCTGACATGGCACGATGCCAGGACTCCACTATCAGACCCAGTCAGGAGAGCAACGCCGTGCCGGGTATGAATCTCACCCGCGACGAGGCGGCCGCCAGGGCCGCCCTGATCGACGTCGAGTCCTACACCGTCGAACTCGATCTCACCACGAGCGAGACCACCTTCCGGTCCACGACGGTGATCCAATTCACCTGTCGCGAGGCAGGCGCAGCCACCTTCGTCGATCTCGTCGCGCCATCCGTCCACGAGCTCACGCTCAATGGACGGGCACTTGATCCGGCAACCGTGTTCGACAACGTGCGGATCCAGCTGGACGATCTTGCCAGCGACAACGAGCTCCGGGTCGTCGCCGACTGCTCGTACATGAACACCGGCGAAGGTCTGCACCGCTTCGTCGACCCTGTCGACAAGTCGGTCTACCTCTACACCCAATTCGAGGTCGCCGATGCGCGGCGGGTGTATACCTGCTTCGACCAGCCGGATCTGAAGGCCACCTGGCGACTCACGGTGATCGCCCAGGACGATTGGAAAGTCGTCTCGAACTCGCCGACGCCCACGCCGCAGGCGGTCGTACCAGGCAAGACGCTGTGGGCGTTCGACGCGACGCCTCGGCTCTCGACGTACATCACGGCGCTCGTCGCCGGCCCGTATCACGTAGAGCGTGACGAGCACCGGATCGGAGATCAGGTGGTCCCGCTCGCCGCGTATTGCCGCCGGTCCCTGGCCGAACACCTGAAATCCGCCGCAATCTTCGAGGTCACGAAGCAGGGCTTCGACTATTTCTACGAGAAGTTCGACTATCCCTATCCGTTCGCGAAATATGACCAGCTCTTCGTCCCCGAGTACAACGCAGGCGCGATGGAGAATGCCGGCTGCGTGACGATCCTCGAGGACTACGTCTTCCGCTCCAAGGTCACCGACGCCGCCTACGAGCGCCGCGCAGAGACGATCCTGCATGAGCTCGCCCACATGTGGTTTGGCGACCTCGTCACGATGAAGTGGTGGGACGACCTGTGGCTGAATGAATCGTTCGCGACCTATGTATCGGTCCTCTGCCAGACGCAAGCCACCCGGTGGCGGGGCGCGTGGACGACGTTCGCCAACGTCGAGAAGACGTGGGCCTACCGACAGGACCAGCTACCGTCCACCCACCCGATCGTCGCCGACATCAACGATCTCGAAGACGTGGAGGTGAACTTCGACGGGATCACCTATGCCAAGGGCGCTTCCGTTCTCAAGCAGCTCGTCGCCTGGGTGGGCGTGGATCACTTCTTCGACGGCATGCGTCGCTATTTCAAGCGCTACGAATGGGGCAACACGACGCTCGCCGATCTTCTCGCCATCCTCGAGGAGACGTCCGGCCGCGACTTGTCGACGTGGGCCAAGGAGTGGCTCGAGACCGCCGGCGTGAACACGCTGCGGCCGGAATTCGGCGTGGACGACGAGGGTCGGTTCACCTCCTTCGCCGTGGTGCAGGAGGCACCGGGCCAGTGGCCAACGCTGCGCTCTCATCGGATCGCGATCGGTCTGTACGACCGGGACGACCGGGGCCGGATCGCGCGGCGGGACCGTCTCGAGCTGGACATCTCGGGACCCCGGACTGACGTCGCAGAGCTGAGCGGCATCCTCAAGCCGGATCTGATCCTGCTCAACGACGACGACTTGACATACGCCAAGATCAGACTGGATGAGGACTCCCTAACGGTCGTGACCGAGTCGATCGGGTCGATCAGGGCCACTCTCCCTCGTGCGCTTTGCTGGGCGGCGGCCTGGGACATGACCAGGGATGCCGAGATGCCGACCCGGGACTACGTCCGTCTCGTCCTCGCCGGCATCGGCCAGGAGTCCGACATCGTCGTCGTCCAGTCTCTGCTGCGGCAGACCTTCGCTGCCCTCGACCATTTCGCCGATTCGGCCTGGCGCTCGGCCGGTCTAGCACAGCTCGCGGCCGCGGCCCGTGCGCACATGACCGACGCCAAACCCGGCAGTGACCATCAGCTTGCGTGGGCTCGAGCGTTCGTGAACGCGGCCAGGAGCGACGAGGATCTGGGTTTTGTCCGGGCGCTGCTCGACGGTAGCAAGACAGTTGAGGGCCTCGTGATGGATGCGGATCTTCGTTGGCACCTGCTGACCAGGCTTGTCGAGACCGGTGTCGCCGGTGAGGGGGACGTCGATGCCGAGCTCGACCGCGACAATACGGCGACTGGGCAGCGACATGCGGCCGGAGCGCTGGCGGCGCGGCCCAACCCGGCGGCCAAGGCCGAGGCGTGGGCGTCCGTTGTCTCCACAGGAGATCTGCCCAACACCATCCAGGCGTCGATCATCGGCGGCTTCACCAGCGCTGACCAACTCCGCCTGCTTGAGCCGTATTTCGAGAAGTACTTCCAAGCGGTCAAGGACGTATGGGCTGGCCGGACAAACGAGATCGCCCAGCAGATCGTGATCGGGCTCTATCCGGCCTTGCGTATCGACGAGTCGACGCTCGCCCGCACCGATCGCTACCTCGCCGAGGAGGATCCGGTGCCCGCGTTGCGGAGACTCCTCGTCGAGGGCCGAGACGGGGTGGCCCGAGCGCTGCGTGCCCGGGCTTGCGACGCCGCAGCGGGCTGACGCAGGCCGGGCTGCGCGAGGTACCGGCCGCCGAGTACTTTGGCAGGTGGCGACCGTCCGCGCCCCAACCTCCGGCGACCCGCCCCAGCCGGGTCACCCGACGGAGGCAAAGGGAGGCCCACCTCTCGGCCGGGGCGTCAGTCGTCGATCGTGCGCCCGCCGCAGCGATCGCTGGGGGATCCGCCGCCGGGACGCGGGAGACGACCATGACCAAGCAGGCCGGTTTCAAGCGGCGCGTGCGCGCGCGGATGGCCAAGACCGGCGAGTCGTACGCGGCCGCCCGCGGCAAGCTCCTCGCCGAGCACTCGGGCACGATGGCGGACGACTCACCGCTCGACTGGATGCCCGACGCGCTCCACATCAGCAACGGCGACGCCACTGACGTGCCCGGGACCGGGCTCGCGCGGCGCGTGATTTATTGGCGGGACATCTTGCACGAGGGGCCGGTGCCAGAGGTCGCGCCGGCCGAGCTGCGGCGGATCAGGATCGACTTCCTAGCCGGCTACGAGAGCGTCGAACGCGCCGAGGCGATGCGCCAGTTCACCGAGCGGGACCAGGCCCTGGAGGGCAATCGAGACGGGGAATACGTGCTGTGGTTCGAGGCGGACCTGTACGACCAGCTGCAGATCGCCGAGATCCTCGCCCGCTTGGCTGGTCTGGGCGTTCCCGCCGAGCGCATTACCTTGATCTGCATCGGCGAACACGCAGGTATCGCCCGCTTCGGCGGCCTCGGCGAGCTCACCGCCGAGCAGTTGCGCGAACTGCCGCACACGAACGCGTGCGCGCGGCTGACCCCAGTGGCGCTCGAGCTGGCCACTCGCGCATGGGCGGCCTTCCGCGCGCCCACCCCTGCGGGACTCGGCGCAATCGCCGCCGCGCGGCTGGGCGAGCTGCGCTTCCTGGGCGAGGCGTTCGACCGCCTCAGCCGCGAATATCCGGCGACGCGGGACGGCCTCTCACTGACTGAACGACGGGTGCTGGCAGCCGTCGCCGACGGCGCGCCCGACGCAGGGACGGCCTTCGTGCGGGCCGGAGCTCGGGAGACGCGCCCGTACATGGGGGACATCACCTGTTTCGGCCGGATGGATCGGATGGCGGAGGGGCAGCACCCGCTGCTCCACCTCGACCCGCCCGGCAGCCCCGTGGATCGGACGACGGGCGTGCGCCTGACCGACAAAGGGGCGCGGGTGCTGGCAGGCGAGGCCGACCAGATCGCTCTCAACGGCATCGACCGGTGGATCGGCGGCGTTCACCTGCGGGGACACCACGTGCCATGGCGCTGGGACGACGGCACCGAGACCGTCATCCACATCCCCCACGAGCCATAAAGCCCGCAGTCGACCCCCGCGTTCGCCGGGTTAAGCGCCATCAATCACCGCCGAGTCGCGCCTGGCACTCTCTCATCGACCGGGCGCCCTCGGGCCTGTGCGTCGTGAAGGTCGACGGTCACCGCGCTAGGCGGCCTCGACGGCCCGAGTCCCCGGGACCTCGGCCGGCTCGGCCCGACGGGCGCGGACCGCGTCGTACAACAGCACGGTGCCCAGAATCTGGGCCAGGTGATAGATCGACGTCGGATCCAGACCCACAGCCTCGGTCATCCTCGGGCTCAGTGCCTTGAGTCCAGCTGCCCCTCCGCTGGTCAGGATCGCGAGCACCATCGCGGGGGCCATTGGGTGGCGGCGCCAGGCGGCCCAGCCCCAGAGGGCGAGAACGCTGAGCATGGTGAGGCTTTCGCACGCGAGGATCGCCCCAACCCCGGCGTGTCCGGTGACTGCGACGACGAGGTAGGCCGAAAGTCCGAATGACCGCAGGATCCAGAACGCCCGCGCCCGGCCAGGTCCAAGCACATCGGCAACAGTCGCGGCGAGGACATAAGACACCGCGACAACGACGATCACACTGATGATCGTCCAGCTGATCTGCCCTGGCCGCTCCCATCGGTTGAACACTCCGTGGTGTACCGCACCGGCCAGCGCAGCGACACCGAACCACCAGAACGCCGTCCGCCAATAGCGGTTGGCGGCACGGAATCCGGCCCGTGACTCCGCTTGGCCGATCGCCTCCTGGCGGAGCAGAATCGCCAGGAACAGCGTGATCAGACCCAGCGCGAGATCGGTCAGCGACTGCGCGGGCTCGTACAGCACAGTCCAACGCTACGACGTCGCGCCAACCTATGGCCGTGCCATTTCTGCGGCCACTCCCGTGCGCCGTAGCAGTGGATCATGCATGCGCGCGCATGCCCACCCGCGTTCAGCGATCTGGCAGGGCGCTACGGCTGGTCCAGATGAAGGCTGCGCGGGTGACGAGCCTGCTCGCCGAGCAGGACGACGCCGCTGGCGATACCGCCGGAGAGGTCGCCCGCGGCGAACGCGCTCGTCATGGCCGCCGCGGCAAGCGCACATGCACGGTCGTTGAGGTTTCTCGCGGCGAAGCCACCCGTAACGATCTCGAGTCGGCGCTGCGTGGGGTCGACGAGAACGACGACGGATTGCTCGGGGTCAGGCAAAGCCGCAAGCAGTTGCCGCGCAAAGGCCGTCAAGTCGTCGGGCGCGGGACCGGCGTACACGGTGAAGGTCAGACCACTTTCCCGCTGTGCTATGTCGATGGCGCGGTTGATCTCGTCCTGCTGCCGAGCAGTGAGCACCTCACCATCGAGCACTGGCTCCGCCCCCCTCAGAGGCAGGCTCGCTAGCGGAATCGCCGGGCGCCGGCTCGATGGCCTGGCCGCCGCTCTGGGACGAGCCGGAGGGGAGCTGCAGATCGCGCGGTGCGCCGAAGAGCAGCGGCGGTCCCTGCCAGCCGCGATCGGCGCGATAGCGCGGCCCACGCGCGATTGATGGTGCCGAG
>JBKPTD010000109.1:0-8289 GCA_046735375.1 Actinomycetota bacterium | reverse complement strand
ATCCAGCCCTGGTGCTGCAGGCGCATCAGTGAGGCGTAGACCGTTCCTTCGTTCAGCTTCAGGACGTCCTCGCTGATCTGTTCGATGCGCCGTGCGATCCCGTAGCCGTGCTGCGGTCCCATGACGTCGAGCGTCTTCAGGACCATGAGATCCAGCGTCCCCTGCAGAATGTCGGCTCGGGGTGTCGCGTCACCCGTTCCTATGGTCATCGCAAATGAGTATAGCCAGGACCCTTGGGATGTCAATAGGAAGTGAAGCCTGGGGAAACGGACCGGGTGAAATGGGCTGGGATGCTTCCGGGGGCGCCCCTTGGCGGTATGAAGGGACAGATCGTCGTTGTGCTGGGAGAGCCTCCGTCGGACGTCCGTCGTAGGGCCAACGTAGTGACGGTCCGGCTCGGCGGGGTCTAGGTTCTTGGGAGCTCCCTGGGGATTCCCGAAGGCGTCCGCTCTCCCTGTAAGTTGGTGCGCCCTGCACGATTCGAACGTGCGACCTACAGATTCGTAGAATCTAACAAGTGAAACGTGCTGGTACTCTGTGCAACTTCCCGAACAAATCTAACTCAAGTCTCACTATATAAATAGAGAAAGAACACGAACCTAGGTCGCTCCACGCTGTGCCATACTGTCGCGCGGATGACTCGTCCCCGGCTCGTCCCCGGGAGTGGAGGCGCACATGCAGGAAGGCGCGGCGCGATCGACGCGGAAGCTGAAACTGACGGACCGGAACGTGCGAATCCTGCCCGCAGTCAACGGTCGGACGGACTACACCGATTCGCTGGTGCGAGGCTTCCGCCTGCGCGTGGGAGCCGACGGCTCTCGCGTCTATTCCGTCGGCTACTTCGCGGGTGGTCGGTGGAAGCGCTACACGATCGGCCGCGTCGGTGATCTCAGGCTGGCGGAGGCGCGCGATGCCGCGCGAGAGATCCGGGCGCGAGCACGTCTCGGGGAGGACCCCCAGGCCGAGAAGATCAGCGAGCGGCAGGCTGACCAGACCTTCGGCGACCTGATTGGCTTGTTCGTGCAGAGGCATGGGCCCACGATGCGGCCGCTGAGCCTTATTGAGTTTGAGCGCGCCGCCAAGCGCGACGTGCTCCCCGTGTTCGGCTCGAGGCGCCCGAGGGACATCACGCGCGCCGACATCCGGAGCCTGCTTGAGCGCATCCGGGCACGCGGCGCTCCGACACAGGCGAAACGGACGCTTGCGCTTGTCCGGGCCGTCTTCCGCTGGAGTATCCGTGAGGATCTCCTCCCGACCGCCGCCGATCCGACTTTCGCCTTCGGGTTCCCGAGCGAGGCGAAGCCGCGGGACCGGGTGTACGCGAACGACGAGATCAGGGCGATCTTCGCGGCGGTGCCTGGGACAGAGCTGCAAGACTTCGTCCCTCTGCTCTTCTACACCGCCGTGAGGAGCGAAGAGGCCCGCGCCGCCCGGTGGGCTGACGTCGACAATGAGCGTGCTCTCTGGACCATCCCCGCCGCGGTCACGAAGGCGGGCGACCCTCATCCGGTTCCGCTCTCGTCCGGGGCCATGCGCGTCATCGCTCGCACGCGCGAGGCGTCCGGGACGACCGAATTCCTCTTCCCCGCCCCGACTGCGGTCTGCAGGGCCTGCGGGCGGGCCGGTCACATGGACGTTCCGAACAAGGCGGTCACCCGGCTGCGAAGAGTCGAGGGTGTGCCACGCGACTACCGGCTACATGATGTCAGGCGGACCGTCGCGACCCGGCTTGCCGAGATGGGGACGCACGTCCCCATCATCGAGGCTATCCTCGGCCACCGGCCACCCCGGCTCGTGCGGACCTACCAGGTCCATGCCCCGGTCGGTGAGATGCGCACGACGCTCGAGCGCTGGAGCGCCGAGTTGGATCGCATCATCACCGGGCTTCGACTGGTTCGAGTGGCCCCGTAGCCGATCTTAAGGGATCGGAAGCGCACGGCGCCGGACTCGACCTGGCTCAACAACCGTGATCGAGTGCTCGAGATCAAGTTGTTCAGCTCGACCCAGCACGCGGCTCAGCAGACGAAGCATGTCGGCGTCGGAATACGATCCTCCGCGGAAGAGGATGATGCCGGGGCCGGCAGCTTTCGCCGCAGCGACCAAGCGCGGATAGTCCAGGTCCGCAGTGACGACGACACGTCCCTGATCGTGCGCGACCTCAAGGATTCGAGTGTCGGTCGCCGACGAAAGCCCGACGGAAGACGCGTGGACCGCGTCGTGACCGGCCGCCTGCAGATAGGCGACTGCCTGCGGGGTGACGGGCATATCGACCAGGAACTTCAACCGACGAGCTCGATCGTCTCGTCTTCTGCGAGGCTGGCGGCGTATCTCAGAGCCTCGTCGATGTCCGCCGCTTCAAGGTAGGGATAGGCCTTCAGGATCTCCTCGGGCGTTTGCCGGGCCGCTAGCAGGCCGAGGAGCCGTGACACCGGAAACCGGAGATCCCGAATGCACGGCTTTCCCGTGCAGACATCCGGGCGGACCGTAATGCGCGTGAACCTCATGTCGCTCGAATTATACGCCTCGACGTCGGCGTCTCGCTCCCCTCCGCCCGGTGCGGCTCGGAAACGAGTCCTCGCTCATGGTTGAGGAATCATCGGCGTTTGCCGGGTTTGGCGGCTTGGGCCTTGGTCTGGTTCTCCAGGATCTGCTCCAGGATGTCGTGCGTACTCTGGGCCAGTGTGTGGGCCCTCCACGCGAGCCCGAGGGTCGCGCCGAAGAGGGCCATCAGCACGAGAGTCCAAGCGGGCAGGTGCCTTGTCCACCAGGTGCGCCACGCCGCGAAGACGTCCGTCTCATGTTCCAGCGCGCGTGCCGCCTCCCGGAGCTCCCTGACGATGCCGTCGTGGCGCCGTTGGAACTCGGCAAGCTTCTCGCTGGGTACGACGACCGCTCGCTCGAGCCTTTCAGCGCACGACCCGAGACGCTTCGCCGCGTCGTCGACGACCGGCGACACCCTCGACAACCACGCACCCAGCGCTCGCAGCTCCCACACCGGGGTCTCGCTCGACGGGGAACCGATCGGCACCTCGGTCCCTCCGATCGTCCCCTTGGCTCGATCGAGGGCTCGAAGCACTTCTGCGGTGCGCGCGTCTGGGCGCTTGGCGACGTCCTCGTCGAGGGCGCGAGGCTCGGGAACCCGAATCGTCGTGTTGGGAGCCTTGTCATCGCTCATGGATCACCTACCGCGCGAGAGATCGATGAGCTGGCGGATCGCGCGAACCGTTGTCTTGGCCCCTGCGGGGAGGAGCCGCTCCGCGACGTTCAGGGCCGCCCGGCCTGGAGCGCGGCCAGCCAGTTCCAGGTTGTGCGCGAGCCAGAGGGCCGCGCGGGCCTGCTCATAGCCCGGAAGGCGGTCGAGGACGCGAGCCGGCGAGGGCTGCCGGACCGGACGCCGACGTCGGCGTTCCGGCTCAAGGCCCTTCGTGACGGCTGCGGCGTGCTGGAGGGCCGGCAGGTCCCGTGCGCCGTCGTAGCGGACTCCCAGCTCCTTCTGCAGGCCCTCGAAGCTGAACGCTCGGCCGAGCCCGCTCCCTTTCACCGCCACCCGATCGAGCCGGTAGCTGATGCCGCTCACATGACCGGTACGCGCGATGTTCGGCCGGACCTGAACTCCCTTCGCCTGGAGCCGCCGGGCGAGCTCGGTCATCGTGGGCTTGTCCCGCACGGCGTCGAGGATCAGGTCCTTGAGTTGCTCCTTCTCCGAGACCAGCCCCCGGTCCCGTATCATCCGGTCCTCGCCTCTCGTGGGCGCCCGCTCTCCGGAGCGCGGGCGAACGTTCCTCACTGGCCGCAGGCCGAAGTCCCGCTCGAGGGCACGGCAAGTCTCCTTGTTGCGGAGGTACTCGCGGTAGTGCTGAGGCACCACCGTCCGGTCGGTCCTGACCCGGTTGAGCAGGATGTGACAGTGCTGGTGGTCCTTGTCTCGATGTCGAACGACGACGTATTGGAGCCGGTCGAGGTCATGGCCCCGGCGCTTCAGGTACTCATCGGCGAGAAGCGCCATCTCGTCGTTCGAGAGGGGCCGGTCATCGCGAGCGAGGCTCAGCGCCACGTGCTCGACGGGCTTGCGGATGTCGGGCCGCTGTTGCCGGACAGCATCGAACTCTCGTGTGAGCTGCGCGCTCGTTCGGCCCGCCATGTTGCCGCCGATGATCTCGGGCTGATGGTCGCGGTCGAGGCCGCGCCGTTCGTCGAGCGTGTAGCGTGCGGCGCCTCGGAAACTGCCGCCGCGGGTGATCTTGGCAATCACGATTCGCCTCCCTCCGACGTCAGGGTCGTACCCAGGACCTCGGCACGAACGGTCCCGAGGAATCGGGTCACCAGCTCGAGGGCTTCGAGGACCTCGCGGGCGCCTGCCTCCCGGCGGCGCTCAGCCATGCGTCGCGCGATGACGTTGACGTCGGCCGCGAGCCGGCCGAGTGCGTGATACGTCTCGCGGTTGACCTCGGGGATGGGGCGCACCGCACGGCGAGGCGGGAGCGGCCGCGAAAGGACGACCTGGCGCATGTACGTCGAGACGCTGAGGCCGAGGTCGCGCGCGACCTCGGCGAGCTGGTCGCGCTCGCTCTCCGCCAGCCGGACCGGGACGACGGCGGCGCGCCGTGGCCGAGTCGCGGATGGGGCCGGCCTCGGTTCGGGCGGGTCGTCCACATCGAAGAGCGTGCGCGGCATGACTACCAGTGATACTGCGAACGTAGCGCTGAGGAGGTCCAGTGTCGAGACAAATCGTTAAGCAGAAACGATTTGAAACGCCAAAATGCGTACCGCAACGCGATGAGACGCAGCGAACGAAGTGAGCTGCGTTCGACGCCGTAGTCGTTCGTGAGCGCGTAAGCGCTCACCCAACTTGCTATCGCTAGCTATCGCTAGCGATATCGCTTTGCTCGACGAGCACCTGGTCGTGAGCCTGAAGGAGCAGGACGCCAAGATCACGACTTGGGGCGTCGGCGCGCATCTGATGACGGGGCAGGATCGGCCCGCGCTGGGCGGCGTCTACAAGCTGTATGCGCTGCGCGCCTCCGGACAGGCGTGGCAGTACAGGGTGAAGGTGTCGGAACAGGCGATCAAGGTGAACACCCCGGGCATCCCGCGGCTACTGGCTTCGCAGCTGGGACACGCGCGTGGAAACGATCGAGCTGACGATCCCGAAGGCGCGTGCGGGAACGTTACTTTCCCTAGCTGCTCGAGCCGAGGAGGCGCGCGGAGCGAGCGCTGCAATCGGTGGTGCAGGAAGCTTACGTCCACGGTGTCTCGGCGCCGAAGGTGGACCATCTGCTGAAGGCGCTGGGCATGGACGGGATGTCGCAGTCGGAGGTCTGAAGGATCGGCGTTCTTGAAGGACGTTCTTCTTTCGAAAGGGCCGGGCTCTCCGGCCGGCGAAGAGAGGCGCACTCAGGCCTATCGAGCCCGACGGCCCGAGACCACGGCGCTCTGCGAGGTCGTGCGCGACAACCTCGAGACGCTCTACGGCGCGATCGACGACGGCGCGCTGGCCGTGCGCATCCCCAAGCATGCCCGCAAGTAGTTGGAGGCTTACCTCGGCTTTGGCGCTACTCTGTCGGGGCTTTGCCCGCTTGGAGTGCCAGGGGTGCGGCGAGAGGCGGCTGGTGGGCGGGGCTTCGTCGTGCATGGGCCGGCGGATGCGCCACCGCCGCCAAGCTGATCGAGCGGCGTCCTGCCGCCGCAGAGCTCGCTGCGCCAGTGGGTGCTGACCTTCCCCTTCCCCTGGCGGCGACGCCTCGCGCAGGACGGCGCCTTGCTCGGCAGGCTGACACGCATCTTCGTCGACACGGTACAGGGCTTCTACGCCCGGCGCGCCGCACCGCAGGAGGCCCAGGACGGGAAGACCGTCGCGGTCACCGTGGTGCAGAGAACGTCGTCCGACTTGCGGCTCAATCCTCACCTGCACGCCGTCTTCCTCGATGGCGCCTTCCACGAGCAGGACGGGGAGCTGCTCTTCGAGGGGCTCTCTCATCTCAAGACCAGCGAGGTGGGCGAGGTGCTCGAGCGTGTGGTGAGGCGCATCGAGAGGCACCTTCGCCGGCGCGGCCTGCTGCCCGTCGAGCAGGACGGCGCCGACCCAATCGGCGAGGGCGATCCTAAGGGCAAGCTGGCCGCCTCGGCTGTCTCGGGCCAGACGCCACCGGCCGGACCCCAGTGGCTGAGCGGCCCTTTCCTGCTGGAGTCACAGCCGCTCGCCTACGACAAGCCTCTGTGCGCCTCGCTCGACGGCTTCACCTTGCACGCGGCCACGCGCGCGGGCGCGTGAAGAACAGCCGACTTGTGCCACGCCGGGCACCGTGCCACTATCGGACTCCGCTGATACCGCCGTCATGGGCGACGCCAAAACTCCCGCGGTTCCCACAGATGCTCGCGTAGCGAGCGCGATGGCGTACCCGGCTCCGCACTCGCCAGCGGTCGTAGAGGTCCTCCGAGATGGCCGCCCGGACCCGCTGATTCCCGAGACATCGATCGTCCCGAGCCACGCCGCTCGCTGGGACGGCCTGGCGCTCGAGTCGTTCCCCGACCTGCCTCCCGTAGCCATCCCTGATCACGAGCATCCGACACATTTCTTGGGCCTGCTTCTGGGTGCGGCCGTGGAGACCGAGTGGACGACTGACGGTCGGACGCAGCGGGCGGTGACACCCCCCGGAACGATCTACCTCCTGCCCAAGGGCACGCGGGACCGGCTCGCCTGGAGGGGCCGCAGCAATCGGATCCTCGTCACGTTGGAGCCCCGCCTGGTGACGGGCGCGCTCGAGCAGACCGCGCACCTCGACGATCTCGAACTGCAGACGCACTGGCAGCTCGAGGACCGGCACCTGCTCTCGTTGATCCTGGCCCTGCGAGCCGACCTGGAGGACGGCTGCCCCGCCGGCGCTCTTTTCGGCGAGTCGCTGGGCACCGCCATGGCCGTCTACCTGGCGCGGCGTTACGGCGCCATCCGCGCCCAGCTGACGGCACGGGGAGGCCTTCCCGGGTACCGGCTTCGGCGCGTCTGCGACTATGTCGCGTCCAACCTCGATAGGGACCTACGCTTGGCGGACCTCGCCGCCTTGTCGGGAACGAGCCCGCACTATTTCGCCGAGCTGTTCCGCCAGAGCACGGGCATGAGCCCGCATCGGTTCGTGCTCGGCCGCCGGGTCGACCGCGCGAAGGAGCTGCTCCGCAACCCAGCTCTCAGCGTCCTCGACGTCGCCCTCCAAACCGGCTTCACCGACCAGAGCCACTTCACCAAGGTGTTCCGGCGCATCGCCGGCCCGACTCCGTCCCAGTTCCGTGCCGGGCTGTAGCCTCCGTACCTTCCATTTCTTCGGTCGAACGGACCAAGCCCCGGTCGAACCGGCCAGAGTCCTCACTGCCGGCGCGCCACATTGCGACCGTCATGGAAAACACGGATCGGTCGCATGAAGCGCTGAAGGGGGCAGCCATGGCCGCTCTCACCGCACTCCAATCCCGTGCCGACATCGAGTCGTTCATCACCGAGTACTACGAAGCGTGGGGCGGGACGGATGAGGACCACATCATGTCCTACTACGCCGACGATGTGACCATCCAGATCCCGGGCAGCCTCATGCAGGGCCACACGGCCGTTCGCGAGCAGTTTGTTCGGCCCTTCATCACCGCTTTCCCCGGAAACCGCCACGTCGTGAAGAACACGATCTTCGGACGCGGCGTCGTGGTCGCTGAATTCATCTTCGCCGCCGAACACAAGGGGGCGTTCGCCGGCCATGCGGCGACCAATGCTCCCGTCGAGCTTCCGGGCTGTGGCGTCTACCAGTTCGACGCCGCGAGGCGGCAGATCACCGCGGCCCGCATCTACTTCGACGTGGGGACGCTGCTGAAGCAGATCATTGCCCAGCGCTCCCCGGACTCGGGGATGGAACACAGCGTCGCCGCTCCCACGGGCGCCATCGTCGGCGAGCACCTCGACCTTTCCACGATGATCGCCGTATCGCAGTCCGTTTCGGGCGAGATGGTCCTCGAAAAGCTGCTCGACACCCTGATGCGTACCGCGGTCAAGCATGCCGGAGCGCAGCGCGCGCTCTTGATACTCACGCGAGGGTCCGAGCCGCGGATCATGGCGGAAGCCATCGCGGGCAGCGGCGCGGTGATGGTCCAACTGTGCGACGAGCCGGTGACCGGTTCTATTCTGCCGGGGACGGTGCTCCGCTACGTTCTGCGCACTCGGGAGAGCGTGATCCTGGACGATGCGGCCGTCCCGAACCGCTTTTCCGCGGATCCGTACGTCGCTCAGCAGCACGTCCGTTCCGTGTTCTGCCTGCC
>JBKPTD010000108.1:0-12245 GCA_046735375.1 Actinomycetota bacterium | reverse complement strand
ACGATCAGAACCTGGTTCGCCGGCTGGACTCGACTCCCGGTCTCGGCCGGATTGCGGGCCACCCGCGCTGGGTCCCGGCAAGGCCGCCAGGTCCTCTCTCCCCGGTCGCTCTCTGGACGAGACCACGATGTAGGTCACCGCAAGGACGAACACGACGAACGAGACCCAGTCGTTGAGGCGCAGCCCACCGAATCTGTGTGCTGTGTCGATTCGCAGATATTCGATCCAGGCCCGGCCGAGGGTGTAGCCCGCGACGTACAGCGCGAACAGCCGACCATGCCCAAGCTGATAGCGCCGTTCAGCCCAGATCAACACACCGGCGAGCGCGAGGACCCACAGCGACTCGTACAGGAAGGTCGGGTGGAAGGTCGCGTAGTTCTCATAGCCGGCGACCCGCTTATCCAGGTCGATCTTCAGTGCCCAGGGGAGGTCAGTGGGCTTGCCGTAGAGCTCCTGGTTGAACCAGTTGCCCCAGCGGCCGATGGCTTGGGCTACAGCGATGCCTGGCGCCGCGACGTCGGCGACCGCGGGCAATGGGACGCCTTGCCGTCGGCAGGCGATCCAGGCCCCGAGTGCTCCCATCGAGATCGCACCCCAGATCCCGATGCCACCCTTCCAGATCGCAAAGGCCTCCCACGGATGGCCGCCATGACCGAAATATGGATCCGGAGTCGTGATGACGTGGTAGATCCGGGCGCCGACGATTCCGAAGGGCACCGCCCAGATCGCAACCTCGCCGATGACCCCTCGCCGGCCGCCGCGCGCCACCCATCGGCGTTCGCTGATCCACACCGCAGCGATCACGCCGAGGATGATGCAGAGCGCGTAACCACGGATCGGGAGGGGACCGAGGTGCCAGACGCCACGGGATGGGCTGGGGATATACGCAACGTCCATAACGGCCCGAACGTTACCTTGCTGGATCCCACAACGGCGACGAGGCCATCCCCATGGCGTGCGTACGCCTCATGCAGGGTCCACCCGCCGAGACCCCAGCGACCCCGGACCGTCGCCCCGACCTGCCCTGCCGTTTCTCGAACGAAACGCCGCGGTCATCGCCGAACACCGGCGGCAAGATCCTCGACCAGCCGGCGCAGGCCGGCAAGCGCGTCCTGCGGGCCGGTGGCCTCGAGCAGGCTGTGGCAGAGTGCAGAGCCGACGATCACTCCGTCCGCATACTCTGCGATCAGCGCCGCCTGGGCCCCCGATGAGACGCCCAAACCCACCCCAACGGGCAGACTGCTGACGGTTCGCACCCTCGCCACCAGCGCAGGCGCCACCGCACTGGTCGACTCTCTGGCCCCGGTGACGCCCATCACGGACGCCGCGTACACGAATCCGCGGCAGGCGGCTGCCGTCAAGGTCACCCGTGCATCCGACGAGGAGGGCGCAACGAGAAAGATTCGGGCGAGATCTGTCTGGTCGCTGGCTGTGATCCACTCGCCGGCGACATCGGGGGTGAGATCAGGGGTGATCAATCCGGCGCCGCCGGCGGCGGCCAGATCCCGAGCGAACCGGCGCACGCCGTAGCGGAGGACTGGATTCCAGTAGGTCATGACGACGGCGATAGCGCCTGCCATGGTGACGGCCTCGACAGTGCGCAGGACGTCCTTGGTGCGGGTGCCGCCGCGCAGCGAGATATCGGCTGCGGCTTGGATCGTCGGCCCGTCGAGGACGGGATCGGAGTATGGCAGTCCGACTTCCACCAGATCGACACCCGCGGCCACCATGACCTTGATCGCGTCAATGCACCTGTCGTACGTCGGGAAGCCCGCCGGCAAGTAGCCGACCAGCGCCGCACGCCCCTCCGCGCGCGCCTTCTCGAAGACCGTGCCCACCGCGGCCGCGCCGTTCATGTACTTCTTCCGGCATCCGCGGCGAGCCCGAACCAGCGGGCTGCCGTGTCGACATCCTTGTCGCCGCGCCCGGACAGGTTCACCAGGATCACCGCCGAACTCCCGAGTTCCCGCCCGACCGTGAGCGCGCCGGCGAGCGCATGCGCGCTTTCGATCGCGGGCAGGATGCCCTCCGCCCTGGCGAGCAACGCGAACGCGTCCATCGCCTCGGCGTCCGTCACCGGCGCGTACACAGCCCGGCCGGACTGGCGCAGCCACGCGTGCTCAGGACCGACTCCCGGATAGTCCAAGCCCGCCGAGATCGAGTGGCTTTCCACGGTCTGGCCGTCCTCGTCCTGCAGGACGTAGGAGTAGGACCCGTGCAGGACACCGGGCGCACCAGCGGTCAACGTGGCGGCATGCCGGCCGGTTTCTAGCCCGTCGCCGCCTGCCTCGAAGCCGTACAAACGGACGGATTCGTCGGCGACGAACGCATGGAAGACGCCGATCGCGTTGGAGCCGCCTCCCACGCAGGCGCAGACGGCGTCCGGCAGTGCACCGGTGAGCCCGAGGACCTGAGCGCGGGCTTCGTCTCCGATGACGCACTGGAAGTCGCGGACAAGGACGGGAAACGGGTGCGGTCCCGCGACGGTGCCCAACAGGTAGTGCGTGGAGTCGACGTTGGTGACCCAGTCGCGGAAGGCCTCATTGATCGCGTCCTTCAGCGTTCTGCTTCCCGTCCTGACCGTTACGACGTCAGCACCGAGCAGGCGCATCCTGGCCACGTTCAGCGCTTGCCGCCGCGTGTCCTCCTCGCCCATATAGACGACGCAGTCGAGCCCGAGCAAAGCTGCGGCAGTGGCGGTGGCCACGCCGTGCTGACCGGCACCGGTCTCGGCGATGACTCGAGCCTTTCCCATCCGCTTGGTGAGCAGCGCCTGTCCGATCACATTGTTGATCTTGTGTGAGCCGGTGTGGTTGAGGTCCTCGCGTTTGAGCAGGATTCGCGCGCCTCCGGCATGCGCCGCGAAGCGGGGTACCTCGGTGATGATCGACGGCCGCCCGGCGTAGGTCGTGAGCAGGCGGGTGAACTCGGCCTGGAATTCGGCGTCGCACTGCGCCGCGCGGTACTCCTTGTCGAGCTGCTCGAGCGCAGCAATCAGAGCCTCGGGGACGAAAACGCCGCCGTAAGGCCCGAAGTAACCGGGCCGGTCGACCGCCCCCGGCGCCGGCTCGATGTGCGCGTCCACCTCAGCTCCGGCCGTGTTTCAGCGCCGGGTGCGCCCCAGCCGCCACCAAATCGGCGACAGCAGAACGCGGGTCGCGGCCGGTGACCAGCAGCTCTCCCACGAGGATGGCATGTGCGCCGGCGGCCGCGTGGGCGATGACGTCGTGTGGCCCCCTGATGCCGGACTCGGCGACCTTCACGATGCCGTTCGGGATCCGTGGCGCCAGCTGTTCGAACAGGCCGCGGTCGACATCGAGCGTCTTGAGATTGCGCGCGTTTACCCCGATCACCCGTGCACCGGCGTCAGCGGCCCGGTCGATCTCGGCGGCGGTGTGCACTTCGACGAGGGGCATGAGCCCGATCGACTCTGCCCGCTCCACCAGAGAGACCAAGGCACTCTGGTCGAGCGCGGCGACGATGAGGAGGACGAAGTCGGCGCCGGCTGCTTTAGCCTCCCAGAGCTGGTAGCTGGAGACGATGAAGTCCTTACAGAGAACGGGCACGTCGACCGCGGCACGGACGGAAACCAGGTCGTCGAGGCTGCCGCCGAACCGGCGCCGCTCGGTGAGCACACTGATGACGTGGGCTCCGCCGGCCTCATAGTCACGAGCCAGTGCGGCCGGATCCACGATAGGGGCGAGCTCGCCGCGCGACGGGCTCGCCCGCTTCACCTCGGCGATGACCCGAACGCCGTCTCCGCGTAGAGCTGCGATCGCGTCGATGGAATCGCGGAACCTGGTGGACCGCTGCTTGAGCTCGTCCAGTGAGATCAGCTGTTGCCGTGCGGCGAGATCGGCGCGAACGCCGTCGAGAATCTCGTCGAGCACACTCACGCCATGGTCCCATCTGCCGTGCCGCCAGCCCGAGAGCCCACCGGGAGATGCCGATCGCTCCTTCCCGGACAGGCTCTGCCTGAGGATGGTAGGCCACTGGGCCCGCGGCTCCGTCATGAGGTGTCGACCGAAGGCGCCATATGCACTCATGTCCTGCCTACTGGCGCGTCGGGCAATGAGGTCGGCAATCGCCCACCGGTGTCAGGTTGAGCTGCTTGACCAGCCGGGGTGCAGCGGCAGCAGAACAGTGAAGCTGGCGCCGCCCTCTGGCGCGTGACCCGCGTGGGCGGTCCCGCCAAGTCGCTCGGCCAGCCCGGCGACGAGGGCCAGACCGACACCGGTGCCGACCCGGCGTACTCCCCGGTAGCGCTCGTAGAGCGCGGAGCGTTCGAAGGCCACGGCAAGGTCGTCGTGCGTCAACCCCGGCCCACCGTCGCGCACTTGGAGCACGCCGACCGACGCCGTACCAACCCCTTCGACGCGCGCAGCGAAGACGATCGGAGCGCCCGCAGGCGTCACCCGCAGCGCGTTCTCGGCCAGCCCGTCGACGATCTGCCGGACTCGGGTCGCGTCGGTGTACACCATGATCGGGCTCTGGGGTGCCTCCACCGTCAGGGCAATGCCGTGCCGGGCGCAGCGATCGCGCCAGACCTGCCCGGCCTGCTCGATCAGCGTGACGAGATCGACCTCGGCGACATCGACGCGGAAGTCCTGGGCGCCGAGCCTGGCCAGATCGAGCAGATCTGCGACCAGCCGGTCGAGACGGTGCGCCTCGGCGAGCATCGTGCTGCCGGTCGCGCCCACCTCGGCGGCTGGAATCACGCCATCGGCAAGCGCTTCGGCATACCCCTTCACGGCGGCCAGCGGTGTCCGCAGCTCGTGCGAGATGGACAGCAGGAAGTCGCGCTGGCGGCGCTCCGAGGCCGCGAGTGCCCCGGCGAGCTGGTTCATTGCGTCAGCAAGCTCCGCCAGCTCGGCTGGACCGTCCTCGCTCAGCCGTACGTCCCGCACGCCGGCCGACATCTGGCGTGCTGTCCTGGCTGCTCGCTGCAGTGGACGTGCCAGCTGGCGGGCGAGCAGGAGCCCGCCGGCAGCGCCGGCAGCGAGCCCGAGAGCCAACGCGATCACATAGCGACGGCGGGCCTCCACCTGCGGTTCCTGAGCCAGGCTCGCCTGCTGCCAGAGCACGATGCCCGCACCGGGAGTCGTCGGCCTTGCCTCGATGTAGGTGCGTCGGTCGCCGATATCGCGCGCGGCCGATACGACCTGTCCGCTGGTCACTGCCTCGACCTCACCGGGCTGCAGTGCATCGGCTGCTCGTGCCGACGGCACGAGCGCGACGTCGATGCCTTGCCGGCGCAGCGCCCGTGCAAGCTGCACTGGCTGGGTCCGTTCGGCAGTGGCGGTGGCGGCGAGGTCGGCTTGCCCGGCGAGAGTTTCTCGTGCTTGCGACTCGGCCGCTCCCTTGACGAGACCGAGCAGCACCAGACCGGCCAAGAGGACGGTCAGTGCGGTCACCGCGGTGACGAGGAGCGCCACCTGCGTGCCGAGGGTGACCCGCTGCCGCGCCAGCTGGCTGACCGGCGGCCGCTGAAGCATGACCGTGTAGGCCGTACCTTCATCGGTTTCTGGCGGCCTAGTGTCCCTCGCCACAAATTCGCTTCCTATCTCCGCGCCCAGGCGGCGCCTCGCGGCGTTCTCGTCGTCGCCGTTAGCGCTGCTAGCGGCCTCCTCCTCGGCCTTGCGATGCATCCACCTGGCCACGAATCTAGGCACCGAATTTCTGACTCGGCACACTAGCCGTCATCGGTGGCCAGCTCGTCCGCCGCGTAGCCCACTCCGCGTACCGTCCTGATGACCCTCTGCGCGCCGAGCTTGGCGCGTAGCTGCGCAATGTGGACGTCGACCGTCCTGGTCCCGCCGGCCGCCGCGTACCCCCAGACCTCCGCGAGCAGCTGCTCGCGGCTGAAGACCCGGCCCGGCCGGCTGAGCAGGCATGCGAACAGGTCGAACTCGGTGGCCGTCAGCCTCACCTCCTCGCCGTTCGCGCTGACCCGGCGGGTGGCCGGGTCGAGAACGACCCCGCCAAGGGTGTAGGTCGGCGCGGCGGTGACTGCTGACCGGCGTAGGACGGTCTTGACCCTCGTCACGACCTCACGTGGGCTGAACGGCTTGGTGACGTAGTCGTCAGCACCAAGCTCCAGCCCGACGATTCGGTCGACCTCGTCATCGCGGGCGGTGAGGAACAGCACGGGAGTGATGTCACCATCGGCGCGCAGCGCCCGGCACACCTCAGCGCCGCCGAGGACCGGCAGACCGATATCGAGAATGATCGCGACCGGATGGAGCGTGCGGGCGGCCGCAAGCCCGGCGCGACCGTCCGCCTCGGTGTGGACGCCGAAACCTTCCCGGCTCAGATAGAGGCGAAGCAGGTCAGCGATCGGCTTCTCGTCCTCAACGACCAGGACGAGACCGCGCTGTGCAGCAGGCTCGGCATGTGATCGGCTCCGGCCGCCGCCTGCTCGAGGCTGTGGCTCTTCGCCAGTCGACATTCCCACCGCCCACCTGCCGTCGGGCTGCGCTCAGTGACGCGCGGCGGGCTGTGACTTGCCGAGCCCCATCATCTGCATGATCTTGCCGATGAGTCCGCCGAGCACGATGATGCCGATGCCGACGAAGGCGAGCCACGCCTGCGCGAGAATCAGCGCCAAGCCGCCGACGATGAAGCCGAGCAGGACGATGGTGACCGCCGTCCACGCCGCCGGCGTATGCCCGTGTTCAGCATTCATCTGTGCTCTCCGAGGTCCTGCGAGTCCGTCCTGCTGCACGTAGTGTGCCCTACTGCCGGATTCAGTCGGTCGGGTCCTCGCCCCTGTCCAGCGCATCCCACATTTGACGCTCGCCCGTGCCGCCTCGCCGAGGGCCGTCACTGTGGCGAGACGCGGACCGATCGCCCTCGGTCGACGCGGGCGATGTGCCCGGGCGGTCCTGTTGCCCTGGCTCCGCCGGGGCGGTCGGAATGCCCACGTCCGGTCCGCGCTCATAACGTCCTGACATGACCGGCCACCGGCTGCCCCGCAGGACGCCGGAGAGTCCGCTGAACAGGATCAGCAGCGCGCCGACGGCGGCCACGACCGGCCAGCCCGTAACGGTGACATGGTCGACCGTCGGAGAGGTAAGACCGGCCGCAGCGACCGCGGCATCATGCACCGCGCCTTCGGGATCGAGGGCGGTCTTGGCGACACTTGCGAGGATCCCGAGGCCGGCGAGCGCGGCCAGCGAACCGACGATCAGCCGGCCCACCCGCCGGGTGGCTACCACGGCGACGACGCTGGCCAACGCCAAGAGGCCGAGGCCGGAGACCGCCGGCGCGACCGATCGGGCGGACGGACTGATCCGCGCCTGTCCCGGGGTACCGACGACGAGTGCATGCACCCACGGGCGTCCCGCGGCGAGCAATACCAGAGCCGCCCCGAGAGCACCGGCGGCGAGGACGGCGGCGTACTCCCGGCGGGTGCCTGTCCCGCCGCGCCAGAACAGCGGGCGTCGCTTCGCGTGCTGTTCGCTGCCGCCGTCGCTGAGCAACGAATTGTCGCCTCGATGCTCGTCCACGGAACGGCTCCTTGATCGACGGGACGGTCAGCGAGCCGGGCGGAGGGTCTCGGCAGCCGCAATGGCGCGCAGCACCGCGGCGGCCTTGTTCCGGCATTCCGCATCCTCGGCTGCGGGATCGGAATCGGCGACAATGCCCGCCCCGGCCTGGACGTACGCGATGCCATCGCGGAGAAGGGCCGTTCTGATGGCGATCGCCGTGTCGAGGTCACCGGAGAAGCCGACGTAACCGACGGCACCGGCGTACAAGCCGCGGCGGGTCGGCTCCAGTTCCTCGATGATCTCCATCGCCCGCGGCTTGGGCGCGCCGCTCACCGTGCCCGCGGGGAAGCTCGCGGTGAGGACGTCCAATGCGGCGCAATTCGGGGGAAGGCTGCCGACGACGGTCGAGACGATGTGCATGACGTGGGAGTAGCGCTCGATCGACATGAAATCGAGCACCTCGACGGTGCCTGCCACGCAGACCCGCCCGAGGTCGTTGCGGCCGAGGTCGACAAGCATCAGGTGCTCGGCCCGCTCCTTAGGATCCGCGAGAAGCTCGGCGGCGAGCGCCGCGTCCTCCTCCGGCGTCGCACCCCGCGGCCGCGTCCCCGCGATGGGATGCAGCATCGCCTTGCCCGCATCGACCTTCACGAGCACCTCTGGACTCGAGCCGACGACGTCGAAGTCGTCGAAACGCAGCAGGTACATGTAGGGGCTGGGATTGGTCACCCGCAGGACCCGGTAAATGTCGAGGGCACTGGCAGTCGTCGCCCGCTCGAAACGTTGGCTCACGACCACCTGGAACGCCTCACCCGCGAAGATCTGCTCCTTGGCCGCGACGACCGCCGCCTGGTATTCGTCCCCTGCCATGCGGCGCTCGGAGGTCGCTTCGACCCTCGTATCGATGACGGCGGCCGAGGGCGCGGCAGGCCTGGTCAGGTCGAGGGTCATCGCATCGAGCCGCGCGACGCCGCGGTGGTAGGCCGCGTCGAGGGCTGCTGCCTGCTCGGCCGCGTCAAGACTCCCGTCAGCCGCAGGCGCTGGTGGGAGGACGTTCGTCAGGAGGATGATCGAGCCATCCGCGTGGTCCAGTACGGCAACATCGGTGGCGAGCATCATCGCCAGCTCAGGCACGGCGAGGTCGTCCTTGGCCAGCGTGGGCAGCCGTTCGAGCCGGCGGACGAGGTCATAGCCGAGGTATCCCACCAAGCCGCCGGTCAATGGCGGCAGGCGCGGGTCCGCGGGAATCCGCAGCGTGGCGGCCGTCGCTGCCAGCGCGGCGAGGGGATCGCCATCCATCGGCACGCCGGCTGGCGGCGTACCGATCCAGCAGGCCTCCCCGTCCCGCTCGGTCAGTGTTGCCACGCTGCGAACTCCGACGAACGAGTAGCGCGACCACACGCCCCCATGCTCGGCACTCTCCAACAGGAAGGTGCCAGGCCGCTCCCCTGCGAGCTTCCGGTAGACCCCGACCGGTGTCTCCCCGTCGGCGAGCAACCGCCGGCTGAGTGGGACGACCGGCTGCGTCCGTGCGGCCGCGCGGAAGTCGTCAAGGCCGGGGGTGACCGCGCCGCTAGTCATTGGCTGCCCTTCTCAAGACCCTGCAGTACGTCGGCGTCGAAGCAGCTACGGTCGCCGGTGTGGCAGGCTGCGCCCTCCTGCTCCACTCGTACCAGGACCGAGTCCCCGTCGCAGTCGATCGCGACGCCGCGTACCCATTGCCGGTGGCCAGATGTCTCGCCCTTGACCCAATAGTCCTGTCGGCTGCGGCTCCAATAGGTCGCCCTGCCGGTGGTCAGGGTGCGATGCAACGCCTCGTCATCCATCCACCCGACCATGAGCACCTCGCCGGTGTCCCACTGCTGGGCCACCGCTGGAAAAAGCCCGTGCTCGTCGCGCCGGAGCCGGGCGGCTATCTCCGGGTCGAGTGCCGAGCCGGCTCTGGTCTCCGGCGTGCTCGCCATGGGCACATTCTGCCCGTCCCCGCGATGACACCTGGTCACGGCGTCGGGGTGCCGTGGTCTCCCGCGCCCCTACCTGGCGTTGCGGGTCCAGGAGGCGTACAGGGCCGAATACACTCCGCCCGCCGTGACAAGGTCACCGTGCGGGCCTCGTTCGACGATTCGGCCGCCGTCGAAAACGATCACCTCGTCGGCGGCCTCGGCCGTCGACATGCGGTGCGCGATCGAGATCGCCGTACGTCCGCGGCTGATGCCCTCGAGCGCGCGCTGGAGGCGTACCTCCGTGGCCGGATCGACGGCCGAGGTGGCTTCGTCGAGCACCAAGAGGTCGGGATCGGCCAGATATGCACGGGCGAGCGCGACGAGCTGGCGCTCTCCCGCCGAGAGTGACTCGCCCCGCTGGCCCACCGGAGTCGCGAGGCCATGTGGCAGGCCGCCGAGCCAGTCGGCGAGGCCGAGTTCGGTGAGCGCGAGCTCGATCTGCTCGTCGGTGGCCTCCGGCCGTCCGTAGCGGATGTTGTCCGCAAGTGTGGTGTCCCAGAGGTAGCCGTCCTGCGGGACCATGACGATCCGGTCGCGCAGCGAGGAGAACCGCACGGTTCGCAGGTCGGCGCCGTCCACGCGTACCCGCCCCGCAGTCGGATCCATCAGGCGAGTGAGCAGCTTGGCGAACGTCGTCTTTCCCGAGCCCGTCTCCCCGACGACCGCGACGCGGCTCCCTGGTCCGATCTCGAGGTCGACGTCGTGCAGCACCGTGGGACCGCCCGGATAAGCGAAGCTCACATGGTCGAATCGCACCTCGATCGGTCCGCGCGGCAGCACCACACCGTCGGCCGCGGGATCGGCGATATCGGGCACGGTGTCGAGAACGCCGAGCACTCGCCGCCAGCCGGCCACCGCGTTCTGTGCCTCATTGAGCACCTCGGTGCCGACCTGGATCGGACCGACGAAGAGCGTGACGAGGAACAGGAACGCAAGCAGCTCGCCGACAGTCAGATCGCCGCCCACCCCGAGCAGGACACCGACGACGACCACCGCCGCGTTCGCCACGCCGGCGACGACCTCTCCGAAGGAGAACGTGACGGCGACGAGGCGCTGGGCATCGATCGCGGCGGTCCGGTGGCGGTTGATGGCCGCGTCGATCCGGCCTGCCGTCCGATCCTCGATCGCATACGCGCGCACCACCTGCGCACCGACAACCGCCTCGGAGACGGCGCCGAGCATGTCACCGACCCGCTCGCGAACCGCGGTGTACGCGCTGGTGAGACGGCGCTGGAAGTGTCGCAACAGCACGAAGAGCGGGATGAACACGATCCAGACGAGCAGGGTGAGCTGCCACGAATAGATCGCCATGATGGTGGTCGCCACGATGAGCTGACCGATGCTGATCACGAAGAGCAGGCCGGCCCACTGCATGAAGGTCGAGATGGTGTCGACATCGCTGGTGACCCGGGAAACGAGGGATCCGCGTCTCTCTGTTGCCTGGTGCAAGATCGAGAGATCGTGTACGTGGCGGAAGGCCTTGACCCGCAGAGTCCGCAAACCGCTCTCGGTTGTCCGGTAGAGCCGCACGTTCATCAGGTAGCCGGAAAGTGCGGTCAGCAGCACGGCGAGCGCGGCGGCGGCGACTGCCCAGCGGACGACGCCGAGGTTAGGACCGCCCGGTGCACTGATGCCGTTGTCGATCACCTGTTGGACGACGATGGGGACGATGACGCGGCCGCCGGTGGCAGCGATCGCGAGAAGAACCGTGACGGCGAGACCATCGCGAAACTCCGGTGAAGCGAACAGCCCGCGTTTGATCGTCTGCCACGGTGACAGAGGAGCCCCCCGGTCCAACCGAGACAGGGCGGCTATGTCGGCCCTAACCGCCGCATCTGCCGCACGTGCGCTCATTTGCACCACCGTACGTTGGCGGCGCTGCGCAGTGACGCGATCACTGGCGGTGGTCTTGTCGCCTTTAGGCGGGTCCACGCTCTGCCTCAACAGAAAATTCCGATGGAAAACTCCTCGCCATTTAGCCTTCCGTTACCGCGTCAGCGCGCTACCGTAATGCGCTAACGGTCCAAGGCGAGGCCGACGCGACACTCCGGTTGCCCGATTAGGCTAGGCCGGCACCCCGAGTGGCGCTTCCTTCCCTCCCCGCCTGAACAGCACGAGGGAGGGGTTTTGCATGACCTCGCATAACGGCCGTGGTGATCATGACGCGACGGCGGGACACCGTCGTCGCTCGCTCTATGAGGAGCTTGGCCAGTCCGTCGATCTGCTGGACGGCGCGGCCGCCGACGCATCCGACTCAAACGGCAGCAATGGCGATCTGGTCTATGCGGGCGCGCCGCTTTACGGCCACCGCATCCACGCGGACGAGACGGAAAGCTTCATCGCAGCACTCAGGGAGGATCCGCCTCCGCTGCGCAACGGCCGAGCCGGGCACGCGGCCCGACCGAGATCCGTGCGTCCTCCGTTCGAGAGCGGGCCAAACGCCTTGCCGCCGGGAGGTGATCTCATCCAGAACAGCACCGAGTCTGGCGTCAGCACCGGCGACCTGCCGGCAGCCAACGGCAGGCTGGACGAAGAGCTACAGGAACTCGAAATCTACCGAGGGTCGGATCTCTACGGAGCGCTTAGTGACGTCGGTACCGGGCCATCCACTGGCGATCTTCCCGATCCATTTGCTGTGCTGCAGCCCACGGTAGAGAGCTCGCTGGCGGCGGATGCGCCGGCACCTGTGGAGACCCCACGCGAAGCCAAGCCGGGCAAGCCGACCTCCGCGGAACTCACCGCCGAGTCTGTG
>JBKPTD010000107.1:0-22357 GCA_046735375.1 Actinomycetota bacterium | reverse complement strand
GAACCGGAGATCGAGTAGAACGGAACCCCCGCCTCCCCGGCGACCGCGCGGGCGAGCAGAGTCTTGCCCGTGCCCGGAGGCCCGTACAGCAGGACTCCCTTGGGAATCTTGGCGCCGATCGCCTGGAACTTGGCCGGGCTCTCCAGAAACTCCTTGATCTCCTGGAGTTCCTCGATCGCCTCGTCCACGCCCGCAACGTCGGCAAAGGTCGTCTTGGGGGTGTCCTTGGAGACGAGCTTCGCCCGAGACCGCCCGAAATTCATGACCCGGGAGCCGCCGCCCTGCATCTGGTTCATCAGGAACAAGAAAATGACCACGATGAGGATGAAGGGCAGAAGCGAGAGCAGCAGGCTGACCAGGAAGTTCTGCCGCGGGTTGTCGACAGAGAAGCCGGACAGCTGGCCCGCATCGGCCTTGTCCCGCAGCAGGTTCTGTACTTCGTTGCCCGAGCCGTTGATGATCTCAGATCGGATCTTGTTGCTGCCGTCGATCTTCACGCCGTCCTTGAGCGTGAGCTCGAGGTGCGGCTCGTCGCCGCCCACCAGCTTGGCGCTCTTGACCTGGTTGTCATTCAGCGCGGCGAAGGATTTGGCGGTGTCGACACCCTTGTATCCGCCCGCTGACGACAACATCGAGCTGAGCAGCAGCACCGCAAGAACGGCCAGCGCGATCCACATCGCTGGTCCGCGAAATAGTCGTTTCAAGTCCATCAATGCGGGGCGAATCTGGCCCCGTCCCTCCTGCCAGTCCACACCGGGCGGCTCATCACAGCGTTCCGGAGTTGCCAACACCCCGATCAAGCTAGGGATATGACGGTACACCGAGGCTATCGGGGGCGCAGCGCAGCGCCTCCGTCACCCTCGTACAGTGTCCGTCATCTGGAACGAGACACAAAGCCCAAGGTGTTCCCGGTCACAGCGGGGCCAGCGAGTGATCTCCGCCACTTTCGGGTGGGTGGGCTCGGCTGCATGGTCATTCTGAGGCGTAGACGTGGGGCGCGAGCGTGCCGACGAAGCGCAGGTTGCGATAGCGCTCGGCATAGTCGAGCCCGTACCCAACGACAAATTCGTTGGGAATATCGAATCCGACATATCGGACGTCGACCGGCACCTGCAGCGCCTCCCGCTTACGAAGCAATGCGCAGACTTCGAGAGATGCGGGCTCGCGTGAGGTGAAGTTCGCGAGCAGCCAGGACAGGGTCAGACCGGAGTCGACGATGTCCTCGACCACCAGCACGTGCCGACCCGCGATGTCTGTATCCAGGTCCTTGAGGATGCGAACAACACCCGAGGACTTGGTTCCCGCGCCGTAGGACGAGATCGCCATCCAGTCCATCTCCAGCGGGTGGTGCAGATGGCGAGCGAGATCCGCCATGACCATGACTGCGCCCTTGAGTACTCCGACGAGGAGCAGATCCCGGTCTGCATAGTCAGCGTCGATCTTCGCTGCCAGCTCCGCCAGCTTTTCCTCGATCTGGTCCGCGGTGAGCATGACGGATGCCAGATCGCCACCCATGTCTTTCTCGTCCACCCCAACTCCTGGTGCATCGCGCGGAGCCGAATGCCTGCGTAGGCGCCAGCGTCCCGTTGACGAGGTACTAGCGGTCGTTCGCCTGTGTCGCTCGGTCGGCTGCGAGGATGAGCTTGCCATACCGCCGGTACCCCTTGACCGAGCCCGGCAGGTCGACCCGGTGCTGACCGTGCCAATCGGTGAGGAGCGCGTCGAGCGCTTCCACGTGCACGGCAAAGAGATCCGTCGCCGGCGCGCCGGCCGCGAGCGCGGCCAGCCGCAGCGCCCGGGTGCGAACCGCGGCCGGTGCTTCCAGGAGAACGCCGACATCGAGAGCCAGGCCTGCAGCAGACGCAGCAGTGAAGGGCGGCTGTACTCCATCCCGCGAGGCATGAAGGGCACCTTCACCCCGTCCTATCGGGTGAAGGTGCCCTTCATGCGAAGTCGGGTGGGGTGAGGATGGCGGTGCTGGGTCGCCCGCGCGGGCCAGCAGGTCCACCGCCCAGCTGTCCAGGGCGTCGGCGTCGGCGCGCAGCAGGGCCGCCGTTCTGGCGAGGGCCTCCTTGACCCCCGGGCCCACCGCACGTTCGAGCGCGGGAAGCGCGTCGAGGCGTACCCGGACCCTGGTGTACGAGGCGTCCGTGTTGTGCGGGTCCTCCCATGGCTGGAGGCCTTCGACCTGGCATACCAAGCGGGTCGTGTCGCGGCTGACGGCCAGGAAAGGCCGGCGATACCGACCGTCGCCGCTCACCGGCGCCATCCCGGCCAGCGACCGGGCGCCGGAACCGCGAGCAAGCCCGAGCAGTACGGTCTCGGCTTGATCGTCGCGGGTGTGGCCCAAGAAGATCGCGGCCGCACCGAGCCGCACCGCGGTCTCGTCGAGGGCACCGTAGCGCGCATGCCGCGCCGCCGCCTCCGGACCACCGCCTGCCTCGACGGTCACCGTGGCGATCTCCACCGGATCCAGCTCGAGCCGCTTCAGCAGGGTGGCCACAGCGCTCGCGCGCTCGGCGGATCCCGGCTGCAAGCCATGGTCGACAGTCACTGCGCCGGATCGAAGGCCGGCCCGCGGCGCCTCGAACGCCACCGCCACAGCGAGGGCGAGCGAGTCGGCGCCGCCACTACATGCGACCAGGACCAGCCTGCCGGTCTCCAGCCCCTTGAGGAGCTCACGGACCGCCCGGCGGCAGGTGGCGACCGCGGGATGTGGACCCACCTGCCCCGCCACCTTTCTGCCAGAAACGCGGCCACGGTGATCAGCCAGTGCCGGGCCTAAGCCAACCGCATCCGGCGGAGCCAGGAGTCTGGATCGGTGATCTCGGCGCCACCGGGGAGCGTGTTCGGGGAGGTCCAGACCCGGTTGAAGCCATCCATACCAACGCGCTCGACAACAGTACGAACGAACCGCTCGCCGTCGCGGTACTGACGCAGCTTCGCTTCCAGCCCCAGCAGCCTGCGCACGGCGACATCCAGCTTGCTGGTTCCTCCGCGCCGCCGCTGGAACTTCTGCCTGATGTCGGCCACCGTCGGGATGATCTGCGGACCCACCGCGTCCATGACATAGTCAGCGTGACCTTCGAGCAGCGACATCACCCCGGTGAGCCGGCCCAGGATCTCCTTCTGCCGAGGCGTCTGGACGACATCGATGAGGGCGGTATCGCTTTCACCGCGGATCGTGTCGACGAGGACGTCGAGCCCCTCACGGAGGCGGCGCAGCACCGCACCGGGGTCCACCTCCGTCTCGTCGAGGAAGCTGCGAACCTCCGCCGCGACGTGGTCCCGCAACCATGGCACCGCAGCGAACTGCGCTCGGTGGGTTTCCTCGTGAATGCACACCCAAAGCCGGAAGTCACGTGGGACGACCCGCAGCTCACGCTCGACTTGCAGGATGTTCGGTGCAACCAGCAAGAGGCTGCCGTGCGTGGTGTGCCCGTTGGCTCGATCCACCTCTGCCGTCGCATCCTGATGCAAGGGCGGCGCCTCTGCCGTCGAGTCGGGGGCCGTCCCGAAGACCTCGTACTGGCCGAGCACCTTGCCGGCAAGGAACGCGAGGAGGCTGCCGACTTCAAGGCCGGTGACCCAGGAGCCGACCCCGGTCAGCAGACTGCCGGCGGACCCAGCCGATCGCCTGGCCTCCAACTTGTCGGTCAGCGGCTCGAGCACCTTGCGCAGGCCATTGGCGTTTGCCTGAATCCAGCCGCGCCTGTCCACAACGAGAATCGGCGCCGCGGAGACCGGCGCCACAAGGTTCGTCACGTCCCGGACGTGGCCGACCGCCTCGGCAGCGTACTTCCGCAAATCGGAGACAACTCCGGCCGCCTCCTCAGGGCGCACCTGTGGGCCGGACTTGACCAGCCGGTTCGCGGTGGCGATCGCAAGCTCCCAGTCGATCACTTCTTCGGTGCCAGGCATAACCCCACGGTAGGCCAGGGCGGCATTTTCGCCTCTGGACCCCTGCGGAAGTTCCTCTGCCACGCGGGACGAGCCTGGAGAGCGCGCGCTGGTACGGATCTACTGGCAGCCGCATGAGGCGAGCTCGGCGGCGATGCGGTCGAGTGCGTGCTCGGCTTGGTCACGGGAGAGGACGTGATCGGCGAGGACGGCGAAGACGAGCAGGCGTCCGTCCTTGTCGGCCACTACTCCGGCGAGCGCGCTCACCCCATTGAGAGATCCGGTCTTGGCGCGCACAACGCCTGCCGAGTCCAGGTCCGGAGCTCCGCCGTTGGTGTCGCTCACTGCGGCCCGATCCCACAACGTCCCGCTGAACCCGGCAACGGGAAGGCCGGAGAGGACCGCACGCAGCTCCGGCCGCTTGCCGGCGGCCAGGAGGACATCGGTTAGGACCTTGGGCGGCATTGCGTTGGCGTGGGAGAGGCCGGATCCGTCGTTCAGAATCAGGCCACGAAGATCGATCCCGAGCTTGCCGATGGCTTGCGCCACTGCTTGGGCGCCGCCCGCGAAGCTGGCCTCCTTCCCTCGAGCGATGGCAATCTGGCGCGCAAGCGCTTCGGCGATGTCATTGTCACTGTTGGTCAGCATCCGCTCGACAAGAGACGACACCGGCGGTGAGGCGACCGCGGCGAATTCCTTCGCGTTACGGCGCGCATCGGTCCGCCCTGGTACGCCTTGAACATCGATCCCGCGCGCCTGCAAAAGCTCGGCGAACCGATCTGCGGCGCGCTGAGCGGGCTGGGTCGACCGAGTGGGGTCGGACGGGGCGAGCCGACCGCCGTCGACCGCGAGTGCGGAGACCCGAGCCACCACGGCTTGGGTACCGGCGAAGTAGCGGGTGGTCCACCCCTGGGGAAGATCGGGTCCGGTGAACAGGCTGTCGTCGTAGTCAAGGTGCACCGACCTGGTGCCGCGCTCCTTCAGGGCGGCGGCAGTACGCGCAGCGAGCGCCGAGAGGCTGGCTGGCGTGGGATAGACGGTGGTGCCCTCGTCGGCCGTCGTCAGGGTCGGGTCGCCGCCGCCCACGAGGATGATGCCGTCCGAGTCGGGTCCGGCGACCACCTTGGTGCTCAGTGTCTTCTGTGGCCCGAGCACGGAAAGCGCTGCCGACGCGGTGAGGAGTTTCGTGGTCGAAGCTGGTGTGCGAGGAATGTCGGCGTCCGCCCCGTAGAGGAGGGTCCCGCCCGCCCCGTCGACCACCGAGACACCCACCGAACCCCCGAGGCCGGGCATGAGGGGGCCAAGCGCACCGGCTAGGCCGGCCCGGCTGGGGGCTGATCCTTGCGCCCCGGTCAGCGGCGCGAGGAGGTCGGGTCGATCCAAGGGACCGGGCAATGCCGCCGAACCGGGCACGGCGCTCGGCCCGTCCGGAAGCGCAGAGCCTCCGCCATCCAGCTTCAGCAGCAGCCCAACGACGAGCGCACCGGCAAGCAGTCCGACCACGGACGTCAGCATGGTGATCTGCCTGAGCGAGCGGTCTCGCCTAACCTTGGTGACCCGGATCTGCTGGCCCGTCGGCAGTGCCCGGGCACCGGACCAGCCGGGGGGACGACCGGCGGGCAGCGCAAGTCGCGCAGCGGGAGGCTGTGGCCGGACTGGAGCGCCCGGCGGCCGTCCCGGCAGCCCGGGCGGAACGGGCAGACCGTGCGGGGGAGGCTGCGCTCGCCTGTCAACTGGCGGGACTGGTGGTCCTGACGGACCGGACGGGCCCGGGCGCGGTCCTCCGCCCGGGGGGAGACCGCGCAGCAACGGCAATGGTGGCGGGCTCGGCGGTGGCGGCAGCTGCCTGACCAACGGCTCGTCGGCAGTCGACTGCGGTGGGGGGCCGGACTTCGGCACCGCGGTCGGCCGGCGGCCTGGTCCGTGCGCTTGGCCCGGCGGGCCGGTTTGACCTACTCCCTCGCCTTGGCCCGGGCCGCTAGACCGGCGCTGGGTGTTGTCTGGGCCTGGACCATGAGACCGGTCCGCTGGGTCGAGTCGGTCCGGCCTGCCTGGGCCGCCGGAGCTGGACCGATCGGGCGGGTCGGATCGCCCTGCAGGGCTGGGCCGACTCGGTGCGGCGGGTCGACCCCGGCCACCGGACGTGCCCTGTGTGTTCGCTCGCGGGCCGCTTGATCGGCCGGGCGATTCGGATCGGTCCGGCCGACCGCCTTGGCGCTGACGACTGGATCGGCCTGGCGTGTTCGCTGGGCCAGGACCGCCACTAGGTCGGCCCGGAGGGTCGTGGCTCGACTCGCCGCCGTCGGATGTGGGCCGCGGGCGTGGACCGGTCGGCCGTTCCTCAGCCGGGTCCGAGCGCTCCCACGGCGGCATCTCGCGACGGCTCCCGTCTTTGCCCACTCCTGCAGCCAACCTTGCTCTCTGCGCGTGTTGCTCCTTGGCGGGATGCCCCTGCCCACCGACTGAACCAGCCAGCCTGTTGCCCCCTCGGACGATCGCAGCACAGGACTGAGCCTGGCCGGCGCCGCCGTGGCGGGCCAGTGGGTCGTTCAGCAGCGCCCTACGGGAGACTAGCGGGTAATGGCGAAGCGACGCGGGAGTGGACCGTGGAGTTCGACGTCCTGATCGAGATCCCCAAGGGGACGAGGAACAAGTACGAACTGGACAAGGAGACGGGTCGCATCAGGCTGGACCGGATGCTGTTCACCTCGACCCGCTATCCCGCCGACTACGGCTTCATCGAGAACACCCTTGGCCTGGACAGCGATCCCCTCGACGCCCTCGTCCTGCTGGATGAGCCCACCTTTCCCGGCTGCCTGATCAAGTGCCGGGCGATCGGGATGTTCAGGATGAAAGACGAGAAGGGTGGCGACGACAAGGTCCTCTGTGTACCCGCACGAGACCCCCGCGTGGCGCACCTGCAGGACATCGAGGACGTCCCCGAGTTCGATCGGTTGGAGATCCAGCATTTCTTCGAGGTCTACAAGGATCTCGAGCCTGGAAAGTCGGTCGAGGGTGCCACCTGGGTCGGACGCGCCGAGGCCGAAGCCGAGATCGATGAGTCGCGCCGACGCGCGGTGGACCACTAGACCCGTACGCCGGCGTGCCTGCCGCTAGTCGCGAAAGCACCAGCAGCGGGAGTAGACAGAGGTGGCGGCACGGCACGTTCAACCGCTACCGATGTGGCCATGAGGGGCGGCTGTGCTCGATTCCGCACGGCATGAAGGGCACCTTCACCCCGTCCTATCGGCTGAAGGTGCCCTTCATGCGGAGGGGCTGTCGTGAGGGAGCCCTTCGTACGGAGGAGCTGAAGTCAGGATAAGAACCCTTGTGGCTGGTTGCGCTTGCGGGAATCGGTGTCGCTACCGACGGTGATCCGCGCATCCTGGGCACGGTATGTCCGTAAGTTCCCATTCCAGGAGGCGGAGTGCTTTGGGACGCGCGAATCGTGGTCGTGGGGACGACAGCCATTCGCGCGCCCGCTCCGAGACTCAGTTCCAAATCCGCACAGTCCTGACATTGTGCTCCGGCTGCGCGCGAATCACGGTGGTCTGCAGCAGCAATTCGCGCAGGGGGTCTGCGGTTGCCCCTACGAACAGGTACAACCGCTCGACGACCCGACCAGGGTGGTCGCACGTTGTGGCGTAGGCGAGCCGGCCGGCGAGACACTTCCACCGATCGCCTGGCAGCCGACCACCGGTCGGACTGATCAACGGTCCGACACGGCTCCGGAAACCAGGCGGCGGCCTGCGCGAATCGGACGCGACGTAACCGCTCTGCCGACTGTCCCCGGCAGCCGATCGGACTGATCAACGGTCCGACGACCGCCTGACGGAACTGTGCAGCGACCTACACCAACCAATCCGGCTCGCCCTATTGCTGCTCAGCGACGGTCAGGGCCGTGGAGCGTGCAAGCCGGCCAGCACCACGCTGGCAAGCCGCCGCCAGTCTCCTCCGCCGGCGATCGCCGCCGACAGGCCACACATGAGCGCCTGGACATCGTTGATGGTGACGTCCTTGCGAACGGCGCCGTGGGTCTGCGCCCGCTCCAGCAGCGCCGTGAGCCTCTGGTTGAGCCGGTCACGTTCGTCTGCCCAGATTCCGCCCGATTGGCATGCCGCCATGAACGTGTCGCGCAGGCCGGCATCAGTGGCCATCTGCTCGGCGTTCCGATAAACAAAGCACTCGATCGCGGCCCAGACGTCGGCGGTCTCGAGCGCGGTCTCCGCCTCCGAGATGCAGCCGCTGAAGCGATGGGTGGCGAGCTCCGCAACCAGATGCTCCTTGGTCGGGAAATGACGGTAGAGCGTCCCGACTCCGACCTCAGCCCGCCGGGCGATGTCCTCCATCTGGACAGCGGTGCCGAGCTCCCGAAACGCGACCTCGGAAGCCGCCAGGATCTTCTCCCGGTTCCGGCGCGCATCGGCCCGCTGGTGGCGCTCGGCGACGGCACGATCTGGCGCCCCGGTGCTCAGTGGAGCGGCCCGGGTGGTCGGTGTGGGCGCGACATCCGCGCTGGCAGTGGCCATAGCACCCACAGCGTACGACAGATCACTTGACAAACGGAAGTCGGCTTCCGGTACTGTCTATCGCGTAACCGGAACCGGAGTTCCAATTCCGTTAGGAGCCGTATGTCTTCGCACATTGCGAGCCGTACGGGGGCGCTCGATGCGTCCCCAGGGGACCGATCCCGCTGGCTCGCCCTTGCTCTGCTTGCCACGACACAGTTCGTCCTCATCCTCGATGCCGCCATCGTCGGCGTCGCATTGCCGTCGATCGGCAAGGATCTCGACATCAAGCAGGCAGACCTCTCGTGGATCGCCAACGCATATACCCTGCTCTTCGGCGGCTTCCTGCTGCTGGGCGGGCGGCTTGCCGATCTGTTCGGACGTCGCCGGCTGTTCGTCGGCGGCCTCGCGCTCTTTACCGTCGCCTCCCTTACGGCGGGACTCGCGCAATCCGGCGCGATGCTGATCACCGCGCGGGGTATCCAGGGCTTTGCCGCGGCGCTCGTCTCGCCCGCCGCGCTGTCGCTTGTCATGATCTTGTTCAGGGACGGCACAGAACGTAACAAGGCGCTTGGCATCTGGGGCGCCGTCGCTGGGTCGGGCGCCGCGGCGGGTCTCGTCCTCGGCGGCCTGCTGACCGACTGGCTCGGCTGGGAGTCGGTCTTCTTCGTCAACGTCCCGATCGGTATCGCGGCCGTCGCCCTAGCCTTCCGGCTGCTTCCGGCCGCCGGCTCGACAGACGGTGTCCGGGGGTTCGACCTGGCCGGTGCCGTGTCGGTCACGGCAGGTCTGGCTCTGCTCGTCTACGTACTCGTCGATGCGAACGACGCGGGCTGGACGTCAGCACAGACTCTCGGCCTCGGCCTCCTGGCGCTGGTCCTCCTCGCGACCTTCGTCGTGATCGAGATGCGGGCCCGCCAGCCATTGGTGCCGCTGCGCATCTTCCGCGTACCGATGCTGCGGGGCGCAAACGCTGCGGCGATCCTGATGACGATGGCGCTCTTCCCGACGTTCTTCTTCATCACGCTCTACACGCAGCAGGTGCTTGGCTATTCGCCGATCAAATCAGGCCTGGCACAACTCCCGTTCGCGCTCACGATCATCCTGATGGCGAACGTCGTGCCTGTGATCATCGGCCGGATCGGGCTGAAGGCGACCATGGTCACCGGTCTGGTGATCACGGCGGCGGGCTTGCTGTGGTACTCCCGCCTCTCGCCAGACGGGTCCTTCCTCAGCGACCTGCTCGGACCCTCGCTGTTGACTGCCGGCGGCGCCGCCCTCGCATTCATCGGGACGACGATCGGAGCGACAAACGGCGCGGCTGAGCACGAGGCGGGCCTAGCCTCCGGCCTGATCAACACGACACAGCAGATCGGGGCCGCACTCGGTCTGGGAGTCCTGGTCGCCGCGGCGACCGCGCGTACCGAGAGCGTGGTGTCCGGCGGGGAACAGATCCTCGGGGTGGCCCTGACCGACGGTTATCGCGCGGGGATTCTCGTCGCAGCCGGGATCGCGCTGCTGAGCGCGCTCGTGGCCGCGACGCTGTTCCCAGGGCGGCCGAGCGAACCGACGCCAGTCCCGCGCCAGCGAGAGCACCCGGCCGAGCTGGCCCTCGAGCCGAGCTACGACTAGTCCGACGGAGCGCTCGGTCCAAGGTGCCGTACCTGGCAAACGGCTGGATCGTCGGACGGCGCAGCACACGCATGAGGGGCACCTGCACCGATAGGTCGGGGTGAAGGTGCCCCTCACGGCTCGCGGGACGGGGTAAGGATGCCCTTGACCCGATCGGGATGGGCGAACGCCAGCAAGCGGTAACGACTGGGGGGAGAGTTCCCGACCGCCACATGGAGAGATCGTTTACTCAAACCGCCGACGCATCAAGGGCACATTCAGCCGATAGGTCGGGGTGAAGGTCCCCTTCATGCGAAGTGGCAGGCGGAGTGGCGCGCGAGGGGCGGGCGAGTGCTCTGTGCTTCAGAGGAGGAAGCCCGCGGGGAACGGGTCGTCCGGATCGAGGAAATACTGCGCAATCCCGGTGACCCAGGCGCGCCCGGTGACGGTCGGCACGACCGCGGGGAGATTGCCAACTGATGACGTTGCGACCAGCCGGCCGGTAAAGCGGGTTCCGAGCACCGACTCGTTGACGAAGGGCTGGTTGAGCTCGAGCTCGCCACGCGCGTACAGCTGAGCCATTCGCGCGGACGTACCGGTGCCGCAGGGAGACCGGTCCACCCATCCCGGGTGAATGACCACGGCATTGCGGGCGTCTGCGCCATCGTGCGGCGGTGCGGTGAGCAGCACGTGCCGGCACTCGTTGATCGCCGGATCGGTCGGGTGTGCAGGAGGCGCCTGTTTGTTGATCGCGTCCATGACCACCAGACCGCGACGGATCAGCTCAGGAACGACGGCGGGTGCCACCTCGAGGCCTAGTGCGTCAGCCGGCATGATCGCGTAGAAATTCCCGCCAAAGGCCATGTCGAAGGTCACGTCGCCGATCGCGGCGCCGGCGTCGACCGTGACGCCGCTTGACAAGACGAACGACTCGACGTTGCGGATCGTGACCTGGCGGGCGCGGCCATCAATCACCTCGACGGATGCGACCACGAGCCCGGCCGGTGTGTCGAGGCGGACCGTAGTGACCGGCTCCACGACTGGCACCGCACCGGTCTCCACCAGCGCGGTCGCCACCCCAATCGTCCCGTGCCCGCACATAGGCAAGCAGCCAGACACCTCGATGAACAGCACGCCATAATCCGCGTCCGGCCGCGTTGGCGGCTGGAGGATCGCGCCTGACATCGCCGCGTGGCCGCGCGGCTCGTACATCAACAGCGTCCGCAGGTCATCGCGATCACGCATGAAGAGCAGACGCCGTTCGGCCATCGTCGCCCCAGGCAGGACACCAACGCCGCCGGTGATGACCCGGGTGGGCATCCCCTCCGTGTGCGTGTCGACGGCGTGGACGACCAGTCGGCTACGCATCGAACAACCGCCCGGCGCTGAGAGTCGCCTCGGCGTCCTTGCGCACCTGAGCAGCCTGGTCTGCAGACAGCGGCAGCCGCGGCGGCCGGCACGGCCCGCCATAGCGGCCCGCGATCTCCATCGTCAGCTTGATCGCCTGGATGAACTCGGGCCGGGAGTCCCAGCGGAAGATCGGATGCAACCGCTGATAGAGCGCAAGCGCCTCGTCGAACGACCCGTCAGCGGCCAGCCAAAAGAGCCGTACGCTGAGCGCAGGCAACGCGTTGGGCAGCCCAGCGATCCAGCCAGGCGACCCCAGCATCACCAGTTCGAGCAGCACGTCGTCCGCACCGGCCAATACGTCGAGCTGCGGCGCAAGCTCGCGGATGCGGTGCAGCCGTCGCACGTCACCGCTGAACTCCTTTACGGCGACAATGCCGTCGATTTCCGCGATCGTGGCAAGGAGCTCGGGGGTGAGATCGACCTTCGTGTCGAACGGGTTGTTGTACGTCACGACCGGCAACCCTGCCCCCGCGACGGCGCGGTAATGGGCGATGACCTCCTCCTCGGTCGCGCGGTAGGAGTTTGGCGGCAACGAGAGAACCGCGTCGGCTCCCGCCGCGGCCGCGTCATCCGCCCAGCGGCGGGCCTGGTGCCAGCCGTACGCACCCACCCCGGGAATCACGGCGCACCCCTCGGGCGCAGCTTCGACGACGGCTCGGACAACATCCGAACGCTCGTCATCGGACAGGGTCTGATATTCCCCGAGAGATCCGTTGGGTGTGACACCGTCGCATCCCTGCTCGGAAAGCCAGCGGACATGCTCCTGCAGGCGGTCGAAGTCGACCGAGAGGTCTTCCCTGAACGGTGTCGCGATCGCGACGACCACGCCGTGCCATGGCCTTGCCAGCGAGCGAGGACTCGCCGTTTGAGCCACCGTCATGTCGCTGCTCCCTCGCAACCGCCGCTGGCTGCCCAGCACGTACATCGAACCTACCGCCGCGCGGTGCCTTCATTGGGGTGCGGCCGGGTCGGCAAGGGTGCCGAGCGGGATCGGGGTGACGATAGGGCGGCTGATCAGGGGAAGGAGGTCGGGCGGCTGGCCGCTTTCGGTGGCGAGCACGGCGGCCGACGCCGAGCCGCACATCCGGCCCTGGCACGGTCCCATGCCGATCCGGCTGAGTAGCTTCACTGACCGGAGGTCATCTGCGCCGTACGCGCGGAAGTCGTTCTTGAGGCGGCCAGCCGTGACTTCCTCACACCGGCACAGGACAGTCTGCGGCGGGAGCCGATCCCACCAGGCCCGCCTGACGGGGTAAACCGCGTGCATCGCGGCGGCGAACCGTTCCTCCCGGAGGAGGTGCCGCCGCGGGGGCGCCGCCGCGCGTACACAATCCGTTTCGTTGAGCCGACCGATCGCGACGGCTGCGGCGAGTCCGGCGATGGTGCCCTGCCAGGCGGCCCGGATTGCGCCACCAACACCGGTGATCTCACCGGCGGCGAGGACGCCGCGCACGCCAGTCCGCTGCAGATCGTCGACGGTCACGACGACGTTGCCCGTGGGATCAAGCGCGAGCCCACAGCCCAGATTCACAGCGAGATCGACCGATGGGGTGAAGCCAAAGCCCACGCAGACGCCGTGGGCATGGACAACCCGCCGCCCGCCGGGAACGACTCGCCAGGCCTCGTCCACTCGCTCGATGACCGAACGCAGGTCCTGCCGATCGGCGGTGATCTCGGTGACGGCGTGTCCGGCCAAGAGCGGAACCCTGTGGCGGCGCAGCACCCTCATATACCGGGCGGCGTCGAGAAGCTTGCTCGGGGAGCGGGCAACGACAAGCGGGTGCCGGAGCCAGCGCGACGGGTGGTTTGCCTCGACGACGGCCACCAAGTTGCCGCCTGCTTCAGCCAAGGCAGCGGCCACCACCAGCAGGAACGGTCCGGTGCCCGCGACCAGCAACCGCCGGCCCGGCAGGACGCCGTGGCTCTTGAGCAGCGCTTGTGCGCCGCCTGCGGTCATCACTCCCGGCAGATCCCAGCCGGGGAATGGTAGGACGCGGTCGTACGCACCCGGCGCGAGGACGACTGCGCCAGCTCGGATCTCGAGATCGGCATCCCCGGGGGTGTCCGTCACCTGCAGGACCGGCCGTCCATGGTCGAGCCCACCCGCCCATACCTGATGACCGGACAGAATGCGCACCCGTGGATGGCCGAGTGCCCGTGAATACGCGACCCCGGCCGCGTCGTCACGGTCCGCCGCAGCTGCCGGTGGGACGCCAGCCGGCTGCCGAAGGTACTGCCCACCAAGAGCGAGCCCGGCATCGACCACGACAACGTCGGCCCCAGAATCGGCCGCTGACACCGCGGCGGCGAGGCCTGCCGGGCCGCCACCGACGACCACGACTTCCGCGCCTATCGTGCGTCGCTCCGACCCGCCGAGCGCGTCCTGAGCGCGGACTGCCCGTTGCTCGTCGCCGGGGCCCCGTTGCGTCTGGACGACATCACCCGCGTGCGCAGGCTGGAGGCACGAGCGGACGTTCGGCTGACCGTTCACCACGAGAAGGCAGTCGAAACAGGCTCCAATGCCGCAGAACACCCCTCGCGGACGCGAGCCCCGGGTGACCCGCGTCACCCGTACGTCGGCGGCGAGAAGTGCCGCGGCGACGCTTTGTCCAGATACGAATGGAATCTCGGCTCCGTCGAAGGTGAAGGACTCGGTCTGGGGCAGCGACCGGGTATCGGTCTGTGCGGCACGGTTACGCCGTCGCATGGCTTACCTCCGCTGCGAAGAAGCGCGCCGGATCGAACGGCGCAAGACCGACGCTCGGCTGATCGCCCGCCAGCAACTCAGCGACCAGAAGGCCGGTGGCCGGCGCAAGTCCGATACCGGCCCCCTCGTGACCGTGCGCATGGAAGAGTCCAGGGATCGTCGGATCGGCGCCGATGAGGGGCAGGTAGTCGGGCGAGAACGGCCGGAACCCGTGATATGCACGGATCACTCGCACGTCGCCGAGGACCGGGAACAGCCTGACCGCGCCCGACGCGAGGGACCGCAGGGCGTCAAGCTCGATGGCCCGGTTGAAGCCCACCCGATCTCGAGTAGATCCGATCAGGATCGTTCCCGCGGGAGTTCCCTCCACCACCGTGGCCACCCGCATCCCCGCGTCGTCGCTGGCGACCTCGTCGACGTAGTTCGCGGTGTACACCTTGTGGGTGACCAGCTGACCAACGGGCTCGGTCACCAGGATGTAGCCCCGCCGTGGCGACACCGGCAGGCTGAATCCGCTAAGACCGCGTATGCCGGCCGCCCAGGGGCCTGCGGCATTGACCACGTGCCGGGCGCGGATGTGCTGGCGCTGCGTCTCCACGTGGACGACCCGCCCGTCGGTGTCGGTCTCCGCACCGACAACCGACTCATGCAGCGAGAGCCGCGCGCCGGCGGTCCGCGCCGCGGCGAGGATGGTCGCCACGGCCTTCGCGGGTTGCACCTGCAGATCTCCCGGGTAGTGGACGCCACCCGCGAGGTCGCGGTTGATGTGTGGCTCGATCTCGGGCAGACCCGCCGCATCGACTGCTCGGTGCCTCACCCCGGCCGCAGACTGCCCCGCCGCCAGGGCGAGCAGGGCCGCCAAGTCGTCGTCCGCGGCCGCAACGACCAGGCCGCCCTTCTCCTCGAGCTCGAAATCCCCGAACTCGCCGGAGAGCTCGGCAGCGAGCTCCCGCCATAGCCGGACGCTCAACAGCGCCAGATCAAGCTCGGGTCCTGGCCTCTTGTCCGAGACGAGAATGTTGCCTTCTCCGGAGCCGGTGGTGCCGGCCACCAGACCACCGCGATCCAGGACGATCACCGACATGCCGCGACGCACAGCGAAGAACGCGCAGCATGCGCCGACGATGCCGGCTCCGACTACCGCGACGTCGTACGTGTCTGGCATCGGTCCCCCAGATCAATCAGCCGTTGTCGAGAAGGTGTACACCGTCGTGCTCGCGTACTCGCGACCTGGTCGCAGCACGGTGGAAGGAAAGTTGGCATGGTTGGGTGAGTCAGGGAAGTGCTGGGTCTCGAGGGCGAACGCGTCGCCAGGTCCATAGGGCCGTCCGCTCGGACCAACCAGCGAACCGTCGAGGTGACCGCTGACATAAAACTGGACCCCTGGTTCGGTTGTCTGAACGGAGACAGAGCGTCCGGTCACCGGCTCGGACACCCGGGCGGCTAGCTTCAGCCGGGAATCTGACCGATCGAGGACGAAGTTGTGGTCGTAGCCGCCGGCCGCCTGCAGCTGGGGATGATCATCCTTGATCCGGCGTCCGATCTCGAGAGGGTTTCTGAAGTCCAGCGGCGTGCCGTCGACCGCGGCGATCTCCCCGGTGGGGATCAATGTGTCATCGACGGGGGTGAAATAGCCGGCGTTGATCTCGGCGACGTGGCCGTAAACACTCCCGCTCCCCTCGCCGGCGAGATTGAAGTAACTGTGGTTGGTGAGGTTGATGACGGTCGGGGCATCGGTAGTCGCGCCATAGTCGATGCGTAATGCGGATTCCTCGTCGAGGGTGTATCGAATCGCCGCCACCAGCGTGCCCGGGTAGCCCTCCTCGCCATCTGGGCTGATGTACTCCAGCTCTAACCCTGCCTTCCCGCTGCTCGTGAAGGGCTGCGCCGACCACATGCGCTTGTCGAAACCGACATGACCTCCATGCAGGTGGTGCGGTCCCCAGTTGGTCGTGAGCTGGCGTGCCTGCCCGTCCAGGTCGAAGCGACCGTACGCGATCCGGTTGGCGTAGCGGCCCACCAGCGCGCCGAAGTAAGGGCTGCGCTCCCGGTAGCTGTCCAGGTCGGCAAGGCCCAGCGCCACGTTGCCGACAATGCCGTCACGGTCGGGCACCCAGACAGACTGGATCACGCCCCCGAATGTCAGGATGACGACCCGCATCCCAACGGCATTGGTCAGCGCATAGGCGTCGACCTGGGTGCCGTCGGGCAAGACGCCGAACACGTCGCGGGAGATGTCGGCCACCGACCAATCATGGCAGCGCGGCCTGCTGAGATCCGAGCAGGCGCACACTGACTCCAGGAGGTCGCCCAGGATGACTCGTGTCGAGACTTATGACCCACGGACAGGCTGGCTCGCCGATGCCGGATTCGACGAAACCGCAGCCGACCAGGGCGCGAGCGCGTGCGCCAGGGCCGCCGATGCGGCCGAGCAGCTCGACGATCTCGTCGCCTGGCCGCGAGCGCGGCGGGCGGCGATGTTGCGGGAGGTCGCCGACCGGATCGACGATATGGCGGCGGACCTTGCCGCGCTGCGCGCCGCTTCTGACGCCTGCGATCGACAGCGGCTTCCAGGATGCGGTGACCCGGCTGGGTGGGCATCCGTCGGTTCGCGTCCTGGTCGGGACCACCGAGCCTGCTGGGGCCCTGGTGCCCCCACGCGTCTACGTCACCACCGCTGCTTCCGTGGTTGCCAACCCTGCACTACTCGACGAATGCTTCGGCCCCTCCTCCCTGATCGTCGAGTACGACGGTGAGGACGACCTGGTCGCAGCGCTCGACGCATTCGGCGGCTCTCTCACCGCGACGATCCACGCCGAACCCGAGGACGAGAAGATCACCACGATGCTGCTGGACCGGCTGCCGCGACTTGCCGGACGGATCATCTGGAACGGCTGGCCGACCGGCGTGGCCGTCACCTGGTCGATGCACCATGGCGGTCCGTGGCCGGCGACGACGAACCCGCTGTACACGTCGGTGGGGGTCACCGCGATCCGCCGTTTCCTCGTACCCGTCGTCTACCAGAACACCCCGCAAGAGCTGCTTCCCGAAGTGCTGCGCGATAGCCCGTCGGTCGCCGTCCCTCGTCGCATTGACGGTGTCATGCACATGCAGCCGTAGGACCAGACATCGAATCCATTGGCGCGTCGGCGGCCAGAAGTGCGAGCCTGCGCAACGTGGAGATACGAACCCAGAGCCTCGGCGAGGCGGACGCCGTGGGGCAGGTGATCACTGAGGCGTTTGCGGATGGCGGGCAGGTCGCCGCACTCTGGGCCGACGTTGTTGCACGCGGCCTCGACCGGGCAAGCCTGGTCGCCGTCGACGGCGACGATGTGGTCGGCCATGTCGGGTTGAGCCACGGGTGGCTCGACGCGCGACGAGACTTGGTCGACGTACTGATTCTGAGCCCGCTCGGCGTTCGACCGGATCGACAGGGCGAAGGGATAGGGACGGCGTTGGTGGGCGCCGCGATCGACTCGGCTGAACGGTTGGGAGCTCCGTCCTTGTTTCTCGAGGGAAGCCCCGCGTACTACGGTCGGCGTGGCTTCCACCGGGCCAGCGACAAGGGCTTTGAGGCACCGTCGCGGCGAACGCCCGAGCCTGCCTTTCACGTGGCCCTGTTGTCCGGTTATGCGGACTGGATGATCGGTCGGGTCGTCTATCGCGACGTGTGGTGGGAGCACGACGCGGCTGGTCTGCGGGACCCAGAGCTGGCTGAGATCGAGCGAGCACTGGGCGTCGGGTGCGACACTCTCGCGAGTGAATGAGGCACCGGGTTCGGTGGTTGCGGTGTACGGGACCCTGCGGCGTGGCGAGCGCAATCATGCGCTGCTGGCCGAGGCGGAGTTCCTTGGCTCAGGGTGGGTCGCCGGGGTGCTGTACGAGGTGCCTACTGCGCCTTTCCGTCCGTACCCCTATCCCGCGCTGGTGGAAGACCGAGACGGTCGGGTCGCGGTCGAGCTGTACCGGCTCCCTGACGCCGCGACGCTCAGGAGGCTGGATGCCCTCGAGAGGTACGACCCGGGCAGCGAGAACGACTCGCAGTACCTCCGCCGGACCGTCCCTGTCTTCGCCCAACCGCCCGCGACGGCACATCCCGTCGCCGAGGCGATCGTGTACGTCTACAACGGGCCGCCCGAGGATCTCGGCGACGTGATCGCAAACGGTGACTGGGCGGCCGGGGCCACAGCATGAGTCGCCCTTCAGGCGCTGCCGTCCCACGTCCGGCTGACCGTCCGTCCGTCACGGCGGGCGATGGAGCCGAGGGCTGCTGCGTCGCGGACCGCAGCGCCACCTGGATCGTTGTTGAAGTACACGAAGACGTCCGCGGTGTCGGGCCAGGTGTCGCTGAGACGGCGTACCCAGGACGTCAGCGCTTGGCGGCCGTACCTCGGCCAGGGTGTGGCCCGGCCTTGGTGCAGCCGCAGATAGCCCCACTCGGCGGTTCGCCAGAGTGGCGTTCGCGACCGCCCACCCGTATCCGCCCAGCACAGCGTCGCGCCGGCCGCGGCGAGAACCGCCCGCGTCTCCTCCATCCACCAGGACTCGTGGCGTGGCTCGACGGCGACGCGTACTGTCCGCGGGAACTGCTTCAAGCATTCGGCAAGCAGCTGGGGGTCGGCGGAGAGGGTGGGCGGAAGCTGGAGGAGGATCGGGCCGAGCCTGTCGCCAAGGCCAGCGGCCGCATCGAGAAGCCGCCGCACGGGCTCGTACGGCTCCCGCAGCCGGCGGACATGGGTCAGGAAGCGGCTCGCTTTGACGGTCATGACGAAATCGCCGGGCACCCGCGAGCGCCAGGACGTGAAGGTCTCCCGGGCCGGCAGCCGATAGAACGCGCTGTTGTTCTCGACCGTGGCGAAAGCCTCTGCATAGTGCTCGAGCCACCGCTTCTGGGCGAGCTTCGACGGGTAGAACACTCCGCGCCACGAGGAGTATTGCCAGCCTGACGTGCCAACAAGCAGCGGCATATGTCGATGCTCGCACCATCCGCCCCGCGGCGGCCGGTGGACTCCCACGGGTCGAGCACGCGCGGCCCCTTGCGCCAGTGCTGCGCCGGTGGTCGTATGACGCAGGAGGCCGCGGGACGGCCGGCCTTTTCCGCAGGGAGGGACGCATGCGACGCCTTATCCGTCTCAGCTGCCTCGCCGGGATCGGCGCGTTGGCATTGGCCGCCGTGAACCCGATCACCGAAAGCGCCGCCGCGTTACCTACTCAGGCGGCGACCGACGGTCCCGGCCAGCTCAGCCACTTCGACCTGGCCCGCAAGGACTGCGTGGGCACGGCGCGAAACCGCACGTCACGGGTCTGGTACACAGTCGCGAACGGCGTTCTGTCCGACGTCTACGAGCCGACGATCGACACGACGAACCTCGAGACGATGCAGTTCATCGTCACCGACGGGGCGACGTTCACCGACCTGCAGAGCCGGGACATGACCTACACCGTGAGCGCGGATGAGACCGGCATGGTGTGCACCGTCACGAGCACGGCGAAGAGCGGACGGTACCGGCTGACCGCGACGTACCTCACCGATCCCCGGCGGGACTCGGTCCTCGTGGCGACCGACCTGGTGCAGCTGCAGCCTGGCGGCGCGCTGAAGCTGTACGTCCGCGTGGACCCGACAATCGGCGGCAACGGCGGCGGCGGCACCGGGAGCGACGAGAACTCCGGCGCCGACTCGGCGACGATCGATGCGGGCAGCGGCGCCCTCGTAGCGTCCGATACCAACACCGCGACTGCCGCCGTTAACCGGGACTATGCCGTTCCCACCCACCTCGCCGTGCTGGCCGATCGTCCATTCCTGGAGGCCACCAGCGGATACACGGGGAGCGCGAGCGATGGGCTCGTCCAGCTCGACCAGAGCCACGGGCTCACCGCCACGAGCAGCGACGCCCCAATCGGCAATGTCGTACAGACCGCTCGGCTGGATACCCCGGCCAACGGCAAGGGAGTGCTGTCCCTCAGCTTCGGCCGCTCGATACCGGACGCGGTCGCGACCGCGAAGGCCAGCTTGAGCCGGCCGGTCGCGCCCGCTCAGTCGGAGTATGTCCGCGGTTGGCAGGAATACGACCGTAGCCTGGTCACGCCGCCGAACACGTTCGCCGGCCTTTCCTCCGACCGAGCGTTGCGGCTGCGGGCCGCCTATTACCTGGGCGCCAACGTGGTGAAGGCGAGCGAGGACAAACAGTTCCCCGGCGCAGTTGTCGCGAGTCTCGCCTCACCCTGGGGGCAGGCAGTCTCAGCGGGTACGGCATCCGGCGGGCTGGCGCCTTACTTCGGGTCATACCGTGAGGTGTTCTCCCGCGACCTCTACGAGGCCTTCACCGGCCTCCTGGTGGCGGGCGATCTTCCGACCGCGCGGGCCACGGTGCGGTTCCTCTTCGAGCGGCAACAGCTCGCCGACGGCCGCTTCCCGCGCAACTCGCTCGTCAACGGCAAGGCCGCGCCGGACACCGGCGGCGACCAGCTCGATGAGACGGCGTACCCGATTCTGATGGCGTGGCAGGCCGGTCTCGGCAACGACGCCGCGCTCTACACGGATCACATCCGTAAAGCGGCCGACTTCCTGGTCGCGCGGGGCCCGTCCTTCGGCTCCGAACGGTGGGAAGAACAGAGTGGCTACTCGCCGTCGACGATCGCGGCTGAGATCGCGGGCTTGGTAGCCGCCGGTGAGATCGCCGACCGCCACGGCGACCACGATCGGGCCCAGGCCTACCGCGCAGTTGCCGATCACTTCCAGCGCAGCATCAAGGGCTGGACCGTGACCGAGTCCGGGCCGTACACCACACAGCCCTACTTCCTCAGGCTGTCCAAGACCGGCGACCCCAATGCGGCGATCAGCTACGGGTTGGGCAACGGCGGACCGACCGTCGACCAGCGAGCCGTGATCGACGCCGGATTCCTTGAACTGACCCGGCTTGGGATATTGCCGCCTCAGGACGCGGATGTGGCGCGCACGCTGCCCATCGTCGACGACGTCATCGCCAGGGACACGCCGAGCGGGCGAAGCTTTTACCGGTACGGCGTCGCAATCGATCCACTGACTCGGAACGGGACGGAGGACGGCTACGGCGACTGCTATGAGCCAGACGCCACCGCCTGCGATCCGAGCGGCAAGCCGTGGCCCGGACCCAACGCCAGCGACGGCCGAGTCAACCAGGGCTCGGGGCACCTCTGGCCGGTCCTGTCGGGCGAGCGTGCCGAGCAGTTGCTGCAGACCGGCGATCATGCCGGGGCCGCGACGCTGCTCGATGCGTTGGACAGATACTCGTCTGGCGTCGGTCTCGTTCCCGAACAGGCCTGGGAGAACCCTGACTTGGCCGCCTCCCCGTTCGCAAGCCCGCCGGAGACGGCCTCGATCGGTTTCCGCACCGGTGGGCCTGCTGGCTCTGCCGCCCCCTTGACCTGGGCGCAGGCGCAGGCCGTGCGTCTCGCGCTGTCACTTGGCGCTGGCCGGCCCTTGGAGCAGCCGGCCATCGTCCGGGCGCGATATGTCGACGCCGCACCGCCTGGGGCGGCACCTCTTGCAGTCACCGCACCGGCCGACCGCAGCGAGGCGACCGAGGCCACCACGACTGTGACCGGCACGACGACGCCCGGCGCGCAGGTCGACGTCGTGGCGAGCAACCTGGATACCGGCGCGACGTCGGTCTCCTCGGCAACGGCCGACGCAACGGGTGCGTTTGCCGTCCAGGTGACACTCGACAACGGGGTGACCACCCTGACGACGACCGTCACGGCAGGCAACACCACCGGCTATGACCAGCGGTCTGTCTTCCGTGACGTGGTCAGCGGCACGCTGCTGCTGGACTCGGCGGATCCGACGGGCGACGACAACGGCCCGGGCAACTTCGCCTACCCGACCTCGGCGGACTTCAAGCCCGGCGCGTTCGACCTCGAACGGTTCCAGGTTTTCGACACCGGAACCGACATCGTGTTGCGGGCGCGGGTGCGCAACCTGGATGCAACCTTCGGTGTGACGAACGGCGCCCAGCTTCTCGACGTGTACGTCAGGGACCCGGGCGCAAGCCCGACCTCGACGGCGCCGGCCTTCCCGCAGCGGAACTACACCATGGCCGCGGGCTCGGCGTGGACACAGCGCGTCGAGGTGCAGGGCTTCGCTCCCGTGACGTGGGTGCGAGCGGACGGCACCGCGGTGCCCGGCGGGACGTTCGTTGCGAACTCACTGTCGAGATACATCACCGTTCGGCTGCCGAAGGCC
>JBKPTD010000106.1:0-6667 GCA_046735375.1 Actinomycetota bacterium | reverse complement strand
CAGGTAATGGTCGAGGACCTCGGCGATCGAGGCGTTGAAGAGGATGTCGATCAGCCACTTGTCTTGGTCGAGCATCTCCTCCAACTCGGCCCGGCTGGGTGAGGGACCTTCCCACGCGTTACGCGCACCAGTACGCAGCCTGCGCCGCAGAACGTCGAAGACCTCTTCATAAGCGAAGTAGCCGTCGACGTCTCGCTGTGACAGGCCGAGCGCTCGCAACGATTTGAGCGTCCTCGCATCGTCGAGCCATTGACCGAAACTGGTCCCGTCCTCGAACGGTGCCCAGAGATTCGGGTCGGCGACGAAGACCTTCAGCCCGGGCTTGTAGAGGTCCAGCTCGTCGGTGACTCGCTGGTCGAGCAGGCCGAGGACATAGGCGCAAGGCGACATCACTAAGCCCGGATCGGAGAAGGGCTGCTCCAGCGTGCAGGCGCCGCCAAGCCGCCCGCGCCGCTCGAAGACGAGGACCTGCCGTCCGGCCCTGGCGAGGTAGGCCGCGCACGTGAGCCCGTTGTGTCCTCCGCCGACCACGACGTCATCCCACTTGTGCGCTGCGAGGTCAGAAATCGGGGCAGGCAGTCAGCCCGACCGAGCCGTGCCGCGATGTCGTCCATCCGCCACCATCCTTGTCGGCAGAGCAGTGCTGCCACCCTCGACGATCGTGAGAGAGCGGGAGCGGCCGTGTCAAGAACTGACTGGTCGTTCAACCAGTCAATCAACCAGTCCAATCGGATACTGGTGATCTGGTTACTGGATCGTCGGCGGACTGACAGGGCGATGACCTCGGGCGTCGACCTGGGCGGGATCAAGGCCCGCTGGTTTCCCCATGCTCAGCACAGCGGGCTGTCCACGTCGTCGGTGTGACCTGGACGATCATCCGCCGTCGGCAGTGCGGGCAGTAGCGCGGTGGCTCGAGCTCACGGGCTCGCCGGCATTCGTCGTGGCCACCCGCGCCGATCACCTCACCACACCGATCGCAGAAGGTCACGCACGTAGGGTACGGCCATGAGCCTGCGCCCCGGTCTCACCGCCAGCGCCTCCTTCGACGTCACAGATGCCGACACCGCCCTCGCCCTGGGCAGCGGTCTGGTGCCGGTGCTCGCCACGCCACGGCTGCTCGCCTGGTGCGAAGCCGTGACAGTCCTGGCCATCGCGAGCGGTCTCGACGAGGGGAGGACAAGCGTCGGCAGCCGCGTGCAGCTCGATCATCTGCGTGCCACCCCTGTCGGCGGCCGCCTGACAGTCAATGCGCAGCTCGTCCACGCCGACGGCCGGTTGCTGAGGTTGGAGGTCGCGGCGCTCGACGAGTCGGCGACCGTCGTCGCCCACGGACAGATCACCCGCGTCGTTGTCGATCGTGAGCGCTTCCTTGCAAGGTTGGGCAACGGCGGAGAGTTGCCTCACTGAGCCGGCCCGCGACCCGGTCCCTGGACGTGGGCAGTCGCGAGCGGGGCCGATCAGATGCCGGTCGTAGTGCGCGGGTAGACGACCGCCGGATCCGTGATCACATTGATCAGGTAAGGGACGTTCGCGGCGAAGGCGCGATCGAGGGCGGGCCCGATGTCAGACGGTGCGGTGACGAGCTCGCCGGCGCCGCCGAGGGCGGAGACGACGGAGTCATAGCGGGTCTGCGGGGCCAGATCGGCGGCGACGTCGTACCCGTAGAGGAAGCGCATCGGATGCTTCTCCAGGCCCCAGCACCCGTTGTTGCCGACGACCATCACGACCGGGAGCCCGTGCCGGACGAGCGTGTCCACGTCCATCAGGGACAAGCCGGCTGCGCCGTCGCCGAGCATGAGCACGATCTGCGACGACGGCCGAGCGAGCCTGGCAGCGATGGCATAGCCGAGACCGGTACCGAGGCAGCCGTACGGCCCCGGGTCGAGCCATCCGCCCGGGTGCCGCGGCTCGATGTACTTCCCGGCGAAGGATACGAAGTCGCCGCCGTCCCCGATGACCACGGCATCGTCCTCGAGCCGCCGCACCAGTTCCCCGTAGATCCGCGCGGGATGAATCGGGTCGGCATCGGAGCTCAGCAGCTCGGTCTCCTTTTCCGCGGTCGTAGTCACCGCGTCTGCAAGCCGGCCGAGCCAGTGCTCCCAGGCAGGCCTGCGGAGCTGCTGCTCCCAGGCCTCGATGAGGCCGTCGAAGATCAGTGAGAGGTCTCCAGAGGTCGTGGAGGCCAGTGCGATGTGCCGGGCAACTTGATCAGGCGAGTCGGTGAGGTGAATGACGCGCGCCGGCGGTACCTCGTGGGGGTTCTGGGTGTCCCCGCCCGACGAGGCAGCTGCTTCCTTTCCGCCAAAGGAGCCGTAGCCCAACCGGAAATCGAGCGGCGCACCTACCACGATGACCAGGTCAGCCTGGCCTAGCGCGAGCGAGCGTGCTTTCGTCACGAGCTGCGGATGCCCAGCCGGGAGGATGCCGCGTCCCATGCCGTTCGCGACGACTGGCACCCCGATCGCCTCGGCCGCTCTCCTGGCCGCCTCCTCAGCGCCGTCCGCCCATACATCCGAGCCGAGGACCAGAACGGGTCGCTCGGCCTGCGCAAGCGCCTCGGCGACGTCGGCGAGTACCTCAGAGTCCGGAGCTACCGGCCGACCGGCCGGCGCCGGCGGTAGCGCTACCTCGGCTCGGCTGTAGAGGTGATCCATCGCCACATCAAGAAAAGCTGGCCCGCGATGCGGCGATGTTGCAGCGCGGAATGCCTCGTCGACGCGGTCCGCGATCGACTCCGTCGACCGGGCGGTCGCCGCGAGCTTCGTAACCGGTGCGAGCAACGGCGGATGGTCGAGCTCTTGCAGGCTGCCCGAGCCCCATCGCCACGCCGGCGCGCGGCCCCCGAGGACGACCACCGCGGAGCCGTTGAAATGAGCCGTTGTCACGGCTGAAATGCCGTTGGTCACGCCCGGACCGGCGGTGAGTACGGCCAGACCGGGTGTGCGGGTGAGCTTCGCCGTCGCCTCTGCCGCGAACACAGCGGTCTGCTCATGCCGTACGTCGATCAGCCGCAATGGCGGGTCGCCTTTGACCGCAGCGTCATAAAGAGGAAAGACGTGAGCGCCGGAGAGCGTGTACATCGTGTCGACGCCGTACCCTCTCGCCACCGCTACGGCCAATTCGCCGCCGTGTCCTTCCATCCGGGCACCGTAGGCGACCTCATCCGGCTCGGCGGTGCCGCCAGGCGGCGGGCCTTCGGCTGACGTCGACGTGACCTCAGTCACCGCTGACCTCCGCTGTTCGTCGAAGAACGGCTCCGCCGCACGCTACCCGACCCTTCGCCTCGGTTCTCGGGTGCACGACCACCTCGCCAGGAGTCGACCACGGCAACGCGGCCAGGAGGGAGGCGCACTGGTTGTGCGTTGACCGACGACAACGCCGCCAGCAGGTATGCGGGGACCGTTTCAGAGGGTGGAGGAGAGCGCTGAAAATGTCTTGTTGGTGGTGTGAGGCGGTTATCCGCGCCCGGCTGGCAAGGCGGAGGAGGGAGGCGCACTGGTTGTGCGTTGACCGACGACAACGCCGCCAGCAGGGATGCGGGGACCGTCTCAGAGGGTGGAGGAGAGCGCTGAAAATGTCTTGTCGGTGGTGTGAGGCGGTTATCCGCGCCCGGCTGGCAAGGCGGAGGAGGGAGGCGCACTGGTTGTGCGTTGACCGACGACAACGCCGCCAGCAGGGATGCGGGGACCGTCTCAGAGGGTGGAGGAGAGCGCTTTCAGGGGCATCTGTAGCTCGGTGAGCATGTCCAGGTCGTCCTCGGGGGACCGGCCCAGCGTCGTCAGATAGTTCCCGACGATGACGGCGTTGATGCCACCGACCATCCCCTGCTTGGTGCCCAGATCACCGAGGGTGATCTCGCGGCCGCCGGCGTACCGCAAGATCGTGTGCGGCATGGCGAGCCGGAACGCGGCGATCGTACGCAGTGCCTCGCGGGGGTCGACGACGGGATAGTCCCCGAAGGGTGTGCCCGGCCGGGGATTCAGGAAGTTCAGCGGAACCTCGTGCGGGCTGAGCTCGGCGAGCTGCGCGGCGAACTCGGCTCGCTGGGCGATGGTCTCGCCGAGCCCGATGATCCCGCCGCAGCACACCTCCATGCCGGCGGCCTTCACCATCCGCAGCGTCTCCCAGCGCTCCTGCCAGGTATGGGTGGTGACCACACGGGCGAAGTGGGACCGAGCCGTCTCGAGGTTGTGGTTGTAACGGTGGACACCCATCGCCACGAGTTCGTCGACTTGGTCCTGGGTCAGCATTCCGAGCGAAGCCGCCACATTGATCTGCACTGCGTCCTTGATCGCACGTACCCCGTCACGCATCTGCTGCATCAGCCGCTGGTCGGGCCCGCGGACCGCGGCGACTATGCAGAACTCGGTCGCTCCGGTCGCGGCGGTCTGCTTGGCGGCAGCCACCAGCGACGGGATGTCCAGCCACGCCGATCGGACCGGAGAGGCAAACTGGCCAGATTGGGAGCAGAAGTGGCAGTCCTCAGGGCAGCCGCCGGTCTTGACCGAGACGATGCCCTCCACCTCGACCTCCGGACCGCACCACCGCACCCGTACGGCGTGGGCCAGCTCGAGGAGCTCGTCCAGCCGATCATCTGGCATTTCCAGAATGGCCAGCGTTTGCGCCTGGTCAAGCGGGCGGCCGTGGCCGAGAACCTGCTCGTACGCCGCCGCCAAAATGTCGCAGTCCGGATGAGCAGCCGCTAGCACCTGACGCTCCCTCTGCTCCGCCATGCGGCCGCCTCTCCTGGTCGCCGACTCATTCGATGTGGATGTCCCGCTACTCAGGGTTCGTCCCGCCGGCGCCGGGCTCGTGCCGGTGCCGGAAGTCCGCTGGTACGAAGGTCCCGCCGAGTGCCGGAGCTAACCCCATGCGGGCGACGAGCAAGAACTCGGCCGAGCTTAAGCCGCCTGCTCCCGAAGGGAGCACACCGGAGAGCGGCCGGGCGGCGAGCGTCTCCAGGTCGCGGATGTTCGAGCGACACGCAAGGTCGGGCTGGTCCGGCCAGGATCCGATGACGACCCCCGCGAGATCCAGTCCGTGACCCGCGAGCACCTCAAGGGTGAGCGCGGTGTGGTTCAGCGTACCGAGATCCGCTCTGCAGACGACGAGGACCGGCGCATGCAGCATGCGTGCCAGATCCGCGATGGTGGTCCCCTCTTCGTCGTAGCGCACAAGGAGACCGCCAGCGCCTTCGACGATCACGAGCCGGCGGCGTTCGGCCAGCTCCCTGATTCGCTCGGCCACCGAGGTGAGCTCGAGGGCCGGTCGGTGCGCCTGCCTCGCGGCTGCAGCCGGCGAGAGCGCGTCTGGATATCGCGCATACTCGTGAAGATCGCTGACTCCGGCGAGCGTCCGCACCGTATCCAGGTCGCCGGCCTCATCGGGTGCGGCACCCGTCTGCGCCGGCTTGACGGCAGCCACCGTGGCACCACGGGTTGCCGCGAGCGCCGCGACGGCGGCGGTGACCACGGTCTTGCCAACACCCGTGTCCGTGCCGCTCACGATCAAGACGCTCACCGCTGGCACCCTACCGCGCTGCCGTGGGGCTGATCGCCGGCTGCCCTATCGTGGGCGCCATGCCCGACACCCCGAGCGCTGGCCTCGGCCGTTTGATGGCGGCCGAGGTGGCCGAGCAGCCGGCTGTCCTCCGCCGGGTTCTCGACCGAGGGACCGCCGCAATCGCCCAGGTCGCTGAGGCGATCAGGGGCAAGGAACCCCGCTTCGTCCTGCTCACCGCCCGCGGGACGAGCGACAATGCCGCGCTGTACGCCAAATACCTCGTCGAGATCCTGCTTGGGCTGCCCGCGGGGCTGACCTCACCGTCTACCACGACCTTGTACGGCGCCAGACCTGACCTGCGCGAGTGCTTGGTGGTGGCGATAAGCCAGTCCGGCGGATCACCCGACCTAGTCGAGTCGACACGGGTCGCGCGGGACTGTGGTGCCTTGACTCTCGCCGTGACTAACGCACCTGACTCGCCGCTCAACCAGGTGTGTGAGCTTGCCCTCGACGTCCTCGCGGGCCAGGAGAAGGCAACACCGGCGACGAAGACTTATACGGCGCAGCTGCTCACTCTCTACCTGCTGATCGACCTTTTGCACGGCGGCGACGGCCGGCTCGCCATAGGTCTGCCGGAGGCCGCCGCCACACTGCTTGCTCGCCAGTCTGAGGTGCGGGAGATCGCCCATCGGTATCGCTTTGCTGACCGCCTAGTGATCACCGGGCGCGGTTATGCGTACGCAACCGCCCGCGAGGCCGCGCTGAAGATCATGGAGACGAGCTACGTCGCCGCGCACGCGTTTTCCGGTGCCGATCTCCTGCACGGTCCGCTCGCCATGGTCGACAGCGAGATCCCCGTCGTCGCGGTCGTGCCTGACGGCGCTGGCGAACGGGCAATGTATGACGTGCTCGACCGCCTGAGGGAGCTATCGGCGGACGTCTGTGTCGTGGGGACGGCTGCGGCGGTAGCCCACGGAACGGTCGGCTTCACACTGGCCGAGGGTGTTGCCGAAGAGGTCTCGCCGATTCTGGAGATCTTGCCGCTGCAGCTGCTTGCGTACGAGATCGCCATTGGGCGTGGCCTCGACCCAGACCTTCCGCGAGCGCTCAAGAAGATCACCGAAACGCACTGACCTGGCTCGAGGCCACCGCTTGCTCCGCCCCT
>JBKPTD010000105.1:0-12663 GCA_046735375.1 Actinomycetota bacterium | reverse complement strand
GCGCGAGCCCGAGCACGCGCCCGAGCGCCGGCGGGTTGAGCCGCTTATCAGGCCGAAGGGTGGTCGACTTCAGCGTTCAAGGCCAGTTCGACGGCGCCGTACAGAGCTTCGACGACCGCGACCAAGGACCGAGCGACCTGCACGTCCCCCGTCCGGCCCAAGCGCTCGAGTTCCTCGCAGCGACCGGACAGGCCTAGCGCGCCCAAGGTCGCGCTGGAGCCCTTGAGAGTATGGGCAGCGCGTTGGATCGCCGCGGCGTCTCCCTGAGCAGCGGCGTCCCGGAGCACGGTCAGCAGACCCGGAGTTGCTTCAAGGAATGTCCTGATGACGTACCGCAGCGTCTCGGCGCCGCCGAGGTCCTGCTGGAGCTGGTGGAGGAGGCTTCGGTCCACGACGTCCTCACGCCGGAATTCGTCGGGAGCGACCTCACCCGCGTCAGACCTCCGCCCTTGGGGACGGCAATCCCCCAGCGCTCGGCGAAGCTGATCGAGGCTCACGGGCTTCATGATGTAATCGTCCATCCCCGCCGCCAGACATGCCTGGCGGTCTCCCTCCATCGCCGCCGCGGTCATCGCGATGATGCGAGGACGTTCCGCCGCGGACCACCGCGCGCAGATGGCGCGACTCGCCTCGAGACCATCCATCTCCGGCATCTGGACGTCCATGAGGATGACATCGTAGGTGACCTGGCTCAGGCGCTCCAGCACCTCGCGCCCGTTCGTGACCACGTCGGCCCGATGTCCGAGCCGTTCCAGGGTTCGCACGGCCACTCGCTGGTTGACGACGTTGTCCTCGGCGAGCAGGATCCGCAAGGGTTCGGCGACCGCCGGAGTGGACTCGGCTGGACGTACCACCGTTCCCGAGGCGGCAGGGCCCTCGGCGAGGACCGTCCGGAGTCCGTCGCGGAGCTGGGAGAGCTTCAGGGGCTTGGAGAGCACCGCCGCAACGTCGCCCTCTCCCAGGTCGGCAGGGAACTGCCCGACGGATGAGAGCAGAATGATCGCCAGAGACCGGGCTTCTGCCAGCTTCCGCAGCTCGCGGGCCAGCGCGAGACCGTCCATGCCAGGCATCTGGTAGTCGAGCAAGGCCACGTCGTAGGGATCGCCCTGCCGGATCCACGCGAGCGCTTCCGCGGGCGACTCGGTGTCGCGGCTGAACAACCCCCACTTCGCGGTCTGAAGCTTCAGCAGACGGCGATTGGTGGCATTGTCGTCCACGATGAGCACTCGCTTGCCGACGAGTTCGGCTGCGCTGCCTGCGAACGCCTCCGGTTCGCGGAGCTCGGCCGAATCGGCCACGATCGTCACGTGGAAGGTCGACCCCTTTCCGGGCTCGCTCTCCACCCAGATCCGTCCACCCATGAGCTCGCTCAGGCGCTTGCAGATGGCGAGCCCGAGCCCCGTGCCCCCGTAGCGGCGGGTCGTGGACGCATCGACCTGGCTGAACGACTTGAAGAGACGGTCCAAGCGGTCAGGCGGGATCCCAGCGCCCGTGTCCTTGACGGCGAAATGAACTTCGTGGCGCCGAGTGGCGAGGGCCTGGGCGGTAACAGCCAGGCTAATCTCGCCGGCGTCGGTGAACTTGACCGCGTTGCCCAGCAGGTTGACCAGGATCTGTCGCACCCGCCCGGCGTCGCCGAGCAGCCCGGTGGGCGTTGCGTCTTCGAGGAGGTACGTGAGTTCCAGGTTCTTCGCCCGGGCGCTCGGGGCGACTAGCTGCAGGGATTCCTCGATACACGCGCGAACGTCGAACGGGGCCTCCTCGAGTTCCAGCTTGCCCGACTCGATCTTGGAGAGGTCCAGGATGTCGTTGATGATCGTGAGGAGATGGTCCCCGCTGGTCCGGATCGTCTCGGCACACTCCCGCTGCTGGTCGTCGAGTCGCGTGTCAATCAAGAGGCTCGACATCCCGATGATGGCGTTCATCGGCGTCCGGATCTCGTGACTCATGTTGGCGACGAATTCGGATTTGGCTTCGGTGGCAGCCTCCGCCGCCCGCTTGGCACGCTCCAGTTCGACCTCGGCCATCTTCCGTTCGATGAACTGGCCGATCTGGCGCCCGACGGCGTCGAACATCTGGAGCAGAGCGTTGTCAGGGTCGCGGGTCTCCGGGCTGAAAAACTCCATGACGCCCAAGAATCCGCTGGGTCCCACGATGGGGAAGCCGAACGCGCCGTGGAGGCCATCCTTGGCCGCGCTCGGAGCCCGGGGAAAGTTCGGATCCCGCTGCACGTCGACGATCCAGGCGGGCCGTTCCGAGCTCCAGATCCGACCCGGTAGACCCACGCCGGACGGGAACGTGATGCCGCGACTCTGGTCGGCGAGTGCCTGTCCCCGCCGGGAGGGCGCCATCCACGTCTCGGCACACCGCAGCACCTTCTGTTCTGCATCGACATTCCAGCGGACGGCGAGGCTCCAGTCCAGGCTCTCGCCTATGGCTTCGAGGATCTGCGGCAGCGCCTCCGAGAGGTTCCTCGCGTGGGCGAGGACGTAGGTCGTCGCGTACTGGGTCGCGAGGCGACGTTCGCCGGCCTGGCGCGCCAGGTCCGCACGGTTGAGCGATCGGGACGTTGCCCAGATGAGGGCGGCGAACAGGAGTATGGTGAGGACCACCATCATCGCCAGCCCAAGCTCGGTCGGAAGAAGCCCTCGATGCTCACTGACGAGTCCCAACCAGCCGAGGAAGGCTGGGACCAGAATGGCGGCGGGCAAGAGCCGGCGCGCGAGAACCCCTCCCGGATCATCGGCACTGACGACCGCGGTGAGGCCGCGAGCAGGGCGGGCCAACAGGACTCCGAGGGAGAGCACGAGGAACGTCACCGCCGTGGGCAACGCCATGGGAATGTAGCTGGCGACGCCGTACAGGGCGCCGACGCCGTACACGTAGCCAAGGAGAGAGGTCAGAGCGATCGTGGCCGGAATCAGGAGGATGAACTGCACAGGCCATAGTTGCGGGCGGATCTCCCAGTCGAGCAGCAGCAGCGCTGCGCCGAGAAGCAGGAGACTGAGACCTGTGTTGGGCGCGATCCGGTTTCCCTCCAAGCGGCCTCGGAACAGCAGCTGATCAAGGCCCAGGTTCTGCCCCACGACATATCCGACGAGCGTGATGAGGCCGACGAGCAGCACGAGGCTCGCCGCGGCCCGCCCCGCCCACCAGAGCTTGCGACGGTCGGCGAACGGCTCGACTTGCAGCCAGAGCGACCCCGCGGCCAGCATGAAGGTGAGCGCGGTCATCGGGTTCATGGCCACCCGTCCGGGCAGGGTGCTCCGGAGGATCGGGAGGTCGAGCTGCCAGCCGAGGAGCACGAGCCAGCCAAGCACGAGGGCGAAGATGCTGGTGGCTCGTGCCAGTGAAGTGAGCGGGACGCCCCGCCACAGAACGATGTGCGTCGTCATGACTTCAGAGCCTCTACGCCCGCGATCATCGTCGTACGTCCTGCCTGGCTCCTGCGGCGCCGCGCACCAGCCATGCACGCACGCGCGCGCGCACGAACGGGGGTTTGAACGGCTTGGTCAGGTAGTCAGTGACGCCGGCGGCGAAACCCGCCGCCGTGTTCTCGCTACCAGTCTCGCCGGTCAGCAGCACGACGGGTACCCGTCGCAGATGAGGATCGGCGTCGGCCCGCAGCGCGCGGGTGACTTCGACCCCCTCGAGCCCGGGCATGCGCCAGTCCAGGAGGATCAGCGCGGGCTGCTCGGCACGCGCGACGCGCAAGGCCGTCTCGCCGTCCCCGGCGGTCAACACTCGAAAGCCATCTTGCTGCAAGGTCGCGGTCAGGAGCGCCACGATCGTCGGATCGTCATCCGCCACTAGCACCGTCAGCGGCCCCAGCATCTCGCCGCCGGCCGCCACTCCCGTCGAGCTGACGGAACGCACTGTCGTGCCCTCGCCCTCCGTCAGCACCAGTACCTGTCCTTCGGCGGCGGCGAACACTTCCAAACCGCCCCCGGCCGCCCCGACGCGCTGGCGGCAGATCTCTACCAGCCCGTCCAGTGCGTCGTCATCTCGCAGCGGATCATGGTGGAAAAGGGCCAGGCGCTTGGCGCCTGCAGCCAGGGCGTAATCCACCGCCCACTCCACGGGCGTGTGACCCCAGGTGATCTTCTTGGGGTACTCAGCAGCCGTGTACTGGGCGTCATGGATCACCAGGTCAGCACCGGCCAAGAACTCGACATGTCGCTGGTCCTCTCGGTGCACCGGCGGTGCTCCGGCAAGTCGCGTCGTCAGGCTCCCCGTGGCGGATCCGTCACGTACATGGGGCTCGTGATCGACGGCATAGACCACAGCGACGCCGTCGGCCTCGAGGCGATACCCGAGCGCAAGTGCCGGATGGTTCAGGTATTGGGTGATGATGCGCACGCCCGCGATCGCAAACTGTCCCTCGACGAGGTCGTGATACCGGATGGTGGCGTTGAGTTGCTCCAGCGTCACCGGAAAATACGTGTACTCCATCTGGCCGGCGAGCGTCGTTTCAAGCTGCTGCCCCACGCTGCCTGGGGCGTAGAGATCCCACTCGTTGCCGGGGACGAACAGCGGCGCGAAGAAGGGGAAACCCTGGATGTGATCCCAGTGCGTGTGAGTAATGAGCAGGTGGCCGCGCAGCGGGTGCTCGCCGGAGGCCAGCAACGCCTGCCCGAGGCCATGGGCGCCGGTACCGCAATCCAGGACGATGAGCGTTCCGTCCGCGATTCGCACCTCTACGCAGGAGGTGTTCCCCCCGTAGCGCAGCGTCGTTGGACCAGGTTTAGCCACGGACCCCCGAGTACCCCAGAACCGGACGTCCATCCTGTACCCCCTGTATCTCGCCCCGACTCTGATCGCTATCCGTTCCGTGACGGGCGTTGTCTATCCACCGGATCTGCGCCACCTTTCGCCTTCGCATCCGCTCGATGCTGTCGAGAAACTGATCGACGGAACCGACACCACTAGCGGCGCCAGCGAATCAGCGCTGGCGGAGCGCCAGGTGGTGGGGTCCGGAACAGCGCGGACTCACAGGGCAACCCAAAGAGCCACCCGCCGGAGTCGAACCGGCGACCTACTGATTACGAAGCCGGATCGGGGCGAAACTCAACAGCACCGGGAAGACCTAGTCCCGCGGAAAACGGAGGATCCCGACTGACCAGACTTTCGCCTCGTTCCGCCTGGTGCGGGCCAGAGTGGTAGCAGCGAGGTAGCAGAAACTTACCTCCGGCGGCGCTACCGCTGAATCAGTCGGTACTCCGATTGTGCCGCTCGCAGCGTGGCGCGCTTAGCAGCCCGCCGCTGGCGAGATGGCCACACGCTCAGCCGGCGACGGTACGCGCCAGCGCCTGCGCCGACTCGATCAGGCCTCCAGTGTCGATGCGCAGTCGCCCGGAATCGTCTCCCGGGCCTCGGCCCGTGACACGCGGCGCCCCAGGGCGGCGAGCTGCCGTGCGACCTTGCCCAGCAGCTTCTGGCGCGTGCCGCCCGAGACCTGCGACGCCTTGTCGAGCAACGTCAGCGCCGAGCCCACGCGCTTGGCGATCACGGCCTCCGTCCTGGCGCCGACTTGCCCGGGCTCGCACACGCTGGGAGACGCGAGCTGGCCCGAGTCGGCAGGCCACTCCCTGGGCACCGCCGAGCGGGGTGGAGACGCAGCCGCGCACGGAGTCGCGGGCATCCACCGTGCACACGTCGCCGTCGGCACACTCGTCGTCGCCGGCGCACTGCGGCGCCACGAGGGCCTCTATCAAGGCCAGCGCGTCGAGTCGGCCGAATCGGCTCTCATCATCGAAGCCCGCGCCCCCGATGTCGACGGCACCTGCGCGCAGCGCGCCTGCACGGCCTCGGGGGTCAGCGACCATCCGTAGCGGGACCAAAAAACGCTTGCCGGACGAGCCGGCCCCGGCGTAGACAGCCGCTGCGGAGCGGGATCGCCTGCTCCATCTGGGAAAGAGGGGGAGGTCATGGCCAAACGCTCTCGGATCCGGAGTGCGGTGCTCGGAGCAGCGGTGATCGTCTGCACGCTCGTCATCGGCTCCTCGCCTGTCCGTGCCGACGGCAATCTGCAGCACGTCGAGCACATCATCATCGTGATGCAGGAGAACCGCTCGTTCGACAACTACTTTGGCGTGCTGGCGTACATGCCCGGCACGCCGTACCACAGTGCCAAGGGGCGGAGACGCCGCGCGTGCGTGGACAGCGACCACACCTGCGTCGACGGTCTGTCCTGCAAGATGAAACGGGGAACGCTCGCCTGCTCGAACCGAAATCGAAGCAACACCCATGGCGCCGTCAGATCCTTCCATGACCCCCGGTACTGTACGGGGCTGGACCTCACTCACGGCTGGGTAGCCAGCCATCAACAGGGTAACTTCTCGCACCCGAACGACATGCTCCGGCGGAGCCCCAATCGGGGGTTCGTCAGAGTCGATGCCGAGGCCAACCCGATCGATCAAGCAACCGATCACGATACGATGGGCTATTACACCGACGTCGATCTGCCCTTCTACTATGGGCTCGCGGAATCGTTCGCGATCAGCGATCGCTACTTCGCCGCAGTCCTCGGTCCGACCTTTCCGAATCGCGCGTACTTCCTGGCGGGGACCTCGTTCGGCCACTTGTCCACGAGCGAGACCATCACTGCCGGTGGCTACAAGCCGATCACGGGAACGATCTTCGAGCGGTTGGACACCGCCGGGGTATCGTGGACCGACTACTATTCCGATCTTCCATACTCACTGATATTTGCGACGTCCGCAGGGCACACGAAACCCGTCTCGGCGTTCGCAACCGACGCAGCGACCGGCGCGCTGCCCTCCGTGGCCTTCGTCGATCCCTCCGCTTTCCCCGATCAGATGATCAACGGCCAGCTCTTCCAAACGGATGAGCATCCGCCGTGGGACATCCGGGCCGGTGAGTATTTCGTGTCCACGATCATCACGGCGCTGCGCAATAGCCCCAGTTGGAACAACTCGATTCTCTTGCTCACGTATGACGAGCACGGCGGGTTCTACGACCATGTGGCACCGCCGCCCGTCCCGCAGGGCGGGGCGCCGACACCGGACGGCATCGCCCCGGGGCAATGCGCCGACGCGTCGAACCCGCCCGCAAGCGAGGCCCCGAGCGGCGGCGTGACCTGCGACGCCAGCCGGACATCCGCGGCACCCGGGCTCTGCCCGACGTTCACGCCGACGGGGCCCTACCCGGCGGATTGCGCGACGTTCAATCAGTTCGGGTTCCGCGTCCCCTTCGTCGCCATTTCACCATTCTCCAAGCCGCACTACGTGTCACACACCATCGGCTCTCATACCTCGATTCTGGCGCTCCTGGAGAAGCGCTTCTCGCTGCCGAGTCTCACGGCCCGGGATGCGAACGCCAGCGATCTCGAGGATCTGTTCGACTTCGACAGCTCGCCATCCGCGAGTGCCGCGATCGGAACGGCACCGCTGCCGATGCAGCCCGGGGATCCCAACTGCCCTTTCGCAGGCTCGCCCAGCGGCGCCTTCGTGGACCATCCGGCACACTGATCGCGTAGGCGGAGCGACTGCTCGAGGAGGCCGCCGCCGTCCACGAGGAGGCGGGCCACCGCTCGCAGCTTGCATTGATCCTCACGCTTGCGGCTCATCTCGCGTTCAATCGCGAAGACGAGGTCCGGGCCTCTCGGGCCCGCTGTGCGAGGCGCTGCGTCTTGCGCGCGATAGCGGGTCGGGCGAGCGGATGATTTTCGCCGTCGAGTTGGCGCGTGCGATCAGCGGGATACGGGCCCTGCTACCACATTGCTACCGCTGCGGGCGCCTCGAGTGCACCGTGACGCGTGAGCTCGGAAGACCGCAGACGGGCCTTGGTCAAAGGTCGGGGCGTAGGTCGCGGTAGACATCGCGCCGATGACCGATCAGCCTGACCCGCACCATCCCCGCGCGCTCGTCGAGCCGGTAGACCGCACGGTAGCTGCCAGCGACCCGCAACCGCCAGAGCCCTGGGTAACCCTTCAACGGCTTCCCGGCGGGCGCCCCAGGCCGCGGATTCTCAGCGAGCTCGTCGAGTGCGCGGGCGACGTCCTCGCGAACGCGCGCCGGCAGCCGTGCGAGGTCCCGTTGAGCGCTTCGCTTTACCTCCACGTGGTACCGCAAGCCCCAACTCCTCCTTCACCTGCTCCCACGGCACGCTCTCGTCGCGCTCATCGGCCTCGACCCGCAGCGCGTCCTCTGCGTCCAGCCGGTCCTCGAGTTTCTCGGCCAGGCGCTCCAGGAGGCGGAGGTCCGCCATTGGGATGACTGCCGCCAACTCCTTGCCCCGCCGTCCGATGATCACGCGTTCCTTGCCATACGCGACCCGGTTGACGACTTCCGCGAAGTCCCGACGCGCCTCGCTCGCTGCCATCCTACGCATATGCCCTTTCCGCCTCCTCCCCTGGCTTACGTCTTCGGTACGGCCTCCTGAATGTTCCATCAGGGCAGCCGCCCGAGTAGGGTGCAATCGGCACATCTTGTACAAAATGAGCGCCAAAGGCAATCGTCACATCTCGGGAAGGCGAGCGGCTCACGGGAGTAAGCCCAAGGACGTCGGCTTTGGAAGGCTGGATGAAGGTCGAGTACGACAGCGACACGGACACCCTGACAGTCACGCGGCGCCGAGGCGTCGTGGCCGAGAGTGACGAGGATGAGCCGGGACTGATCCTCGACTACGACGAGGCGGGAGACCTTCTCTCTATCGAGGTTCTGGACGCGACCGGCCGCGTCCCCACCCTACCTCTCACGCGAATTGAGAGAGCGCGACGTCGTGGAAGTCGCACGCGGTGAGTGACGCTGCCACGTCGAACTGCCGAAGGCCGCGCCGCCCTGGGGCCGCCTGGAACTGGCTACGCGAGCCGCAGGTTGGATGGCCGCGGTCCTTCGAGCGCCGCGGTCGACGAAGCCGTGTAGCCCCTCGTTGATCTGTGCTGAGTACAGCTTCGCGTCGCTGAGAGCCACCCGCCGGAGTCGAACCGGCGACCTACTGATTACGAAGGGACGCAGGAGGTTGCCGGGAGGTTCCGGCGCGTGCTCGTTCCTTGGAAGATTCGACGGCTACGCTTCAGCGCTGAGCTATCGGCAGGCCCGGCAGGCATCGGCATGGTGACTGGATGGAGACTGACCGATGCGTAAGCGAGGATAGTGACCTCTTGATTCTCCACGTGCGGTGAAAATACGAGGCGACGCTGATGTCGCGCTTCGCGGAGCGAGCGAGGGCGAGCTACTTGGGATGAGGGGTGATCGCTCGCAGCACATACACGTCCCCCTCGATGGTGAAGAACATGCGCCAGTCGTCGTTGATCCGCGCTTGCCAGAGGCCTGTGCGCTCCTCGTACTTCTTCGCTCGCAAAGAGGGATGGCGCAGGTCGCGGAGGAGATTCGTGAGCTGCTTGCCGAAGGCCTTCTGGATCTCCGGCGGGCTCGCGATCAGGTTAGCGGCGAACGGTTCGGTCAGCACGGCGCGCATGGGCTTTCACGGCCCTCATTGCGGCACCGGCCGACTTGAACGGTCCGAGGACCCGCCCCGCCTTCACCGCCGCTTCCGATTCCTCGAGCTGCCTTGCTAGGCTCACTGGCTTGTCGATGAGAACCTTCTGGCGGAGGACAATGCCCTCGCGTCCGACGGAGGCCTCGACCAGATCGCCCACCTTGAGACCGACCGCGTCCCGGACGTTCTTCGGGATCGTGACCTGAAACTTCGGGCCGACCTTTGTTGCAGCGCTTGCCATGGGTACGAAAGTCTTACGCCCTGAGCGTAAGGAGTACCGTCGGTTCTGTCAACGCGCGTTGCCCCAAATGAGGCACGAGCGAGCGATCCCAAGGGATCGTAGGACCTGCTCCATCGAGGTGCTGGGCTCGGCATGAACAGCGGAGCAGGACTTGCGATCGCCGGGCCGGGCGCCCCAGCTCCAGGTATCGGCCGCGCCCCCCGGAGCGCACCGCCCCGCATTTCCTGTGCTACAAGGGTTTTCCAACGAGTCGCTCGTTCGGAAACATCGGTGACGATGGCTGCGAGCGTGATCGCCTACCGAGCGGGTTCAGCGAAGGAGATCAGCATGACGACCGTAACGATCGCCCTCCAGACGCTCGCCGACACGGGCTGATCGACGTGGTCCGGGATTGACCCCTCTGCGCCCATGCCCGGCTCTTGGATCACCGACCTCCGTCACTTCCTCGACGACGCCGGCCTGCCGGTCGGCGGCCCGCCCGGGCGGCGCGCAGCGTACTGGTGCCAGCTCATCGAGGCGGCGACGGTGCGCCCCGGCGGCGCCTGGGGCGGGTCGGCGGTCCGCTGCCGGCGGTCGCCCCGCCGGGTGCGGTGCAGGGGGTACGTCCGCGTGCGGCGCTCGGACGCGACGGAGACGGTCGAGTGGGAGTGCGCGACGTGTGGCGACCGTTGCGTCATCTCGGGATGGGCGGAGACGGCTTGGGACTTGCGCTGGGCTGCCGCCTCCCGCACGGGGCCCCTGATCGAAGTGCGGCTCTCCCACGATGAGTACGCCCATCTGCGCGGCTGTGAGGCGATCGGCGTCGAGACGCCCGTGCTGCTCGCCACGGCGACAGTGGACGACGCCGCGGTCGTGCTCGCCGGAACGGAGGCCGAGCTCGACGACGTCCTGGGTCATGTGGCCGCTGAAGCGAACCACACGCTCGACCGCCGCCGCCGGGTCGCACTCGCCGCGGTCTACGCGCGCGTCGAGGACGCCCTGGCCGGCCGCGGCGCGCCGCGGGCGGTGCTCCCGGACACTGCGCCGCACGACACCATCGTGCAGGGCATCGCCGACGCCCTCGGCCTGACGCCCGCCATGCGGGAGCGCTATGCTGACGTGCTCGGCCGCGCGGCCAACGACACGATACTCGAGCTGGGCTTCCGGCGACGCATCGAGGCGTTACTCGACGGGGCGCCCGTGCCGACAGGGCGGCAGCTCCGGCTCGCGCTCGAGCTCGGCGAGCTCGTCGATCGCATCCGCGCCACCGGGGCGGCGCGACTCGAGGTGGCGTGCGCCGCAGCCGGCCACTTGCTGGGCCGCCTCCGCGCTGCGGCCGACACGCTCTCCGACACGCCCGCTCTGCACGCGGCCTGCACGCAGCTCGGCGAGACGGCCGTCGCACTGGCCCGCCGCACGCGACCCGACCGGAGCCGGCTCGTGCTCGCGCCTCTCCTCGACGCGTACCTCGACGACCACCTCGGCCATCTGGACGACGTGCCCGCAGCGCTGCGGCGCGCGCGCTTCGGCAAGCGCCTCCGCCGCTGGCTCGCGGCCGAGATGGCCGCGCGATCGGACACGGCCGACCCGGCACGCGCGGCGCGATGCGCAGCGATCACGGCGGTGGTGGTGGACGGCGCGTGACGCCGTTCAGCGGATGCGGGCGAGCGCGCGGTTCGTGGCGGCCAGGTCGAACGCCTCGGGGTCGAATCCGTCGCCGAGCCACTCGAGCTGCTCGGCGTGGTCCTTGCGCGTCGGCTCAGCGAGCGCGTCGAGCAGCTCCGCGTAGCCGAAGGGCCCGCCGCAGTCGTCCGGCGGCGCCGCCCGCCGGCCGTCGAGGCAGCGCGGGGAGTGGCTGGTTGGGTCAGCCGGGAGGATTTCCTCGACGACGATGTCGTGCTGCCAGTCGTCGCCGAGGTCGTAGCGGTACAGGAGCTTCGCTCCCTTGCGCGGCGCGACGCGGCCCAGTGTCACCCGGCGTTCGTCCTGGACGTCCTCCTCCTCGCCCCACCCGCCATCGAGCTGCGGCGACCCGAACCGGCGGCGGCCGGCCTCGAACTCGTGGAGGTGGCTGTCCGTCCAGGCGAAGCTTCGCTGGAGCACCGCGTGCAGGGTCGCGAGAGAGGCGGCGCTCGACACCTGGACGCGCCGCCAGATCGGCGGGTGGATATGGCGGAGGGCGATCTTCAGCTGGTGGACCGTGGCGGGCTGGGAAGCCTTCGGAGCTTGCCGGGTGCTCATCGCCCTCGGCGATGCGGGGCGCGGGCGAGCGGGGCTCCGGGACGGGCGTGGGGACGGCATGAGGGAAAGCCGTAGCGGATCGGCCGGCCGACGTCACGGGGAGGCGGATGGCAGGCAACCAGCGAACCGACCTCCTTCTGGTCACTGGCGGCCGTCGAATACTCGGCTATGAGGAGCCTCGCCGGTTTGCCCGTGCGCTCTCGTACTTTTCGCTCCCGGGACGCATCTGCCACCGCGAGTTGCCGCAGGTTGTGCTCAAGGCGCCCCTCCGAAACGCCCCGTTACGCGTCGTTGCATCACCACGCCACGAACGCGCCCTCGGGGCTACAGGGGTGGACCCTCACACCGGTCGCTCCGGCATGCTCGTTGCTCGGTGCACCTCCGTGCGCCTCCTCTTCGATCGCGGCACGATACTCGTCCGCGATCCCCATCCTGGCCTCGACCTCTCGGAGATCGCGGGTGTCCTCTGGGACCCGCGCATCCGAGCCTACCGTGCACCTGCCTTTCGATCTCACACGCTCCGCAGCCAGCTGGCGCGACGTGGGATCGCGTTCTCGGATGAGGTGCGCTCCCCGGCACCTCCACCTGGCGCGTGGTCTGCCGTCGAGCTGCGCCCGTACCAGGACGCGGCACTCTGGGCGTGGGAGATTGCGCAGCGGCGCGCGCTCGTCGTCCTGCCGACGGGGAGTGGGAAGACCCGGCTCGCGATCGCTGCCATGGCTCGCATGCGGTCGAGTGCT
>JBKPTD010000104.1:0-10764 GCA_046735375.1 Actinomycetota bacterium | reverse complement strand
CGCGACCCCGCGGCGGCCTCGATCGACCGGCCGAAGCTGACCCAGGGCAGCTGGGTGCGCGACGGCGGCGTGGTGGTCGAGGCCGGCTTCGCCGACGCGCTCGGGGTCGGCGTGGGGGACCGGATCACCCTGAGGAGCCGTTTGTGTGAGTTCCCCCAGCTGTCCGACCAGGCGTCCGAGCCAGATTGTCGCGTCGTGACTGGCCGCTCGTTCCGGGTCGTCGGTGTGGCGGTCACCGCCGCTGCCAGGCCCTACCCAGACGTGTGCTTCGCGCCGTTTTGCCCGTGGTTTGCTGAGGCCATGGAAAACGCCGAACCGCAGGGCCCACCGCCGGACGGCGACGATCGTTTCCTGGAGGACCCGGTCGAGCCCGGTCTGGTCTGGCTCACCGAGGCAGACGTCCGCGGGCTGGCTCCCGCGGAGAGATTCCTGTCCTATGTGGTGAACCTGAAGCTGGCCGACCCGACCGACGCGCCGGGTTTCGTCACCGCAAATCAGGCCTCGACGATGGGTTCCGCACCAATCCTGGAGTCGTGGCAGGACATCCGCGACGACCACGACAAGATGGTGCAGGACCAGCAGGAGGTCCTGCGAGCCGGTAGCTGGCTGCTTGGATTGCTCGCCGTGGCCGGCGTCGCGGTGCTGGTCGGAGGCCGGATGGCCGACCAGACCCGACGGGTGGGACTGCTCAAGGCGGTCGGCGGCACACCCAGCCTGGTCGCTATCGTGCTGCTCGCCGAATACGTCGTCGTGGCTGTGCTCGCCGCCGCGGCCGGGCTAACCGCCGGCTGGCTGGCCGCTCCGCTGCTCACCGACCCCGGCGCCGGCCTGCTCGGCAGCACGGGCGCACCATCGCTGACCCCGTCCACAGTCGGCGTGGTCACGGCCATGGCCCTAGGGCTGGCGGCGGCCGCGACCGCCGTTCCCGCCTTGCGCGCCGCGCGCACCAGCACCGTGAACGCGCTCGCTGATGCACCCCGCCCACCCCGGCGCACCCCCTGGCTGATCGCGGTCTCGGCGCGGCTGCCGATCCCGCTGCTGTTCGGGCTGCGGGTGGCCGCCCGCCGGCCACGACGTCTCGTGCTGAGCACCCTCAGCATCGCGGTCACAGTCAGCGGGATCGTCGCCGCGCTGGCGGCCCGCGCAACGATCCACCAGGACGCCCAGCTGGTCGGGGGGACCGACCCCTCGATCGAGCCAGCGAACAAAGTGCTGCTGGTGATCACGGTCATGCTGGCCACCCTCGCGGCCGTCAACGCCATCGTCGTCACCTGGGCCACCGCGCTGGACAACCGGCACTCCTCCGCGCTTGCCCGCGCCCTCGGCGCCACCCCGCGCCAGGTCAGCGCCGGCCTGTCGGCAGCGCAAGTGCTGCCCGCACTCGCCGGCGCCGTCCTGGGCATCCCAGGAGGCCAGGCACTGTTCGCCGCCCTCAGCGGCGACGAGACGGCGAACCCGCCGCTGTGGCAGGTGCTCGCCGTCATACCGGCCACCGTCCTCACGGTGGCTGTGCTCACCGCCATCCCGGCCCGCCTCGCCGGTCGGCGTCCGGTGGTGGAAGCCCTCCAAGCCGAGTTCGCCTGACGTCCGGATTAGGGAGTCGAACGATCAATCCGAGCGGCGAGAGCACGTGTGGTACTGACCGCACGGGCTCTTCGCCGGTCGGGCCCGGCGCCGGGGAGACTTCCGCGGAAGACTCTTGAACGACGGTGGGCTGCACACGGAGCTGATCCACAACAGGAGAAGCTGCGCTGGCGTCGCGAGCGCTCAATGCTCTCGGCGACTCGGCTTCCTGGGCTCAGCAGCGATGAGTCACCGTCGTCCCGAGCGAGGTGCACAACCGGACGTACTCAGAACGGCAGGATGCGACCCAACGGAGATCGGAGATCAAGGTCTTTGACGGTGGTCCGTTTGGTCGGCTTGCGGATCTGGGTCTGGCGCATCTCACGTCCCCCGTACTTTCAGGCGCTCAGGCTTGCATGCCTTAGTCCGTGTTTCCTTTGCTACAGGAGCAACAAGCAGGGGTCGTGATACACGTCTGCCCGACAGACTTCGCCGCCGCGCCGACAGGGCTGGATGCAGCAGCAGGTATTTATCGACCGCGACGTTGCTCCAATCGACGTGGCAGATGACGACGATTACCTGGCGGCGGCCACCGTGGACCGGCTGCCGGTGATTGACGAGAATGGGTCCAACGGCACGCGGCAACCCATGAAATCCCGCGTCGAGCTGGATCGATGGACGGCGGCGCCGGTGATGATGTGGTGTGCTGGTGTGCCACGTCAGGGGAGATCGTCCGATGCGGACAGTGACAATGGGACCCGGATGGATTCATTGAGCGACGCGGAGACCGGAGAGCTGGTTAGCCGGGCCCGCGCCGGTGATGCCGAGGCGTGGGAGAAGTTGACCGACCGCTATACCGGTCTGCTCTGGTCCCTGGGTCGCGGGATGCGATTGAGCCACACGGATACTGCCGACGCGGTACAGACGACGTGGCTGCGGCTCGTCGAACACCTCGACGAACTGCGCAACCCGGATGGCGTCGGCAGCTGGCTGGTCACGACGATGCGGCGGGAGTGCCTGGGGGCGCTGCGACGGAGCGCGCGAACCATGACGGCCGAAAGTCTGGATGACATCCCCGCGAGCGGTGACGAGCTGGACGACGGGCTGCTGCGCGACGAGCGCGATGCCGCGCTGTGGCGCGCATTTGCGGGTCTGCAGCCGCGCTGCCAGGCGCTGCTGCGGGTGCTTATGTCGGATCCACCGCCCACTTATGCGGAGGTGTCCGCGGCACTCGACATGCCCGTCGGGAGCATCGGTCCTACCCGGCAGCGGTGCCTCGCCCTGCTTCGCGACAGTGTGATGGCGGCGGCTTATCCGTTCGGTGTGCCGTCCCCCGGTTCCACGTGAGGGTGGTTGGAGCGATGGATAGAGATAACGCTGATCTCGATAATCTCCGGCGGATTGTGCGCGATGTCGATCCGGTGCCAGATGAGGTCTTTGCGGCCGCACGGGCGGCGATCATCACCCGGGAACTCGACGCCGAGTTGGCCGCCCTGGTGGCGGATTCCGCGGCCATGGAGGACGAGCTGCGGTTTGATCCGGTTCGCACGGCGGCGTCGGCCGAAGCTGCAGATACTCGCCTGTTGTCCTTCGACGGCGGCGGCGTTCGAGTTGAGCTGGAGGTCAGCGGACAGGCGGATCAGCTGACGGTCGTCGGCCAGCTCGTCGGCGCAGCTGACCGTGACTGTGTCCTGGAGCAGGCCGACGGACACGTACACCACGTCGAGTTGGACAGCATCGGCCGATTCCTTATTACTGGCGTGACTTCCGGGCCCGCCCGGCTGCGGTACCGCTCTGAATCTGGCGGCAGGGTAAGCACGCCCTGGGTCTGGCTGTGACGTACTTCGAAGGTAGACCACGAGGCGGGATGCGTCAGTCATCGGCCGAGCGCTACGAAGGACAGTGCAGTTGCAGTCGCTGTCGGGTCTAGGCCGACAGCGGTTCGGACAGCTAGGAGAGCCTCGCCAAATGACAGCCCCGCACGCAACCGCTCATGAAACGCGACCATGAGTGGAGCGGTCGCTGCGTCGTTGACCGGAACGATGCTCGCGAGGATGCTCGCCGTTCCTAGCGGCATGAGCGCGCTGGCCATGCCCAGTAGTTCGTCGGCGCCCACTGGCGAGGCAACCCCAGACTCGCAACTCGACAAGACCAGCTGCAGCGGCGGACGTCGTAGTCGGCCGAGGTCGTACACGGTCAGCGGTCCATCGTCCAGGGACACCGACGAGAACAACGGGTTCTCCCGACGAAACACACCGTGGGCCGCGACGTGCGCGATCCCGGCGCCATCGAGTGCTTTAAGCGCTCGATCGGCTGTCGCTTGACCTTCGCTCAGCACGACCGCGCGTGGATAACCCGCGCCGATCTGCTTGACCTCGACGACGCCGCCATCTAGCCCAGGGCCAATGATGAGCGCGGTACGTCGTCGCTGTGGCACGCCGATCTCAGTGCTAAGCCAAAGCCGGACGGACGGCGCCACAACGGTGGGTGTGGTACGGAAGGCGGGAAGCAGGGCCCACGGCACCGCGTGCAGCTGCGCGGGGGGCACCAGCACGACTGATTCCCCGGTGAGATCGGCTGCGGCTTGACCCAGCAGCGCTCGCTGAAGCATCTGGCCGGCAGCATCGATAGCGTCGAGCGCGTCAGGCGGTGTCCGACCGTAGGCGAGTCGGCGCAGCATGAAGCGGGACAGCTCCACCTCGCGTACAGCGTCACCGACAGGTCCCACGACATGCATGCGGAAACGACGACCCACCACGGTGATTGCATAGAGGACACCATCGACAGCGGTGAGTTCAACCAGGTGGTGGGATCCGAGCCCATCGACGATGGCTGCCAGCTCGGAACGGCCCGATGGCGCAACCTGGAGAGATGGTCCGTCTGCGCCGGCAGTGCGCCGGGTACGGGCCCGGATCGAAGTCTCAAGCCGGCGGCGCTCGTGTACCAGGCGAGTAACCGGTGCGCCTGCGACCCGAGCAGCTTCCAAGCGCCGCACGACATCTCGCAATGCGGCAAGGTCTATAGCCAGATCGCGGTCATCGGGGGGACGGACGGGCGGGACCGTGAGTGCGCTGGCTCGCCACCGTTCACTCCACTGCAGCAGCATGCGGGCATCGCCCCGGTGAACGGCGTGTCGCTGGGCGATCGCGGCGAGGTCGGCACCATACGCGGCGGCGTACGCCCGCAGCTCCGGGGCGCCAAGTCGCCGTTGGTGTTCGGCGGCAGCGTCCAACCCCCGGCGACAGGAGATCAAGACCGCAGGTGTTGCGGCGCGTGCCTCTGCCCGCAGCGCCTGCGCGAGCCAGCCCGCCGCCCGGCCGAAGCTCGGCCCACGATGGCGAGAACGCGCAGCGATGGCCAGGTGCCGGTCTGCCTCATGTGGGCGGCGTTCCCGACCGAGGGCGAGTCGGCCTGCCAGCAGGTGCGCCGCAGGCGCCTCCTCGGCATGCAACTCGTCGAGCCGATCGGCGAGCTCACCTGCGCGTATTAGCAGCAGTGCCCCGCGGTCTCCGACCGCGTGGCGGGCCTGAAGCACGACGAACGATGCCCGCGCTTCCCACCACGGTCGGCGCTGCTTGCGGAAGAGATCACGTGCTGCGACAGCCCGGTCAGCCGCCAGCTTCGTGTCTCCGGCGGCGTGCGCCGCGCGGCCGGCCGCGAGGAGCAGTTCAGCGGTTTGGGTGGCTTCGCCACCACGCCCGAGGTGGAGCCGGGTCTCCTCTTCGATGCCGATCAGCGCCTCCGTTGCCAGCCCGGCGGCAAGCAGGACTGCACAGCGGCCGAGGGCGAGCTCGGGCATCGGTACGGACAGCGCCGCGTATCGCGCGGCGGCTTGGTCGAGGAATCCCAGAGCCGCTGGCAGGTCGCCTTCTTGAAACGCAACGTCGGCGCGGTTATGCACTGCCATCGCGGACTCAAGCTCCTGACCCGTGGCCGCGAACAGCCGCTCGGCGACGATGAGGTCCGCCCGTGCCGCATTCGCGTTGCCGCGTGCCATATGGACCAGAAACCGGTGGCTGTGGGCGCGGGCCTCCCATATTTGGTCACCGCCCCGATGCAGCAGATTGATCGCCCGGCCAAGGTCAGCAAGCGCTTCCTCGTGCCGACCTAGCACGGCCAGCAGATCTCCACGACGCGTCAGCGCGCGGCCTGCGTACACGCCTCGGCTCGCGGCAACCGCGTCATCGAGAGCCGCCAGGCCGGCCGCGGTACGGCCCGCAAGCCCGAGTGTCAGGCCGAGGGTTGCCTGAACGTCGGCGGCGCGACTTGGCACTCCGGACAACTTGGCCAGCCGCAACGCCTTCCGCAGTTCCGCGATCGCTTCCTCTGTACGTCCGGTGTCACGCAGTACGATCGCCCGCGTCTGCCTGGCGATCGATGCGACATGGGCATCCTCGTGCTGGGCGAGCAGACGGTTTGCTCGCGCGAAGGCCTCCCCCGGGCGAGAGAGGGCGAGCGAAAGTAGATCGTCGACCTCGTCCACCATCCCAGCCTAGGTAGTTCTGCCATCTGCGGCGGCAAGGAGAAGCGACATGGAGCGATCAGAGGATCAAGCACTGCCTCCTGAGTTGTCCCGGCAGGAGGCCCAGCGTCGGCTGATCATGGAGGCCTACGGCGAGGATGTTGGTATCGGACCCAAGGGCTCGACTCCTGAGGACGCCAGGTATCTCTACCGACAGGGCTACCTGCTTGTCCGAGACGAATATCTCGGGGCGGCCAACAGGCTGCTGTGGGGGGATGACGCCGAACCGATGCCACCCGAGAGAGTGCGCGGCGTCGTGCTGGGGGTGTCGCTGCTGCGGCTGCGCCCCGACGCGGACGCGCTGGCCGCCCTCGCTGAGTGTCGCAAGGCCCTACCGCCGGGCGCCGCTGGCCTCGACATGGTCATGTCGATCACCGGTGCCGCTGGACACTGCCCGGCGACCGAGCCCGACCCTTTACCGGCAGGAACCGCTCCTGACCCCTGGCCCGCGACCGACCATGCGGATGGCGAGGGGGTCCGGGTTGTCGTCGTGGACACGGGTCTCGACTCAATCGCCACCGGTACCCACGCGTGGCTGAACGGTGTGGAGGGGGAATCGGACCCGGCGATCCGGCCGAGCGGTCAGCTCGATCAATACGCCGGACACGGCACCTTCATCGCCGGGGTCGTGCGGTCGGTCGCTCCGCGATGCGAGGTCTATGTCCAGGCGGCGTTCCCCACAATGGGCACCGTGATCGAGTCGGAGCTGGTAGGGCGGCTGGACGAAGTCCTGACCAACCTCCAGCCGGACATCATCACCTTGTCGGCAGGGACCGAGACCGCCGACGCCACCGGCCTGCTCAGCTTCGGTGCGTTCGTAACGACGAGGCTGCGGCGACAGAAGGGGGTCGTCCTCGTCGCGGCGGCAGGGAACGATGCAGACCGCGGGCCGTTCTGGCCTGCAGCTATGGACGGAACGGTCTCGGTCGGCGCGCTCGCCGCCAACTGGCGCAGCCGGGCATCCTTCAGCAACTTCGGTGGCTGGGTGGATGTGTATGCCCCGGGCGAAGATTTGATCAACGCATTCCCGACCGGCGACTACACCTACCAAGAGCCGCCACGCCAGAACACCACCGCACACTTCGATGGCATGGCCCGCTGGAGTGGAACATCCTTCTCGACCCCGCTTGTCGCTGGCCTGATCGCGGCGCGGATGTCGATCACCGGAGAGAACGGCCGCGAAGCCGCGGATGCACTGTTGCGCTTCGCGCAGCAGCAGGCAGTGGCGGGGCTAGGTGCGACGCTTCGCCCCGGTGATGCCTGGGCCAGCCTGCCGCACACGATGCGGGGCCGATATCAGCTTCGTCTGGATCAAGCTGCTCAGCTCATGGATCATCCCCCCGCCTGAGTGGGTGGCCGAGATCTGGTAGGCGGCCTTGGTTGGCCCGTCACGAGCCAGCAAGGTGATCGAGTTGGGCGCGATGATCCGTTCGGGGCTGCGCGTTTAGCTGGCGCTAGCCATGCCTCAAACAATTCGAAGCGTCGCAAAGTTCGTGTATCAGGACGGACTACGTCCTCCTCTGCATGGCATCACCGACTTCTCGCGGAGATGCGTGTGCGATGACCATGGTGCGGTGCCTCGAATGGCGCAACGACAGTACGAACTCATGGGTCCGCAGAGCAGCACCGGGCCACCCGGATATCACCGATGGCCTTGGGGCGGAAGGAAGGGCCCGCCACTCGTTCAAGCCTCGAACGCCCAGCAAAGGCCCAGCCCCCTCTCGTGAGCGGAGCAAGGGCGGCGCGGCCGTCACCGTACCCGATGAGCCGGGCGCTCCGCTGCTGGCTGTCCACTTCTTGGGGACGTTCCGCGTAATGATCAACGGCGTCGAGGTGGACACCGCGTCGCGACGACGCAGCCGTGACGTGCTCTCGTACCTACTCGCCCATGGGCCAATGCCGGTGCCACAGGAAGTGCTCATGGACGTGTTCTGGCCCGCGGCTGAGCTGGATGCAGCGCGCAACAACCTGCACGTGTCGCTCAGCCTGGCGCGCAGGGCGCTCGGGGCTGCGTGCCCCGAGCCGGTGATCGAGCGGCGCTTCGCCGGCTACCGGATCAGCGATCAGGTCACGGTCTGGAGCGATGTCGAGCAATTCGAGGCAAGCTGCCACGCCGGCCGGAGTGCCGACCGAGCCGGCGACCGGGAGACCGCTCTGCGGTCGTACGAAGCCGCATGCCAGCTGTATGAGGGTGACTTCCTGGCGGAGGAGCCATACACAGAGTGGGCAGCGTCTCCGCGCGAAAGGCTGCGGTTGCAGGCCGTTGAGATCCAGACCCGGCTGCTTGACCTCTACCTCGAGCGAGCGGATTACGGCCCGGCGATTCTGCTGGCCAGGCAGACCCTGACGCTCGACCCGTGTAACGAGCGGGTTCACCGCCGTCTCATGACCTGCTACTCAGAGGCCGGGCAGCGGCACATGGCCCTCAGCCAGTATCGCCGGATGGCCGCCGCGCTCTGGGAAGCGTTTCAAGTGCATCCCTCGGCGGACTCGACGGCGCTGTACTCGTCGTTGCGTCATCCACAGCGGAACCGGACGCTCCGTACCGCCTGAGGCGTACCATCCGGAGCATGACCGACGACATCCACCACCTCATCGTGACGGCCAGTTCGGGTGGTCTGCTCTTCGAATGTGAGCGGGACGACTGCGGGCGTCGCGTGGTGATCGATCGGTACCGCGGTGAGATGGTCGTGATCGACCATGGCGACCGGTCCGCCCTTCATGAGGGTTCCCTGGGCGGTGTTGTGCTCGATCGGCCGGTCGTCCGCCAGACATGAAAGCCGGGTGGCTACCTCCAGACGAGGTCGCCACCCGATCCCTCTTGTGTGCTGTCAGCCGATGCGCAGCATCGGCCCCTCGACGAAGCCCGCGACGTCGCTGACCTTGCCGAACGGCCCACGCAGCAGGAGCACCGTCACCAGCTTGTAGACGCCCGACGTGGGCGGCGCCGGATCGTCCGGCAGCGTGCCCGCCGGCACCTTGATGGTTGCGCTGTAGCTGGTGCCACCGTTGAGCAGAACCACCGCGGTTTTGCCGATCTGCTTCTCCGGGCCTGCGCCGATGGACTCGACGTACGCAGCGAGCTCCCACTGTCCGCCGAGCGCGGCAGCGGAGTACTTGTCGATGCTCCACTTCGCGTCGATGGTGAAGTCCTGGTCGGCCTCCAGCACGCTCGACGGCGCGCCGTTGTTGTCCTTCACGGTCACGCTCAGTGTGCCGTTACCGTTCGGGAACTGGATGTTTGCCATCTCTCCCCCTTTGTCGACAGCCCTGTGCTGCCGTCATCCCGATGGTCGGTGAGCGCACTTGCCGGGGCATTATCTGTGACTTAGCACGGCTCGCTTTCCCGCTAAGTCTGAGTGGCTTCTGCATGTCCGCGTTGCGGTCGCAGCACGGCGCCATGCTTGCGGCTGCCCAAGCGACGACGATCACCCGTGGAAGTCAGCTGATCTCCGTGAGAAGTACGCGGACGAGGTCCCGCGGCAGGCCGTGGGTCTCGTACAGAAACTGGAAGTCGGAATCGGTGAGCGGGCCTCGGCTGCGCATCCGGCGTACCCGGTCGCGTCCGCGGTCCAGGGTCGATACGAACGTCCGCTCCTCGTCCAGCAGCACGTCCATCACCAGAACGGGTCTCTGGCCGAAGTGGTCGAGAGTGTGCTCGATCAGTTCGGGCGGAAGATCGGAAAGTGTGCCCGTCGGGACGGTATTCCACAGGGTCGTGAGCACCCGTCGGATCAGCCGGCGAAGCACATAACCACGACCGGTGTTGGACGGACGCACGCCATCGCCGACCACGACGATGCTTGACCGCAGGTGATCGGTCAGGACCCGCAGCGATTGCTCCTGCGGATGCCACAACCCGCCGAGCGACCGTAGCCAGGGCTTGAACAGGTCGGTCTCGAACACCGAATTCTTCCCCTGCAGCAGCATCAGCAGGCGTTCGAGACCCATGCCCGTATCGACGCTTGGCAGATCCAGCGGGCGCAGGCTGCCGTCGCCGTACCGGAAGAACCGCAGGTTGACGTGATTCCACACCTCAACCCAGCGGTCATCAGTGCTCGGTGTCCCGACCGGCGGCGACCCTCCGGTCCAGAAGAAGATTTCGGTGTCTGTGCCGCACAGTCCGGTCGGCCCGTTCGACCACCAGTTGTCTTCGCCGAGCATTTCGACCGGAACGCCAAGGTGCTGCCAGACGTCGACCGTCTTGGTGTCTGGACCCACCTGATCGTCCCCGCCGAACACGGTCACGTAGAGGTGGTCCGGCTGACAGCCGAAGCCGTCGGTCAACAGCTCATAACCCCAGCGGATGCTCTGCGGATGGTCGTAGTCGCCTAGCGACCAGGTACCGAGCATCTCGAACAGGGTCAGGTGCGACGGATCTCCGACCTCGTCCAGATCCGTGGTGCGCAGGCAGCGCTGCAGGTTCATCAGCCGCCGCCCGCGCGGGTGCGGCTCTCCCTCGAGGTAGCGCGTCAGTGGATGCATGCCCGATGTGGTGAACAGCACCGGATCGCCTGGCTCGGTAATCAGCGAGCTGCCGGTATGGCGCATGTGTCCACGCTCGGAGAAGAAGTCCTCGAACGTCGACAGGATCGTTTTCGTGTCCATGGGATCGCCCTTCGATGATCGGGCGAACCAGGGCGATCCCGGGGTAACGACGCACCGGCGAACCGCTCCGG
>JBKPTD010000103.1:0-16374 GCA_046735375.1 Actinomycetota bacterium | reverse complement strand
GGCGGGCATGGAGGCGGTCGCTCACACCCTCGCGTACGACGGAACCGTCGTAGGCGAGAGCATGTCCGGTACGCCAGCGGCAGCGCAGCGGTGGCGAAGCGTCACCGTGCCCACGCTTGTCCTCGACGGCGGCCAGTCCCCATGGATGAGCGTGGGCGCAGACGCCCTCGGCAAGGCACTTCCCCATGCGGTACGCCAAACCCTGATCGGCCAAGACCACGGGGTCGCCCCCGAGCCGATCGCCCCCATCCTGACCCAGTTCTTCACCGGCTGACCGGCGAGGGCTGCGCAGAGAACGGAAGCCAGTTTCGGTGAAGGGATCGGCAGGTGGCACGCGCACCGTGGGTCCAAAGACCCTGGGAGCATCCGCTCTGCCTGCCGGAGGCGCCGCAGCGATGCAACGCTGATTTAGCAGTACCTGCGGAGAGGAGATGTGCCACATGAGGAAGATGTTCGCCTTCTTGGTAGCGACGGTCGACGGCTACTACGAGGGTCCGAACCAGGAGTTCGACTGGCCGCTCGTTGACGAGGAGTTCAACGAGTTCTCGGTGAGGCAGCTCGACGAGGTCGACACGCTCGTGTTCGGGCGGGTCACCTATGAGCTGATGGCGTCGTATTGGCCGACGCCTGCAGCAAAGGAGGACGACCCGCGGGTTGCCGCGATGATGAATGAGATGCCCAAGCTGGTCATCTCGCGGACACTCGACAAAGTCGACTGGGCAAACAGTCGGCTGATCAGGGACAACGTCGCTGAGCAGCTCACCGAGGCCAAGCAGGAGCCGGGCAAGGACATCGCAATCTTGGGTAGCTCGGCGTTGACTGTGGATCTGCTGCCGTCGGGGCTCGTCGACGAGCTGCGGATCATGGTGAATCCGATCATTCTTGGCGCCGGAAAGTCCATGTTCAAGACTGCAGACCACCGGATTGGCCTGGCCCTGCTTGAGGCCAGGCCGTTCGCGTCCGGAAACGTCCTGCTCCGCTACACGCCCGCCATTCGGGGTGACTAAAGCCCCGGGTTGACGCTGGCCTACCCGTCGGTCGGCTGGAGCACGGGGCCTGGCGCTGGCTGGGCTGGCTCCTGCAAGGCTCGGGGGCGGGCAGGGAGCCACAGTGCTGCGATCAGCGCGCCGCCAGCAGCGACCCCCGCAGCGACAAGGCATGCGCCGGTAAGGCTGTGCAAGAAGGCGGCGTCTGCGGCGTCGACAAGCCGCTGCGCGGGGCCGGTGAGGCCAGCACGGCTGAGCTGCTCGGCGGCGGCCGCGGCGCCGCCAACCGATCCCTTGGCGGCTGTGACGACCCGATCCGGGAGTCCTGGGGGCAGCAAGGCGGTGAGCCGGCTCGTGTACAGGGAGGCGGCGACGCTGCCGATCACGGCCACTCCGAGCGTGCCGCCAAACAGTCTCGTCGAACCGTTGACCGCCGAGGCGATGCCCGCCTTGTACTCGGGGACGGCACCCATGATCGCCTCGGTGGCCGGCGCCTGAGTGAACCCCATTCCGACGCCGAGCAAGACCATCTGGACGGCGATGACGGAGTAGGGCGTGTCCTGCGAGGCATTCGAGATCCACGCCAGTGCGGCAGCGAACAACAGCATCCCGCCGCCGACGATGATCTTGTTGCCGATCCGGACAGCCAGCCGGGTCCCCACCACAGACGCAACGCCGACCGACACGGCAACCGGCAGCAGCCGTACCCCCGTATCCAGCGCGCTGTAGCCGCGCACCACCTGGAAGTACTGGGTCATCAGGAAGATGAATCCCAGCAGGGCGAAGAACGCGATCGCCACCGAGCCGCTGGCAGCGGTGAACCGCGGATCTCGGAAGAGGCCCATGTCAATCATGGGCGTGGCAGTGCGAAGCTCCGCGACGATTAGGGCCGCCAGGCTCGCGACGCCCACAGCGAGCGCGCCGATGGTTGCCGGCGCCGTCCAGCCCCACACGGGCGCCTGGATGACGCCGTACACGATGAAGCCCATCCCCGCCGTCGACAGGGCAAAGCCAAGCCAGTCCACCGACGGCGTGCTTGGATCCCGGGACGTCGGCACCCGCCAGGCCACCAGCACCGCAACCACGGCGGCTACCGGGACCATGGCCACGAAGATGGCTCCCCACCAGAATCGTTCAAGCAGCCAGCCGCCCGCGATCGGGCCGAGGGCGATGCCCACCCCGGCGCTGGCCCCCCACAGGCCAATCGCCATCGCTCGCTCCCGCCGCGCCGTAAACACGTTGGTGAGCAGCGACAGTGTGGCCGGGAACATCATCGCCGCGCCGAGGCCCATCACCGCCCGCGCCGCGATAAGCCCCCCGGGTGAGGTGGCGAACGACCCGGCCAGGCTGGAGGCCCCGAATACCCCTAGGCCCGCCAGCAGCATGCCCTTGCGCCCCAGCCGATCCGACAGGCTCCCGGCCGCCAGGATCAGTGCCGCGAACACCAGGTTGTAGGCATCCACTACCCACTGCAGATCTGTCGTGGTCGCCCCGATCTGGCGCACCAGCGAAGGCAGCGCCACGTTCACGATCGTGGTGTCCAGGTTGATGATCAGCGCTGCCGAGCACAGTGTGACCAGGATGATCCCTCTGCCGCGCACGGCCCCTCCTAAGCCTTGCTCTTCATTGGTCTCGCCAGGGGCTCTTCCGATGCATCAGGGCGGAAGCTATCCCCGGCGGAGGCAGGAGACCAGGAAGAACGGCAGGCAGAAGACCGGCAGTTTCTCGTGGCAGGGACCCGCATCCCTATTCCGCAGCGGGACAGGCGTTTCCCCTGTTCTGCCGCCGCGGCGTGCCAGCCGGGCCGCCGCGTGAACGGCTGCGACGTGCAGGGCTCCCGCGAACGTAGAGCATGGCTGCCAGGCCGACGACCGCCGGCCAGACGAGGTAGACACCTGTGGTCACGACCAGGACCAGCACGGTGATGAATGCGAGCACGGCCGTCCACCAGCCACCCGAACCCCGCGGCAGCAGGCGGATCGCCGCAGCCGTGCCGAGCGCGTAGACCGCCACGAACGAACCGGTGGTAGCAAGGACGAGCGGAGCGGTGTCCACTCCTGTTATGACCGCGACCATCAGGCCGGCCCCACCGCATGCGATGGTGAGCGCGAGGCTGCGCCGCGGCACTGCCCCAGCCTGACTCCCGCGGGCAAGCCATGCCGGCAGAGCACCGTCTCGACCGAGCGCCGCACCAAGCTTCGCCGCGCCGGCGTAGTAGGTGTTCATGACGCCCAGTGTCAGCAGGACCGCGACGATCGCGGCCACTGACCGGGCCGGTCCACCTATGCCGCGGGCCAGCAACTCGGCGAGTGGCGCGTCGGAATCCCCCGCGCTCGTGCCGAGGACGAGGATGGTCGCAGCCGCGATGGCGAGATAGAGCGCGCCAACGATCACGATCGCAGCGCCCGTAGCCAGCGGTATGTCCCGAGCGGGACGACGGAACTCGGCGGCGAGGTGAGTGACCGCCTCCCAGCCGGCAAAGCTCCAGACGAGCAGTGCGGCCGCTGAGCCGATGGCAAGCCAGCCGTGTGGCGCGAACGGATGCATGTTGCTCCACCGCGCGTGTGGCAGCGAAGCCACCGCCGCTACCACCAGAACCGCGGCCAGCACGGCGGCCAGCCCAAGCTGCAGCCCGCCGGACACTCGCACGCCGAAATAGTTCGCCACCCCAACCACGACGAAAAGGCCAACAGCGGTGGCGAGCACCATGGTCCGGCCGCCGCCGAATGCCGCCTCGACGTATCCGCCGGCAAAAAGTGCGGCCGCGGGCGCGCCAGCCGGCACGGCGGCGTAGAACCACCAACCCACCGCCGCCGCGGCGCGGGGCCCGAACGCCTGTCGCGCGTACGTCGAGACCCCACCCGCGTCGGGATACCGCGCACCCAGTGCCGCAAAGGTGGCCGCCAGCGGGATCGACGCGAGCACCAGGCCGAACCAGGCCAAGAGGGATGCGGGTCCTGCTGCGCGTGCGGCAAGCGCGGGCAGCGCGATCACACCTGTACCGAGAACGGCACCCACGTAGAGCGCCACGCCATGCGCCGCTGAAAGGCGACCGGCCGGAAGCGTATTGGCCGAATTCGCAGCCGCGGTAGCCACCCTTCGAGCCTTGCTCGGCGTAGATCGTTCGACCAGTGACAGGAGTGCCACCCTCCGATAGGTTTCTGCCATGAGCCGCGGGCGACATATCGTCGCAGTCGCCGTCACTGACCGAGCGCCGATCTTCGAGCTTGCGGTGGCCTGCGAGGTGTTCGGCGTGGACCGCAGCGATCTCGCTGATCCGTGGTATGAGATGCGGCTCTGCGCGAGCCAGCCTGGGGTGTTGCACACTGCCGCTGGGCTACGGCTGGAGACCGGATATGGCCTGAGAGAACTAGCCGGCGCGGACACTGTGCTCGTCTCTGCGTGCGCGCGACCAGTGCAGCTCGCACCGCCCGAGCCACTGCTGGAAGCGCTGCGAGAGGCCCACCGGCGGGGTGCGCGTATCGCATCGATCTGCTCAGGTGTCTATCTGCTCGCCGCCGCCGGACTGCTCGATGGGCGGCCGGCAACCACCCACTGGATGTACGCCCCGGAGTTCGCGCGCCGCTGGCCCGCGGTGAAACTCGATCCCGATGTCCTCTATGTCGACGACGGTGACATCCTCACCTCCGCGGGAACCGGCGCCGGCATCGATCTCTGCTTGCACATCCTCGAGCTTGATCACGGAACTGCTGTCGCCAATGCCGTTGCTCGGCGCATGGTCGTACCACCACATCGCCAGGGGGGCCAGGCGCAGTATGTGCAGCCGCCTGCCCGCACAACCACCGGCGACGTTCTCGGTCCTGTCCTTGACTGGGCGCGCCAGCACCTCGAGCACCCACTGACCGTGGCCGATCTCGCCGGCCGCGCACAGCTGGGGCAGCGCACCTTTGTACGGAGGTTCGCCGCTACTACGGGGACTAGTCCGCTGCGATGGCTCATCGCAGAACGCGTTCGGTTGGCCCAGGAACTCTTGGAAACCACCGACGAACCGATCGAGCGGATCGCCCGCCACGCCGGCTTTGGCACGCCCGCGAACTTGCGTCAGCATTTCGGCCGCGCCACCAGCATCTCGCCGCAGGCCTACCGACAGCTATTCCGTCACCGCGCGAAAGAACGTTAGTGATCTGGCAGCCTTCCGCTGGGCGACCGTGATCGGAGAACTCTTATTGCGGTAGTGCGTTTCATGGGAGAAGTGCGTCGTGCCATTGGCGCTGGCGCTGGGCGATGTAGTCGGTGTCGGCCTGCCACGCCTCGCCGTGGCCCTCCTGCCAAAGCCGTGCCCAAGGCTGTGAGCCGTGGGCAGCCTGGTCAACGAGGAAGGTGTGCATCGCCCGGGTGCGGCGGGCAAGCATCGGGATGATCTGCTGGCGCTGTTGTTCCGTGAGTCCGTAACTGTCGGCGATGAGTCGTACCCGGTGGCTGGCGTCGCTGCGCTGGTAGGTCGGGTTGGCGGTCAACGGAACGAATCCGTGGATCGCGTACGCCAGGTCCCATAGCCGACTGCCGGGGGCGGCGAGATCCCAGTCGATGAACGCCCACTGATAGTCGTTGATGACGAGGTTCCATGGCGCCAAGTCGTGGTGTGCGATGAGTTCGGCCTTGTCGGCAGGGATGAGTGTCTGCCATTGCGCATCTGCTGGTGGCCTGAACTCGGCGACAGCATCGTGGAAGTCGCGGATGAGACGCGTCAGGTGGCGTAGCCGGTCGTCCGGGTGCAGCAGATGGAAGTCATTGGGCCACGCGACGATACCCGGGATGAAGGTGAGCACCTCGCGTCCGCGGTCGTCGAGACCGAGAGGGCGAGGGGCGCCACGGAAGCCGACGCCATAGAGATGGTCGAGCAGGGCATGCACCGCGGGTGTCCACGGTCCGGCCGGGCGGCGCACGGTGTCGCCGATGCGTACGACCTCACCGCTCATGTTGCCGCCGCGGAGCGCTCTCTCGGCACCTGTCATTGGCCAGCTTCTCCCCGGGGAGCAGCACCCGCCGGGCAGCTTCGGGATCCCGAGTTCGATCATGCCCCTGCGCGTGCTCTCATACAGAGCGGAACAGGACCGCAGCAGGCTCTAGCCGCGCAGGCGTGCGGAGATGGCGTCCTGCCAGGACTGAAGATATGTCGGGTAGTTGTCGGCGAATTCGCGGAGCCCGGGACCCGCGGCGCTAGTGAGCGCGGTCATCTCGTAGGTGACTTCTACCTCGCTGTGGCGGCCGGTGGGATGGACGACGATCGTGACGGTGCCGGCCCGGTCGCCCGGGGTCACGCGTGCGTAGGAGATGCGCTCGCCCCACTGGCGGTCGAGCACGAGCCAGATGGTGGTCTGGCCGTGGGCCTTGGTTTCGAAGACGGTGCCGGGTTGGGTGTCGTCAGGAGTGGGAGCGGGGAACCGAGGCTCCCAGCCGTACACCCAATCCTGTTCGCCCCGTGGCGTGAAGAAGCGAAATGCCTCATCTGGGGCTAGGCCGACCTGGATGCGGCCGGTGAGCCGCTGTGGCATGTCGGTCATTGCTGCTCCTTCAACTGGTGCGCATCGGCAGCGGTCGGCGCCAGCCCGTAGACCGCCTTGAGCTGGTCAATCTTGGTAAGGGTGGGCTGCCCGAAGGGTGCTCTGCCTTCGAATGCGTGCAGGACGATGCCCTCGACGAGATTGCCGAGGGACACGTCGAGGTATTCGGCCAGGCCCTTGAGCACCTTCAGCGTGGTGCGCTCGATGCGAAACCCAGTCTGCACGCGCTGAATCGTTACCACAGTAACAAGGTAACACAGGATCGCGATGAGGAAACCTGGCTGGCTCGGCCGCAGGCGTGGGTTGCGTGGGAAAGATCGGGCCGACAGGGTTGGGCCTTGGAACGGTGGCGCCCGCTGCCGGCTCGAAAGGAGTCGACCATGACGGTGAACTCGAACGGCCCGCTGCGCGACGGCGACATGGAGACGGTTGGCACTGCCGGCCAGGCCACATCGGCCCAAGACGCCGATGGTCTCGACTCTGCTGACGCGGACGGCACGGACACCACCGACGCGGACGGGACCGACACCACCGACGCCGACGGCACGGACACCACCGACGCGGACGGGACCGACACCACCGACGCCGACGGGACCGACACCAGCGACGCGGACCACCGTGATGCCGACGGTGAGGACGCCGACACGCGCGACGCATAACCGGTGATGACCGAGGAACCCTGATCAGTGGATGCACTGACCCGGCTCTCGGGCGACGCACAGACCTTCGCCGAAAAGGTGTGGGCGCGTCGTATTCATATCCATAACGCGAGCGCGAGCGACTTCGCCGGTCTGCTCGACCTTGACGACGTCGACCGCCTGCTCACGACGAGCGCGCTGCGTACACCCGCCCTGCGGATGGTCGAGGACGGATCTGTGCTGCCGTCGACGCGTTTCACCCGCTCAGCGACGATGGGCGGTGTCGCGCTGACCGGCTTGGTGGATGCGCGCAAAGTACTGGCGCTCTTCGACGCAGGAGCCAGCCTCGTCCTCCAAGGACTGCATCGCTACTGGCCACCCCTCGCCGAGCTGGTAAGGGGCCTCGAGCTGAGCCTGGGTCACGCTTGCCAGGCCAACGCCTATCTCACTCCCCCCGGGTCCCAAGGCTTTGCCTTGCACTCGGACACTCATGACGTGTTTGTCGTACAAACGTATGGAGTCAAGGACTGGGAGGTACACGACGGCCACGGTGTCAGCCGGATCCGGATGGAGCCTGGCGTGTCGTTGTACCTCCCCACAGGAACACCGCATTCGGCAAGGACACAATCTGAGGCCTCGCTCCATGTGACGATCGGCATCAATCGCACGACCTGGCGGGCGGTGCTCGAACGTCACGTCAAACAACTGCTCACAGATCCCGCGTTCGACGAGCCACTTCCCGCGGGATACCACCGCGACCCCGACAGCCTCGCCGCGAACCTCGCCGTGCATCTGAGGCGTCTCAGCCAGGAGTTGGATGAGGCCGATGCTGGCACGGTGGCCGCGAACGAGGTCGACCGGTTTGCTACCACCCGCGGATCCGTTCTGCGAGGTGCGCTTGTCGACCGCCTGCGTATCATTGCGCTCCACGATTCTTCCTGGGTGCGACGGCGGACCGGATCCGTCTGTGAGTTGCGGCCCGGCGGGGACAGGCTGCGGGTACTACTCGGCGATCGGGAGATGCGAGTTCCAGACTGGCTGGCGCAACCGCTCGCAGCAATTCTGCGGTCGGATCGGCTCAGACCTGTGGATCTGGCCGAGTGGCTGGATGCAGCCAGCCGGCTGGTACTCATCCGCCGCCTGGTCCGTGAAGGACTGCTCGAGGTCGAGCGTTGACGGCGGAACGTTGCAGCGTACGCAGCGCGCTGCTCAGGGAGCCCCTAGCCGGAACCGCTTCGCAGATCCACCGCTATCTGCTCCTCGAGGTGCCCGGCCCATGGGGTGTCGAGGCACTGCGCGACGCTCGGCTGCCGGCGGACCTTAAACACGACTTGCGGCGTCGCAGCCGTTCCAGCCGCGTACGCGTTCTCCTCATCCGGCGGTTCCGAGGCCCCAGGACCGTACGACACCCTCGGGTCTTCGTCGTCGACGCGAGTCCCGCGCACCCTGTGACGAGCGGCGGAACGGTGACCGACCTTCGCAAGGTTCTCGATCTCGACGTGTGGAACCCGGCGGCCGATCCGCACCGTGGGTTGGAGCGTCGCGGTCAGCGGCTGTTCCTCGTGTGCACCCACGGGCGACACGACCCCTGCTGCGCCGAGCGCGGGCGACCGCTCGCCCGCGCGCTGTCCGCGGCGTACCCAGAGCAGACCTGGGAGTGCTCACACCTGGGCGGCGATAGGTTCGCGGGCAACCTCCTCTGCCTGCCGCACGGCATTTCATACGGCCGAGTCGCCCCAGAGGAGGGGGCGACGATCGCGACGGAGTATCTCCTCGGTCGGCTCGATCTGGCGCACCTGAGAGGGCGCGGAAGCTACCCGTTCGCGGTGCAGGCCGCCGAATGGCACCTGCGTACCAGGCTCGGATTGACCGGGGTGAACGATCTCGTCCTGACCAGCTATCAAGCGGACCGCACCGATGTCGCCGCCGTCTTCGCTACGGCCGCCGGTACCTCATGGTCCGTGCAGATGCGCATCACCCATGCGCCGCCTCAGCGCCTCACATGCCACGCGACGCGAATGCTGGCGGCACCTCGGTTTCAGCTAGTTCAGGTCGAGACGGTCGACGCCACGCCGACCTAGGCCGAACTGGTTTAGCAGACAGCAGGTACGGGTGACCCTCGATGAGGCCGGTGCCGATCGAGATCAGGCGTCGAGCAGCCGATAGACCTCAACGGGCTCGGTCCGACCTTTCACCTGGATTGGCCCCATCGGCTCCAATCTGGCCGAGGTCAGGCGACGTGCCGTCTCGGGACCGATGACGACACCTCCAACAGGAGCGGCACCCTCCAGCCGTGCGGCTAGGTTCACCGCATCCCCAATTGCCGTGTACGTACGTCCTCCTGCGGTACCGAGAAGACCGACGGCCGCGTCGCCGGTGTTTACGCCGACTCGGAATCTTGGCCAGTTGGGGTGGTCGCGGGCGACCTCTGCAGTAATTCGCTGGATGGCGAGTGCCGCCCGAGCAGCCTGCAGTGCGTGGTCGGGTTGGTCGCCACGGATGTTGAAGATCGCCATCAACGCGTCGCCGATAATGCGATCCACCTCGCCGCCGAATCTCTTCACCACCGGTGGGATAGCACTCGTGAAGTACTCGTTGAGCATCGCCGTGACTTCCTGCGGGGTGTGCGCCTCAGAAAAGCTCGTGAAGCCCTGCAGGTCGGCGAAGAGGATACTGATCTCACGCGTTCCCTTGGCGGTCTCCTCCAGGTAGAGACTCGCGAAACGCTCCTCGTACCACTGGCTTTGGGCAGTCGCCGCCACGAGGGCGAAGGCCACCAGCATCAAGAGATGCCACTCCCACCAGCTTGTGTGCCAATTGCGGCCTATCGCGACGGAAATCGCCGCTTCGGCCAGCAGGACAAATGATGAGGCCATCGCGATCAGCAGCCGGACGGAGCCGGGATGTCGCGGGATGCGCAGGTAGCGTGCGACCGCGACCGCGTACAACACGAACGCGCCAGCCGACAGCGTCACCAGCGGACCGGACGCCCGCTCGGGCGGGGTGGGGTGGTTGAGCGGCGGAATACCGGCGACTGAGGCGATGCCCCATGCGACGAGCACAACGAGGAGGAGGCCTCGCACCAGACCCGATCGGCGGATCAGTGCGTGGGCCTGTGCCGGTGACAGATCGATGCTGGAGGCGGCGGCGAAGGCACCCGCAATGAGCAAGCCGACCGGGGGAGCGATCGTAAAGCCGGTGTTGGGCCCGGCTACCACGACGCCCGGGGTTGCGAGGGCGTGCAACCCAAGGAAGCCTGCAGCGGCAAGAAAGGCAAGCGAAACCAGGAAGACCCGGGCGTCGCCGCGTCGATGAGCAGCCGTGCCGGTGGCGTACGCCAAGACGGCGCTTAACGCTCCGGCGGTAAGGACGAGCCAAAAGTGGGCCGGATGATGCTCCCAGGCAACGTCGAGAGCCGGCCGAACGATCAGCAGGCCGAGGCCGGCAATCGGCAGGGCCAACGCCACAGAAAGGCCGACCCGCCGAGTCTCATCGGCCTGCATCGGTCGTAGCTGCCCGCGTGGGGCGAACGTTGGCGAGCGACTCGCTGAGTAGCTGATGCACGTGGCTGATCACGATAGAACCCTCACCGACGGCGGAAGCGACCCGTTTGACCGAGCCGCCCCGAGCGTCGCCGACGGCGAAGATGCCAGGAACACAGGTCTCCAGCATCAGCGGCGGACGCGACAGCGGCCACGCGATCACCGGGTCCGCGGTGACATCGGGTCCGGTGATCACGTAGCCCCACCTATCACGCTGAATCTCGGGAGGCAGCCAGGTGGTGTGCGGCTCGGCCCCGATCAAAAGGAACAATGCATCGGCGTGCTCCGTCGACGTCTCGCCGGATCTGCGATCGCGGAGGGTGATCTCCTGAAGCCGACCGTCGCCACCGCCGTCAACGACTTCCGTGTGGAGCAGGACCCGAATCCCGGCCGCCGCAATTTCGTCGGTCAAGTATTGAGACATGCTCGCGGCAAGCGAAGGCCCGCGGACGACAAGGCTCACGGCGCGGGCATATCGGGCGAGGTGCATGGCAGCCTGCCCGGCCGAATTTGCTCCACCGACGACGAAGACGTCCGCTCCGGCCAACGCGCGGGCCTCTGACACCGATGCCCCATAGAAGACCCCGGCCCCTGTCAATGCCTCCAAAGCATCGACGCCGATACGCCGGTAGCTGACCCCGGTTGCGAGGACGACGGCACGAGCACGTGCCTCGTCGCCGTGCGCAGTCGTCACCACATGCCACGGCGGTTCGCTTCTTAGCCCGACGACCTCTTGCATGAGCAAGAAGTTCGTTCCGAGCACCCACGCCTGCTGGTAAGCCCTCTGAGCGAGCTCGGCACCGCTGATTCCGCGGGCAAAGCCGAAGTAGTTGCGAATGAGTGAACTCGATCCCGCCTGGCCACCGATCGACTCCCGTTCGACCACGAGCGTGCGCAGACCCTCAGACGACGCATAGACGGCCGCGGCCAGTCCAGCGGGGCCGGCACCAACCACGATCAGGTCGAAGTCGGCGTCGCCGTCGAGGTGCGTATGGACGCCATATGCGTCAGCAAGCTGTGCATTCGTCGGATCCACCAGGACTCGGCCGTCATGAAAGAGGACGACCGGCAGGTCTGCGTCAGACAGCCCGGCCTCGGCAAGTATCCGCCGACCGGTCGGACTGTCGCTCGCATGGAACAGGTGCAGAACGCCGTTGCGAACCAGGAGACTGCGCAACTCGTGGGAGCGCTGCGACCACGCCTCGCCAACGACGGTCAGCTCCCGCCTCACCTGTGAGGTGGCGCGCTCCCACTCCAACAGGAACTCTGTGATGGTGCGATGGAAGTACTCGTCGGGTGATCGCCAGGGTCTGAGGACGTAGTAGTCGATCCTCCCGAGCGCCATCAGGCGAAGGATCAAGTGCGCGGTCGACGGGTCAGCCCAGGCACCCCAATCCACCAAGAGACCGCGCTTCGCATCCGGATAGAGCGCGCGGACCCGCTCGAAGAAGGCAGGGAAGTCTTCCTCAGCACTATCGCGTGCGCCCCGCGCGCCCGCGAGAACTAGCGCTACTGGGACGTTCCGATCCCTCAGCGACTGAAGTGCGGCCAGCCCGGCGTCGCCCGATGCCTCCGCCTGGACGTCGTAATCGGCACCATAACGTCGCTGCAGCTGCTCCGTGATGCGGTCACGGGCGCCGGCGTCGCCCTCCACGACTAGCATGAGGCCGCGGCTGGTACCAGGCTCTGAAGCTTCCATCCGTCCTCCCCCCACAGCACTGAAGACGCTGGCTGCTGGCTGCAGCATCAACCCCAGGCCATTCCGATATGAGTGTAATGACCGTGACAGGGGCTCGCTGGGTACTTACGTGCGCTGAGAATCTCCCATTCAGCTGCATCGGAAGGACAGATCCATGGACGTTGCCACCTTGACAGACCTTCTGAAAGAGACGGAGGAACGCCACGCGCGGTATGAGGCAGCCGCCCCGAAGCACCACTGGTACGACTGGTATGCCGCCTACATCAGCGCGCGGGAAGGCGGCAGCACCCCGGATGAGGCATACACCGCCGCCGTCCGCCACGTCGAAGCCACCCAGTGATAAGCCAACCACCGCGATGTGGAGCCGGACTGCTCTGTGCACCGCCAGGATGGCGAACACCGCGGCCGCGGACGACACATGCCGGTGTGCGAGCGCGGTGGAACGATGGCCTCAGAGACGGCCTGCCCCGATCCGTGGCATGGGGCAGGCCGGCTCTGGTCCTACGCCGTCAGGATCTGCACGATCTTGTCCCGGACGGGGTCGACGGCGCCGTCGTAGTTGGCGAGTATGACCACCACGTAGCCCAGGTCTGGGTAGATGTCGACTGCCGCGGCTACGCCCGGGGCGCCGCCCCCGTGGCCGACGATCCGGACGCCGTTGACCGTCCCGTCGATGAAGCCGTAGGCGACTTCGGCGCCACCATTGGACATGCGAACCTTGCCATCTAGCACAGTCGCGGTCATCGCGGGGCTGAGGAGCTTGTTGTCGAGAAGTGCCTCAGCAAACCGCTGAAGATCCCCGACCGTCGAGTAGGCGCCGCCCGAGGGGTTCCCCCAGGGCACCACGTCGCTGTTGTCGGTCAACGAACCCGCTGGCCCGGCTGTGTAGCCGATCGCGGTGTTGTCGGTGTCATGCCCGGGCGGGAACCAGTCAGTTCTGGTCATGCTCGCCGGCCGGAAGATGTGCTCGCGGACGTAGTCGTAGTAGGACTGTCCGGTGATCGCTTCGATGATCGCGCCCAGCACGACGTACCCGGAGTTGCTGTAACTCTCGCGGGTGCCCGGCTTGAACTCCAGCGGCTGTTTGACGACCAGGGGCAGCAGGTCGGCTGCCGTCAGGGCTGCCCTTGCCTCCTTGGGGTAGCCGCTGCGCATGAAGTCGCCCAGCCCGGACGTGTGGGTGAGGAGTTGGTCAACGGTGATGGCGGCGACGTCGGCGGGGAGACCGGCGAGGTACTCACCGATCCTGTCGTCGAAGTCCAGCTTTCCTTGCTCCACTAGCTGGGCGATCGCGACGGCAGTGAACATTTTGCCAACTGATCCGATGCCGAATCTCGTGTCGATATTGTTGGCCTGGTTCGCTTCACGGTTTGCCAGGCCATAGGCCTCCTTGACGGTCGGCTGGCCGTCTCTGGCGACGAGCACCGCACCGGAGAATGCGCCGCTCGCGGCCTGCTCCCGGAGGAAGTCCTCCAAGGCTTGCCACTGCGAGGATGGCTCGGATGCTGAATCGGCGTTTGCCTGACCGGTAGCGGCGCCGTTGTCGGGTGAGCCACACGCGGCAGCGAATGCGGCGATGAGTAGCACCGCGGCGATCCGTCGACCCCGCCGAGCGAGACGATCGGGAAGACGATGGGGGCGCCAGCGGGCCCATCCTGCGTCCGCGCCGGTCCTGGTCCCGTCCATCGGATCGGGCTTGCCGTCGACCGGGTAGGCGGGACGTACTGGCGCAGCGGTGGACCGTGCTGTGCCGTCTGGTCGATTACTACGTGCTCTGCGGTTGCATGCCATGCCATGACGCTGGCAACGGAACATTGTCGTGGCTGCTAAGAAGCCTGGAAGTTCGCTGGAAACCTGCCGGTAGCACCACCCGAAAGATGCACCCGCGGCCCGGGGTGGTGTCGACCGACACATCTCCCCGGTGGGCCGTGACAATGGATTGCACAATGCTCAGCCCGAGCCCTGTCCCGCCGGTTCGTCGGCCCCGGCTGGCGTCGACCCGGTAGAACCGGTCGAAGACACGCTCGGCTTGCGCGGGGGTCAGACCGGGACCGTCGTCCTGCACCTCTAGGACGCAGACATCATCTCGGTGGTAGGCGGCCAGCCGTAGCGCAGTGGAGGGCGAGGTATGGGTGATGGCGTTACTCACCAAGTTGCCGACAACCTGGCGAAGCCGGGCCTCGTCCCCACTCACTGGCGCAGGCCCGTCTGACTCGACAATGACGGGTCGCTCTGTCTGGACCAGCGACAGGTCGACAGCGGCATCGCGGAGCAGTGCGGCGAGATCAACATCGTCGTTGGCGAGCGGACGACCATGGTCGAGTTGGGTCAGCAGAAGAAGATCCTCGACCAGTCTGGTCATGCGGCCAGCTTCCGACGCGGCCCGGTCCATGGCCTCGTCGAGGTCGCGGCCGGCCAATGAACCCGACCGAAAGAGCTCGTGAACCCCGGCCACCGTTGTCAGCGGTGTACGTAGCTCGTGGGAGGCATCGGCCACGAAGCGCCGTAGTCGGTCCTCGGCCGCCTGCCGCTGGTCGACCATCACATTGAAGGCGCGGGCCAAGTGGCCGGCCTCGGTGCCGGGCGGCTGCGGGTCCACCCGCAGCCCTGTATCGCCCGAGGCGATGGCGTCGGCCGCCGTGGCCACGGCGCGCACAGGTCGTACCCCGAGGCGCTCCACCCACCAGGCCACCAGGGCAATCGCCGTCAGCAGGCCGAGTCCGACCGCAGTTGAACCCACGGCCACTCGCTGGAAAACAGCGTCGATGTGGGCAGTCGACACGGCGGTCACGACGATCCGCCCATCCGCGATTCTGACACCAGTCGCCCGAAAGCCTTGACCGTTCTCGCCTGCGACATCGAATGGCTCGAAGGAAGCCGCCTGATCGGTGGCGTGGTTCTCGATCACATCGGATGCCAACTGCGGCAACTGGGCCGAGCCCGACGCCGAGCACGGGACCGCGGAGACCGCATTACTGGCGGCCGGATCGCGGATGCATTGATCGGTGAGTCGCCTCGGCGCCACAGACGACGAATCGGTCGACATCTCGCCGCTGCTCTCGACCCGCTCTCGGGTCAGCGCGAACAGCTGCTTGTCGAGCTCGGCGTGCAGGCTGGCCCACAGAATCACCAGCACGGCCACGACCGCTCCGACGACGATCAAACCCATCGCCGACACGGCTACCACCAGCCTGCGTCGCAACGGCACGTCAGCCGTCCTCCACTCGCAGGACGTAGCCGACGCCGCGGACCGTGTGGATCAGTTTTGGCTCGACCGTGTCGACCTTACGGCGCAAGAAGCTGATGAATGACTCGATATTCGAGGCGTCACCGAATGCGTAATCCCACACCCGATCGAGGATCTGGGACCGCGACAGCACCCGTCCCGCGTTGAGCAGCAGGTACCTCAGCAGCCGGTACTCCGTTGGTGACAAGCGCACGACGCGGCCAGCGCGCGTGACGCGATGGGCGTCCTCATCCATCTCCAGGTCGGCGTAGCGGAGCCTGGCCGGCGGCTGCCCCGTGCCGCCGCGACGGGCCAGCAACCTGCACCTGGCGACGAGCTCCTCAACACTGAACGGCTTGGTCAGGTAATCGTCCCCGCCGATAGTGAGGCCCCGAACCCTGTCGGCGACCCCGCCCAGGGCAGTTAGGAAGATCACCGGCGTGGCGACCGCCCGACGTCGCAAGAGCTCGCACAGCTCAAAGCCGTCGGCGTCTCCCAGCATTATGTCAAGGACGATGACGTCAGGCCGGAAGCTCTCGACGGCCGCGACCGCATCTCGACCGTTGTCACTGACCTGAACGGTCCAGCCGTTCAGTTGCAGCGCGGTACTGGCCAGATAGCTGACGTTCTCCTCATCGTCAACCACCAGTGCCCGACCAGAGGGACTCTGCTCTTGGATGCCCATCCTCGACCACGCCTCCCTGCCGCAACCTCAAAGAGCAGCGAGCCAGGACACCAGCAAGGCAGGACAACCTGAG
>JBKPTD010000102.1:0-7540 GCA_046735375.1 Actinomycetota bacterium | reverse complement strand
CGGCGTGGACACGCTGAGCATGCGCGCCCTCGCCACACGTCTGGGAGTGGTTCCCGCGGCGCTATACCGCCACGTGCGTAACAAGGAGCAACTCCACGACCTCGTCCTCGACGGGGTGCTGGCCGAGGTCGACTGCGAGGTGGATCACGCCCTCGCCTGGACCGAGCGGGTCAAGGTGCTCGCCCACCGGCTTCGGACGGTCCTCGAGAACCATCCCGGCGTCGCCGGCCTCCTCAAGACCCGCGATCCCCTCGGGCCTCACTCCCTCGCAGTGGCCGAGGCGTTCCTGGCATCGCTGAACGCGGCCGGCCTGCCCGTGCGGGAGATCGGCCTGGCGTTCTTCCTGATCTACGACTACACCCTCGGTTTTGCGCTCAGCACCCCCACCTCCGTCAACGAGCAACGCGTCCAGGACGCCGCGACCAGAACCAAGCTCCACGCGTTCCTCCGGTCATTGCCGGCCGACCGTTTCCCGACGCTGGTCGCCGACGGCGAACACGTCTGGGTGGACAACCGCGACGAACGGTTCGCGGCCGGCATCGACACCCTCGTCGGCGGGCTCGAGGCAGCGCGACGCCCACGCCGACGCGGCGGCAGCCGGCAACCGCAGCACTAACCAGAACCGAGCGGCAACACAACCAACCCAATGACCGTGCGAGTTCATCGTCCGGTACCGCGGAGGTGACGGCATAGTCGGCTCGGATGTCCGCGGCCACGAAGCGTCATCGCCGACCCCAGCGCCGACGCCCGCAAGCAGCCAGCGTCTCGGGCTTTGACGATAGCTGCTGATCGGTCTGGTACCTGTAGTTTGAGGAGGACCGCGGATACGTGGTTACGCACGGTTTTTTCGGAGAGCACCAGCCGCCGGGCGATCTCGTGGTTGCCGCAACCGGCTGCCACCAGGTCGAGGACCTCGCGCTCGCGCGCGGTCAGTTCGGGGAAGACCTTCGCGGCGTAGTCGCGCCCGCGGCAACACGCTCAGCCGCGACGCGATCGAGCTCCGCATCGCATCACCCTGGACCTCGGCCTTATGGCCAACGTCGCTGCCGGTGTCACCGCACCTCCCACACGGCTGCGCGACCGGCGACTACGAGGAACGACCAACAACAAAGACCATCGCCACTCCGGTGACACAAACAGGGTCGCTGGGTCAGGTCTGTACGCCCGCCTGACATCCGCGCCCTCATGGGTGCTGCCATGGTGTGCGGTCCTGCCGAAGTGCGTGCATCGTCCCACTGGCCGGGTCGGGACCGCCGGGTCCTGGCATCGCCGCCTCCAGCGTGCGAGCGCCGACACGCTGGCTTCACGCGGAGACTCATCTTGGGGCCCCCTTTCGCCCACCGGAGTAGCGTGAGGAGTAACCGAGTCGGGACGCCTCTACCGGGACTTCTCCTGAACCGGTTTGAGAGGTGGGGCGTCATGATGGCGTCGATCGTTAGCCCGCCGGTTGATGGCTTCCTGCGCGGACCTCGCGGAGCATCCCGATGAACGCTGCCGCGATCTGGATCCTGATCTTGGCGCTGATCCTGGTTCTGATCGGCCTCGGACTGGCCATCAGGATCGTCAAGCAGTACGAGAAGGCTGTGCTCTTCCGGCTTGGTCGACTCAAAGGCACCCGCGAGCCGGGCCTACGGATCATCATCCCGGTAGTCGATGTACTACATCGCATCTCCTTGCGGATCGTCACCATGCCCATCCAGTCCCAGGGGATCATCACCAAGGACAACGTCAGCGTCGACGTGGCCGCCGTCGCCTACTTCCGGGTGGTCGATGCCGTGAAGTCCGTGATCGTGATCGAAAACGTAACCGCAGCCATCAACCAGATCGCCCAGACCACACTGCGGAACGTTGTCGGGCAGCACGCGCTCGACGAGATCCTGGCGGAAACCGACCGAATCAACGAGGACATCCGCCTGATCCTCGATCGCACCACCACCGTGTGGGGCCTCGAGGTCACGTTGGTCGAACTCAAGGACATCCAGCTGCCCGAGAGCATGAAACGCGCCATGGCACGTCAGGCCGAAGCCGAGCGGGAGAAGCGCGCGAAGATCATCAACGCCGAGGGCGAGCACCTCGCGGCTTCGAGGCTGGGCGACGCCTCCGACATCATGATGACGCACCCGCTGGCGTTGCAGCTGCGCAACCTGCAGACGTTGGTCGAGCTCGGCGTCGACAAGAACACGACGGTCGTGTTCCCCGCGCCGTTGATGAGCACCATCGGCGAGCTCGGCAGCTTCCTGGCCCGTGAGGAAGCAGCCGCAACAGCGAACGCGCCTGCCGACGTCGACGACTCCATCCCGGCACAGAAACCGGCTGCAACACCCGTGACTAACGGTGCACCGACACCCGCCGACACGACTCCGGCGCCCTGAGCCGAACGAGAAGTCATCAGGACCTATCGGAGGACCTCGTCGGAGCCTACGTTCGCACCATCGGCGTTCCGCCGGGCTGGTAGACCTACCGTGTGCCGGCGCGCGGAGCCGACCGGGTGCCTGGCGCCGTCCACTCGGATCCAGAGCTACGTTAAGCGCCGACGCAGACGACACCAACCAGCAGTCGCCCCTCACGGCACCCACCTTTGGGTCACCAAGTACGGGCACAGTCACCCAGGTAGGCTCGATGCACACCGGTGACGTGGGGCGCACCCACCGCGGACTGGCAGCTCAACCGGGTCCGCATCTCCGTCATCGACAACCGTTCGTCACCTGCGGCGAAGAGTTCCGCCTCGCCCTGCCGCTGACACCCCCCACCCAGGACGAGACGAGGAAGCAGTGCTCAGCCACAGCCCCGACCAGCCCACCGGGCAGGTCGACCGGATCCGCGCCACTGCCCGGACGCTTGTCGCCGACGTCAGCACCGACCACACCGGAGCCCTCACAGGGACGGCGGAGAGCGTGGTCTCCGCCGGCGTGGCCGGGGTGCCGGGAAGCCCCGGCAAAGCCGGGACAGCCCGCCGTTGGAACGAGCTGGTTCACAGCTACAGCGCCCCGGGCACCGACAACCTGCTGTACCGGGTGCCCGACCGCATCCAACGCCCCCTCGGCCCGACCGCGCGCAGAGAACGGGCCCGGATCGACGCCCTCATGCGGCGGCAGGCCTTGGTCACCGCCAGTATCGCGGCCGGGACCCTCGGCGCTGTCGGCGGCGCGACCATCGCCGACGCCCCTGCCTTCGCCCTCGCCGCGGGCCTTGCTGCCACGGTCACCGGTGTGGTCTCCTTCGCCCTCTGGTGGCGCCTCGGCGACCGCCGGACCGCTCTGACGGCCACCGACGCGCACAACACCTGGCAGATGACCCGGTTCAGCCGCTGGCTGGTCGCCCACGCCCACCAGGCCACGGTCCGCGCCACCGAGGCCAATGGCGGGCCGGCCGACACCGCCAACCGGATGGCCGAGTCCCTCTACCAGTTCACTGGCGACGTGCGCACCCTTGAGCGCATCATCGGCTCCTCCTCCACGGTCGCCGACACCTACGGCCGGGTCCGGCAGGTTCGCGGCCACCGCGACCACGTCGACACCCTCCTCGACGCCCAGGCGCACACCCTGCGCGCCCTGGACCTCTTCGAGTCCACTGCCCGGGAGGTGGTCCTCGCCGCACACGCCGAGCACGCCGCCGGTGAGCGCGCCGGCGTCGTCTCCAGCCTGCTGGACCTGCAGGCCGAGGCGCTCACCCGCCGTGAGGCGCTCGCCGCCCTCGACGACCCCCACCTTCCGGAGCCGCTGCCCACCAACGCACCGTCCTGAGCACGCCCGCGGCCGGCAAGAGCCGGAGCCGCCGAGACGGGCTGAGCGGTCAAGCCCTGCCCGAGGCGTCCTGCAGGGAGCCACTCCTCGATCACGACCCATCCGTCGTCGTACAGAGGGCCTCCCACCGAATCTCGGCAGGTGGGACCTCCGCTCAGAGCTGCAGATCCGGGTGGCCGTGTCGATCGGCACGGTACGCGGGTGAGGGGTGCCACTTCGCGGTCTGTCCTGTGACCAGGCGTGACGTCTCCGGGGTGGGAAGATCACCGCTGTGGTGTTACGGACCGTGGGGTGGCTGCTTCTGCGGCGCCTGGTCGGCCTGGTGGGGCTGGGTCAAGGCACTGATGCGAGGGATGTGGAGATCGCCGTGCTTTGGCACTAGCTCGGCGTCTTGCACCGGCAGGTCAAGCGTCCCCGGTACACGCCGAGCGATCGGCTGATGCTGGGTTGGCTGGCGAGGCTGGTGCCAACGACCTCTCATCAACTGCGGCAGACAGAATTCGGGACGAAGAGGTCGTGAAACCAGACACCGCCACCCCAACCCTGTGATCTCTCAAGACATAGGAATTACCCTGAACCCCCATTACTTGGGTTCGGGGTTGTTCGGGCCGGGAATCGGGTGGCGATTCCTCGGCGGTCGAGTGCGAGTTTGCCGGTCTTCAGGACCGGGGGTAGGGCGTTGAACAACTCGGATGAGAATGCCGATTCGTCGAGATGCAGAACGCCACGGTGGACGAGAACGAGTTCTCCCGCTGGGACCATGGATGGGATGTGTTCATCCTCGACCACCAGAACGGCCTGATCGGTCAAACCCGAGCGACGCGATGGGACGAGATCGAAGTCGCCGCTCGCCGACTAATGGTCGAAATCGCCATCCCCGACGCCCGTCTCATCCCCCTGACCCGGATTAACGGCTGAACGCACCCTCCGCTGCATGTACGGACCAAGCCGTAATGAGTGCCAGGAAGGCGACCGCCCGTCGTGAGTTCGAATCTCGCCCGGGCGCGCTCTTCGCGTGCCCTTTCGTGGCCGCGTCCTTCGTTGTCGTAGGTCATCCGGACTCGTCAGCGTTTCTCCGGTCAGTACTGGCCGAAATCAAGCGATTCGTCTTAGAGCCAGTCGATATGGTGGAACAGGATGTACAGAAACGTGGACAATCCGACGATCAGGGCGGTGGAGGCGTAGAAGCCGGAGAGGTGAGCGAAGCCTGGGTAGGGGAGGTTCTGTCCGTAGAAGCCGGTGATCGCGGTGGGCACGGCGATGATCGCCGCCCAACTTGTCACCTTCTTGGTGATGGTGTTGAGCCGGTTGCCCTGGATGGTGAGGTTGGTTTCCATGATGCTGGAGACCAGGTCGCGCAGGCTTTCGGTCCATTCGGTGGCGCGAAGCACGTGGTCGTAGACGTCTTGGAAGTAGGGGCCCATCGCCTCATCCACAAAGTCCAAGTCCCGGCGCATCAGGGTGTTGACGACCTCGCGCATCGGTAGGACCACGCGCCGGAACAGGACCAGGGTTCTGCGCAACTCGAAGGAGCGCCGCTGCACCACCTCTTGCTTGGTGCTGGGGACGAAGAGCTGGTCCTGGAGCTCCTCGATCTTTTCGTCGAGGGACTGGACCGCCTCGAAGTAGCCGTCGACCAGGTAGTCCAGCAGCCCGTGCAGGAGGAACCCGACGCCGTTTTTCGCCAGATCTGGGGAGGCATCCCAGCGGGCGACTACGGCGTCGAGGTCGAACGCTTCGTCCTTGCGTACTGTCACCAGCGCGCGGTGAGTGATGAAGGCCGCGATCTCGCTGGTGATGAGCTGCGCCGAGTCGGGCTCGAATCGGGCTGAGTACGCCGACAACAACGCGTGGTCCTGGTATCGGTCGAGCTTGGGGCGCTCGTGCGGGTTGATCGCGTCTTCCACGGCCAACTCGTGTAACCCGAGTTCGTCAGCGAGCAGGCTGAGCTCCGGCGTGTCGGGGGCGCACAGGTCAACCCAGACCAGCGATGCCGGCTCATCGAGGTGCTCGGACACCTCGGCGATCGGGAAGTCCTCGTCGACCAGGACGCCGTTGCGGTAGCAGCGAGTGCGGGGCATGACCGAACGATAGTTCTCACCGAACAGACCTGCGCCTGGCGAAGAGGTCGAGCCCGGGATGCACGGACCCGACTAGTGGCTGTCCCAGGAGTGGATGTGCCGCATCTGGGTGCGGCTCTTGCGCTGGACCTGGCCCATCCGGGCGAGGATGTCGTCCAGGGTTCGGATGGCGTCGAGGATGTGGGGGCCTCGGATCTGGCCTGGGATCGTGGGGATGGTGACGGTGCCTCGTGACCCGCAGTTTGCCGGTCAGGCTCGCGCCGCGGCGACGGCTCGCGATGCGGGTTCGCGATGACCGGCCTGGTTCTTGCCGCGAGCACGAAGGTTCTCTCCCGCGTCGCGACGGACGGGAACCGGTTGTTCGTCTCCCGCAATACTGTCAGCTCGGAGGTGGGCTCGATCTATCGAAAACTGGGCGTCTCGTCACGTCACGATGCAGTGCAGCGTGCGACAGCGGTCGGTCTGCTCGGCGGCTGATCGCCTCAACCACCGGACTGGTCTTCCACGACGTCGTTGATGTCGTGCCCGAGTGCCAGCGCGAGCTTGGGGGCGGCCGCGACGACGCGGGGCAGTCCCAGGATCGGAACGACGCCAACCAGCACGTCGACGATCTCGGTGGCGGTCGCGCCGGCGCCCACCGCGGCGTCGGCCTGTGCACCGTAAGAGGGGACACCGCCGCCGACAGCGACCAGCGCGGCGAGTCGGACGAGCGCCAGGGACTTCGGATCGAGCTCGTCGGAGTCGACGAGAGCTGCGCAGGTGCCATCTTCCACGAAGCGGGTGTCGTTGATGGCAGGTAGACGCAGCCGCTCCGTGTAGTCCACGCCCGCCCTCCACCTCCTGCTCGAGTGGCGTCCGACCAGATCACCGGGGGACGACCGGCTGCCCGGGCGCTCGGCGACCGATCTGGCAGGGCAACCGGCCTGCACCTATTGGGTGACGGAGCAGGCACAAGGCGCATCATGCAGATGAGGTGAATCGTTGCCTACTTCAGCGTTGGCGCTGCACTCGGCCACCAGGGCTCCTGCCGTCAAGTTCAGCCGTCAGCGCCGGGGCAAGACCTCCGGCCGCAACTCAGCTTAGAAGCTCGGCAATTACGTTTCCGCAGGTCAACCTGGGGTTCTTGAGCGGGGGGATGGTGTCTGATTCGACGACATAGTTGTCTAGAACTGACGGAGATAGTTGACATCTGGTCTCTTGATCGCTAAGGAGACCTGTAGGAGCGACCCGTTACAAGATCGTCAGGTGCGCCGCCGGCTGGCGGTGCTTCATCATGTCGAGGAAGCTCAGTGCCCCAGGTCCCAGGATTGGTGAGCGTTCACCAATCTGCCGCTACCCGCTACCTTTTGTGTTTTCGCAGGTCAGGAGGTCGCGGCTGAGGTAACGCTGCCGCTACCCCCTCACGGCCTGCCGCTACCTCTGTGATCACGTAGACCTAGACCCTTCGCGACCCTCCGGACACCGTCCCGGGGCTATTCCCGCGCACCTAGCCCGTCCGGGTCTAGGGGTCTAGGTCGCAGGTCAGCGGCCGTTTCGGCGTCTAGAGCCGGATCTAGGTCTAGAGGGTGCAGGATCTAGGACTGGCTGCGGCGCTAGGCTTCCGCATGACTTCCACGCCGGGCTGGACACGCGACACATCAGAGATCCTCCGCATCCGACTCCTCGAATGGGCATACGAACGCACGAGCGGCCGCGGGGGCAACAGGGCTGGGCTCA
>JBKPTD010000101.1:0-18792 GCA_046735375.1 Actinomycetota bacterium | reverse complement strand
CCACCTATGAACGTCCCGTAAGGGTTGCGGAGGGCCACCTCCGGCCTCTGCTTTGGCACATCGCGAATTCTCGCCGCACCTCGAGGAACCCGTGTGACCCCACTGTGAACCACAATCAACCGGACCCGGTCCTCGGGAGTCCGTCGGGCGCTTTGGAACTCCTCAGGGATGAGCACGTGCGGCAAGGCTTTGCTGCCCTTGAGGTGCTCGAGCGGCTCGATCCCGGTCTCGCCCGCCGACTTCTCAAAGATCACCTGGAAACCGACGCTCGTCGCGCCGCCGAGACGCTGCCCGTCCTACCAAGAAGGCCGGGTGCCATCCCGCGGAACTACTCAACGATGACCTCCGAGGTAAACCACACCCGAGTACGCCGACTGCTTGATTTCGTGGTCAGCGGGGAACGGCTGCTGGAAATCGGCGTGGGTTTCGGCTACATCACGGGGGTGCTCATGCGCGATGCCGCGATCAGTGGATATACCGGAATCGACATCGCCGATAAGCAGATCGCTAAGGCGCAGAAGGTGGCCGAGATCTACAACGCCGCCTCAGTTCCGGTCCATCTCGAGGTCAGAAACCTCTACGACCTCACCCCTGAGTGGGTCGATGATCATGATCCAGACCTAGTACTGCTCCTCGAGGTCCTCGAGCACGTCCCCGATGCGGAGCGAGCGCTCACAACAGTTGCCCGGTGCGTGCGCGAGGACGCCGCGATTCTGTTCTCCGTCCCGACGAATGGTCGGATCGAGCATGTTTGGGGACACGTCTCGATCTTCGACGGAACTCGTATACGGGCCATGTGTGCCCACGCCGGGCTCGTTATCCAACACCTCGAAACCGTCCAGGATCAGTGGGTCTTGGTACTTGCCACGAAATCGAGGTCGGTCCCGCCGCGATTGATCGAGCTGATCCGCCGTACACCGGCACTGGAGACAGATCGAGCCCCGGCAGCTCCATACTTCGTCGGGATCCCCACCACCGCAGTGACACTCCAACGCAACCCGCGGACGGGCAAGGCCACCATCGAGCTCGACGGCGATGGTGCCGCCCGCCTGACGGTCGGTAGTCCCCGCAGCATTCGCAGTCAGGTTGCCGCGGTCGGCTTTCCAACGACAGGAGACCTGCGCCTTCGCCTTGAACTCTCCTTCGACGAACCAAGAAGCGTGAGGAGTGTGGAGGTCAATCTCCGCACAGCGCGAGGGACGCGCTCGGTTGGATGGGTTTGGGACTGCGTCAAACAGCCAGCACCCTCGAATCGGAGGACGTACGTGCTCCGGCCGGGCAGAGGATCGGGTCCCTTCAAGCCGCTCGGTGACGCCAAGATTGGCGAGGCGGTCGCTGCGGAGGTCATAGTCAGGACGAGGCCAAGGCGTCGGGTGTCGTTCGCTCTGCACAGGCTCGCGGCGGCCGCAATAGAGCCCGGAGCCTGACCACGCAGATGTCCCAGTCCGGGCCTCGGGCCGCAGGTCCAATCCGCCCGTGCGTTGGTGGACCTCTCGGCTGAGACGCGATCGGGCTAGCGATCGATGTCGTAGTAGCGGCGGGCGATGCGCTCGCGTTCGGCGCGGTAGCCAACTGAGCTGTCCTGGAGCAGGTGCTCAATCGGGTACGCGGCGATCAGGTTCAGCGGGCTCAGCGACTCGGTGAAGAGCAATGGCAGACGCTCATCATTGACCGCATGAGTCTCCGGCTGATCCGTGAGCCGGACCGACAGCCGTGAGCCAGGGCCTCGCTCTGGCGAGCGGCGTAGAGCCTTACGTGCAGCAGCACGCAGCCGCGGGCCGATGGCCCGTTCCACCATCGATTGCGCGTTCATCATTGCGAGTCCCGCCCGCTCTGGCAGACGCAGCCGATGGGAGCCGAATCCGGCACTGAGACCGACCAGGATGTCTGCGGCCTCGGCCGCGCCCTCGGGGCGTGGAAGCGCGGCACACCGACGCTTGAGGTCGGCGCGGACGACCGATTCTGCCAACTGCTTGACCGCTGCCGCGATCCCGGCGTTGTCCTCCTCCTCCGCCCGAATCGCCATGCCGTGATCGGACGCCCACCCGGCACGAGCCTCCTGGTCGTCAGTGACGGCGGCGCTCGTCGGAACCAGGGCCGAAGGGATGCCGCTGAAGAGAAGCTCGTGGAAGGAGTTGTAGCCGGCCTCACTGACTGCTACGTCGAAGGCGGACAGGTAGCTCGCGAGCGGGAAGACCTCTGGCAAGAGGACGACCGGGCCAGCAGAACGGGGCGCGGGCCTCGCATTGATCGGACGGCTGGGGACCGCCACCTGCCAGTCCGGGTTGGTCAGCAGTTCGCGGACCGCAACCGCTGCCTGCCCGTCATCGGCACGAGGATCCTCCCGCAAGGTCACCAACGCGGTCGGGCGGGACGGATCGAGGCCGAGTCGGCTGGCAGCCGCATCGCGCGGCAGCCGCTCGACCTGCTCGACCAAGGTCACTGGCGAGATCCGTCGCGCATCGGCGAGCTGGGCGGTCTTGCCGCGATCGGCGGCAAGGGCAAGATCGCCGGGTTCGATCACCAGATCGAAGAACCGCCTGGCCTTCAGCGATCTGGCGTTGACGCCCGGACGCCACATGGAGCGACGAACCCAAATGAAGGCCACCTTCGGCAGGTCAGCGCGTGCCCACAGCAGGCCTCGGTAAGGCGCCACACCGTCGAAGACGAGCGCGTCGGCGTTCGTTTCCGCGACGAGCGCCTGGATGCGATCGGCCAGATAGTGATCCCACAACGGTCGCGGCATCACCTCGCGGTGATAACTGGGGCAGTATTCGCCGCGCATCCCGAACTCGAGTACGGCGGGCATCGCGAGCGACATGGAAAAGAAAATCGGCTCCGCACGCCGATCCAACGCCAGCGCGATAGCGACCTGCCGAGCGAGGTGACCCATCCCGGTTCCGTTGCTTGTCGCCAGGATGATGCGCGGGCGAGCTTGGGTCGTTCCGTCGGTCACGGAGTCACGCCGTCCGACGCGGAGTGGATGATTTCTCGTGGCAGACCTTTGTAGACCTGCCTAACCTGACCGGTCAGCTCATCCATGGTTGTGTCCCACGTGTGTCCGCCAGAACGGCGAACATAGACGTACTCGAGTCCATGCGTTCGATAGGTCACGCCGCCGCCGGAGCGGACTCGGGCCAAGAGGTCAGAATCAACGTGGCGAGAGGATTCGCTCCATCCTCCGGCCTGCGCGAGCGTGCTCCGCGCGAGCATGAGCGTGCCGCCCGCTGGGGTCACGTCGAATCCCTCAGGGGCAGCCCAGCCGCGGTCGATGGTGCAGTCGAACTCGGGCAGGTGAACGAAGCGCGCCCCCTTAGCCACGAGGTCGGCGCCACTTGAATGCCACGCGAGCATGAGGTCGGTGAGATGGTCAGCGCCGTAATGGTCGTCGTCATCCACTTTCGTGATCAACTCACCGTCGGCCAAGCGGGAGAGCCGCCCAAGTGCCTGGCCGAGAGTCCAACCTGCAGGCAGGGAGACGACGCGCAACGGCGCGTGCAGCGCGGCGCTCCAGCGCTCAGCCGCGCCCTCGTCTGCGACATAGCCGTGGGTGCCGACGATGACCTCGAAGTCAGGGTAAGTCTGGGCACCGAGGTATCCGATGCACGCTTCGATGCCGCCCGGGCGCTGGCTCGCCACGATGACCGACACGATGGGGAGCCGGAGCCGGCTGTCGCCGCCAAGCGCTGTGGCGCGGAGCGCAGGATCTCCACTGATCATCGCTCGCCTCGATGCGTCGACGCTTAGCCGGTAGCCGGATAGGTCGGTGACTGCGGAGGGATCCGGCACTGTCACAAGATCAAGTTCCTCGAGACGGGCGCGGACCTCCTCCTCCCGCGCCGCAAAGATGACCCCACCGGCAGCAAGCACGCGTAGCGCGTGTACGACGAACGGATCTTGCTCGACCGGCGCATCAAAGGAGACGACGGCATACTTCTCGAACTTGGCGGCCGCCACCACGCTCTCCGGGCTCCCGGCCGGGTCGAGGATCAGCTTCGTCGCTCCGCGCTCGCCTTGCAGGGTGAGCCGCCGGCCGGCGACGACTCCGCGATACTCGGCTGCAGACCCGGCCAGAACTCGACCGTGCGGGTTCGCGCTTTCAGTGATCAGCGGCCACTGGAACGGCGCATTGACGGCCGAGGGTCGAAGGAACGGCCCGAGCGGGCGGCCCTCCTCATCCGCTCCGACGCGGTAGTGCTCCCCGCTGAGTTGGCACTGTGGCCACGTCGTTAGGCCAGCGAGCCATGCTTCGCGGGTGTTCACGAAGACGGGACCGCCGACCTGGTCCCACTGCCGGACGCGCAGCAGCGTCCGCAGTGCCTCGTCCAGCGCCGCGGAGATATCACGCGGTCGCGACCACGCGTAGCGCAACTCCACCCCGGAGCCGCGTCGGCGCCACGACATTTCGCCCAGGTCGAAGTCCAGCTGCATCGGACGCGCTCCCCCGGTGACCCACCGAGGTGCGCGCCGCAACCGCACCTGCAGCCGCCAGGTTCGCCCTCGGACGACCGCAGACATGGCGAGGCGCACAAGCGCAGCTGCGTCAGGAAGCTCGACGACGAGCGTGTGCGCCGAGAGCATGACCTCAGCTAGTGGGTCGGTGAGCTCGTATCGCAGCGGTCTGCCGCCCTGATGGCGGACGACCGTGACCGCGTCCCACCCACTCGCACGGATGGTGGCGCGGGTCAGTGACAGCTCCCTCGCCGTGGCGGTGTACCTGCGCAATCGGCGGCGGACGCGGGCGCGGGCGGTCAACGGCGGGGAGGGTGTGAGCTGCGGGAGAGCCGCGGCTTCCGCCAGCGAGCCGCCACCCATCAGCCCTGGCGCACCATCGCCCGCCGACGCCAGGCGATCCCCGACGCCCTGCTCGGACGCACTTTCCAACGGCTCAGACATCGCGAGCGAGCCTATCTGTCAGGCGGCCACCGGCTCGGCCGCCGATGAGCTCCTCGATCTGCTTGACGTAGAGAGACGGGTCATGGTGCTGCTGGACGAATCGAAGTCCTCTGCCGGCCTGCTCGCGGAAAAGCTCCCGATCAGCGTGGTACCGCAGCAGGGTCGGTTTCAGTTGATCCGGTGGGCAATACAGCGCCGCCTCACCGAAGTACTCCTGGAATCGCTCTGGGAGCACAACGACCGTCCCGCTGGCCATCGCCTGCGCCACCAACTGAGTCGGCGGGCACGGCAGTCGATCGCTCGGGAAATAAACGAAGAAGTCGAGCTGATGAAGGAACGCCCGAGGCGTCACGTCGTCCTCCCGGTAGACCAGCCACCGGGGCGGAGCCGTCATCCGCTTCAACACCTGGAGAGCGGCCTGAACGTCGCCCAAGCTCCGAACATCCACGTCAGGCGTGAGCGGGTAAACCTGCTGCAATACAGACCGGCCGTCCGGCCAAGCAAGATCCGTGGCGGCGTCGTACCTGCCGATGATGGGACGCGGGCCCGGGCGGGTGCTCCGTCGGATCGCCCAGTTCTCGATGTTCACCGGCGGTGGCACGACGTCCGGTCCGGTGCCGTCCGAGTCGTGATGAGGCAAGAACCTCCTAAGCGCGGGATGCGTTGCGATCCACCTCGGCTTGCTGCCGAAGATCCGCATCGCGATGTCCGAGCAGCTCGCAGAGTCGTACGCCACCCGAAGGCGTGGATATCCCGTCGGCGGTCTGGGGAGCATGATCACGACACGATTCACCTGAACCGTCGGTGGCACCGATGTGGCGAACTGCAGCACCCACGGATCACGGACAAGCAGCAGGGAGGCGGACGCGTGCTCGTCCGGCAGGACCCAGTCCACGAGCCCCGAGTTGACGGCCTGCTGGATCTGCGGATGCACCTGCGTGCGGGGTCTAGTCGTGCGGCCGATCGCTTCGTGGTGGAGAAGTCCGACGGTGAGGTGGCCACGTCGCAGGGCACGCACCTCTTCTATGGCACCGTCGAAGGGGGCGTTGTGCGGCAGCCAGTCATCAAGAAGGATCACGTCGTAGCGCCGCGAACCAACCTCAGAGTCGGCGGGACCGCTCAGATACGCCGCTGGCGCCGGGAACCTCCGCTCTGATTGACGCGCCGGAAGATAGGGATCTGCGCCACGCCCGATCGCGCGATGCCAGGGAGCGTAGGCGGAACGATAGGCGGCCCGCGCGGGAGCCGCCCAGCCGAACGCGAAATCCGATCGGGACAGCGACGTGTGCCGCAAGCGGGTGTAGGACAACGGGTCGTTCACCGTATGGACCCGCTGGCCGAACGCCGCTTCCAGACGGAAGGTGTATTCGGAATCCGCGCCTCGGCGGACCGAGTCGAAGTGGCCGATCTTCGAGAGGACGACCTCCCGGCGGAAGAGCAGCGAGGATGCGTTCACCCGCTGCGCCGGATATCCCAGCAGCTGGTGGGTGAGGTCGTCATATGCCCTGACGGCGATGCTGTGGGTGGCAACGACATCATCACGAGCGAGGAGGGGGCCGATCTGGCGCTCGAGCCGGCATGGGTGGGCCCAGTCGTCGGAGTCCTGGAAGGTCACGAAGTCGCCGCGGGCGCTTTCCAGGCCGACGTTTCGTGCCACAAATGTGCCTTCGTTGAGGTCACGCCGGATGAGCCGGACCCGATCACCGAGGGCGGCACATGCATGGAGGATGTCGATGAAGTCGCTGCCTGAACCGTCATCGACCACCACCAGCTCGAGGTTCGTCCAGCTCTGAGCCAGGATCGAGCGAACTGCCGTGATCAGTGGCTCACCGGGCTGGTAGGTAGTCATGACGACACTGATCAAGGGTCCATCACTGGTCCTGGTCGGCTCTGTCGCTGACAGGCGGTCAAACGGAGAGCTTTGCCCCACCAAAAGCGTGATCGGCTCCAGGCCGCGACGGGTGATCGGGCCGTTCAGTCGAGCAAGCCACCGCTCCTGCTCAGATACGTCCGGACGGACGAAAGGATTCGCGAGATCACATCGCAGATATTCGGCGATGTCGGCGGGCAACCGCGACATCTTGCCAACCGAACGCGCTGCCTTGTCGAAGTCGCCGCTCAGGAAGAGCAGCTGGGCATAGCTGACCTGTTCGTCGGGAGTCAGGCTCCGCGGCCCAAACCTCTCGACGACGGAATCGAAGATAGCCGCGGCATGAGCTCGATCGCGTGGCTGGACGTTTTGCGCGGCCATGATCCTCGCAAGCGCAAGGAGCCAATGCCGCTCGCGGCGACTGCGCATCATCTGCGGCGGCGGCGACCCTGACCGGTCCAAATCCTCGGTGAGCTGGCGATAGGAACACTCTCCGCGAGAGGCTACGTGGACGAGGATCGAGCGGGCCGCCGCCGACCGAGTGCGGAGGATGGGTGCGGTCAACCGAGCCGAACCGGCGTCGAGCGCGAGCGACGCATAGCTGTCGAGGACGGCCCCCACGCTCCCCGGTGGCCGAGCGGGGATGTCGTCGGTCATATTGCTCCAGGACGGTGGCATAACTACGGGACTACGACGTCACAGGGCCTGCGCAGCTGCGGGCGGATCGGTGGCAGTCTATGGCTCGTATCGCGCCGTGCACGCCCGCGCGGTGGTGAACCGACGGTCAGAGACTGGGGAGATCAACTCTAAGCATGAGCGCTGAGACTCATCCGAGCCGGATCGCCCGACGGGCCGCTCGATGGCCAGTTCATTGGCTGAGGTCGAGATACAGGTCACGCCATAGTGCGGCGCGCCTGGCCAAGGCGCGCCGTGAGCGCATCGCAATGGTGTCGACACCCGTAACGGATGGACTGCAATCCGTCGCACCGATCTCCCCGGTCCGTGCGGCGGTCGCGGCCGGGGATCGGATTCTGATCGGTCTCGCCCACGAATGGGCGCAGATCAGTCTCGAGCCGAAGAAGTGGCAGCGTTCATTGAAAAATCAGGAGTTCGATCTCCTCCTGATCGAGGTCAATGAGCGAGGCGTGCCCGGTTGGGGTACCAGCGGCAAAGCGCTGACCGAGCTGCTGAGGTACGCACAGGGACGCGGGACTCCGGTGATCGCATGGGTTACCTGTCCGCTCGATAACGCCGATGTCGCAGAACCCTGGATCGACGGTGTGCAGCTGGTCTTCCTTGCTGACCCCGCGGCTATCGACCAGTGGCGGCAGCGCTGGCCGAACAGGAAGTTCGGCGTGCTCTCGCCTGCGGCCCAGCCACGGCTACAGAATCCGGCTGCGGGCGGGCCGGCAACCCGCCGAGACGAGGTGGCGGGCTTGGTGGTGTACGGCGGAGCGGACGGCTTCGAGGCGTTGGATGCCATTGATCCTCGGATGGTCGACGTGTGGCCGGCCGATCCCGACGCCGCCGCCCGCGTGAGCGCCTCGCCGCTCGCCGGCGCGATGGTGGACGGTGTCGGCCCTTCCGCCCAACCCGCCAACTGGTCGCGCTACCGCGCTGTTGCCGAGCTCATGGGGAAGGACACTGGCCCCTCGTGGACCGTCGTCGAGGCAGGAAGCGTGCAAACCGCGGTGGTGCTGCCGGCCGAGGCAGCCAATCACCTGCCGCCAGATCTGCGTCAGGCCGTCGTGTCCGCGGATGATGCGCAGACGCTGCGCCAGGAACTCGCCGCGCTCGTCCTCCAGGGTGAACTGCGAGATCGCCTGGCATTGCCGCTCGCGCGGGCAGTGCTTGCGCGGCATACGTTCCGTCGCCGGGTGGAGGAAATTGCCCAGGCAGTCGGTCTTGAGGTCGCGCCACGAAGGCACACCGTTTCAGCGATTGTCGCGACGAACCGCCTCTACCAGCTCGACAACGCGGTGACGAGCGTGGCAAGCCAGGCTAACGCCCAGACCGGTGGCGTCGAGTTGGTTCTGGTTTCGCACGGTCTGCCGGTTCGTGCCGCTGAGATCGAGGCAAGGGCTCGCGACCAAGGGATCGAGCACATCACCGTGATAACCGCCGACAGCTCGCTGCCGCTCGGCTCTTGCCTGAACCTCGGCCTTGCTGCTTCCGGCGGCGAGTTCATCGCGAAGATGGATGACGACAACTTCTACGGACGGCACTATCTGTCCGATCTTCTCGCCGTGTTCGACTACACCGACGCAGATATCACCGGCAAGTGGGCCCACTATGTGTGGCTGCAGTCGACCGATGCCGTGGTGCTCAGGTTCGCCGCAGCTGAGCACACGTACCAGCGGCTGGTCCAAGGCGGATCGATGGTGTTCAAATCCGACGTCGCACACGGGCTGCGTTTCGCAGACCTGCCGCGTGGGGTCGATACCGACATCCTCAATCGCGCGAAGGCCGCCGGTATGCGCACCTATTCAGCTGACAGGTTCAACTTCGTCAGCATCCGCGGAGTCGACCGGCACGAGCACACCTGGACCATTGAAGACAGCGCGCTGATGAACCGGTCCGGCAAGGTTGTCTTCTTCGGCGATCCGCGCTCCCACGTCGAGGTGTGATGGCGTTCGCAAACGTATCGAGTAATCAGCGCGCCCTGAGCCGGCGGTAGAGCTCGGCATAGCGCTCGCCGTTGGCGGCCCATTGACGTTCTGCGACGACCCACTCTCTCGCCGACGCCGCGAGCTTCGCCCGCCGGTCTGGATCCGTCCGCAGGTCATCGAGTACGTCGGCCAACGCTGCACTGTCGCCAGCGGCGAACGCGACTCCACGCTCTCCGTCGCCGATGATCTCCAGCAGCGGTGGGAGATCTGAGGTGACCAATGGAACGCCCGCGGCCATTGCCTCCAACGGCTTGAGCGGCGTGACCAGGCGAGCAGCCCGCTCGGAAAGCCGCGGGACGACGAAGACGTCGAACAGTGCGTAGTGGTCGAGGACCGCCTCGTGTGGGACCCGGCCGGTGAAGATCACCGCATCTTCGGCCCCGAGCCCGCGAGCCAGCTCCTCGAGTACGGGCCGCCGCGGCCCATCGCCGATGACCATGGCGATTGCCCTAATCCCGCGGCGCCTCAGCTCTGCAGCTGCCTGGACGAGGAGCTCCTGCCCTTCTCGACTGTGATCAAGGTTGCTCACATAGCCGAAGACGAACGCGCGGGCCAGGCCGTACCGCTCTTTTAGCGCGATCGGTCGTGTGCGTGGCGCAAAAGCGTCGGTGTCGACCCCGTTAGGCACGACGACAACCCTGTCGGCCGGCACCCCACGCGCGACGATTTCGCGGCGCATCGACTCGCTCAGCGTGACAACGGCGTTGGCCTCGGCCATGCAGCGGTTCTCGGTGTCGATGCGCCGGCGATACGCCTCCGACTGTTCCGCCCAGTCGGTATCAGACGTCCACAGCGACTCGAAGAAACCCCGGACCTCATAGACAACGGGAAGGCCAAAGTGGCGACCAAGACTGAGACCGACCAGCGCCGAATCGTACCCACGAAGCCCCGAGTGGGCGTGGATCAGCGCCGGTGCCAGCTCTTCGACCGGCCGACTCGCGGCCGCTACATAGTCGTCGAGATATCGGTCGTAGGCCGCGTCGAGGTCGTAGTCAGGCCCGCAGTCGAGCCTGCTGTGGGAGATGCCGTCCACATCTTCGTTTGCGGGGAAGGCAGTGACGCCGGCCGACCGTGGGAAACCTAGAGCGGTCACGGCGACGGGTTCGAGCCCCACCGCTCGCTGGCTTTCCAACACGTATTTCGACCGGAGGGTGTAGCCGCTCTGCCGGTAGGGCAGGGACGCCTTGAGCAGATGCAGGATTCTGTCGGTCGAGGCCGGAACGAGCGGTCGTGGAGCAGAACCGAGGGTCGGCCGCCAGTCGGGAGAAGTTTCCCGCAGCTTGCCAAGGGTCCGCCGCTCTTGCTTAGCCAAGGTCGGCGTGTCGGCGAGCCTGCGTTGTGCCTGGATCGCATCGAGCTGAAGCGTTAGGGCACCGGCCTTGCTGAAGACGACGCGCGCCTGGGTGAGGAAGGCCGTGCTCGAGTAACGGCCGAGGTTTTCCTCGGCAAGCGCGACAGCCTCCTGGTGTCGCCGCTCGCCGGTTAGCCGTGCCAGCTCTTCGACTACCTGCCGCTGGGCGGGATCTATCTGCGGCCGACTGTTGCGAGCAGCTCCGAGCCGTTGCCGTCCCCGCTTGACGACGGCGAGCATCCTCCTGATCAAGCCGGTCCCTGGTGGCTCGGTGTGGGGATGCTTGGCGCTGTCTCGGGTTGGGAGTGGGCGTCGCTCGGTCCAGTCTTCTGCTCGAGAAGCTCGACGATCTCGCGATGCGTGTCGGAGGTGCTCAGCCGTTCTGTCTCGATGGCCGCCATCACCCGGGCGCTCAGCGCATCGAGGCGACGCGCTGAATCCAATGTGACGCCGAGCAACATCATGAGCAGGATGCCCAGCTGGAGCGTGGTCACCGCTGCGACACAGAGCCACCACCACTCGAACACGGCTGCGATAACGCCGACGGCGGCGACTGCCATCGCCACCCCGGCGAGGATCCAGATCCGCTGCGTTAGCCTAGCCAATCTGCCGATCACGAACCGTCCTTCGGCCGCGGCGATGAATCGATCATTGCGAGCCTACGCGCGAGGCGCAGTCAGTGGCCCGCCCGGCAGTAGCTGTCTGGCCACCACAAGCGCCCAGGCCTGCATTGGCCAGCTCTTGGCCGAGGCGTGGGGCCAGGGATTCGACGTATGTTGCCGTCAGGTGCGAGCCCTGGCGATATATGAGAACGTTGCCGATCACTGGGGCACATCTCTCCGTTGGGCAAATGGCGTCCGTCATGTCGATGAGATGAACGCCCTTCATGCCTTTGGCAGCCAGCACTTGGGTGGGAGCCGCGCTCGCCGCTATGCCCTTCTCGCGGTCGTAGGTGCACCTGGTGAGCCGATCCGAATTCTCGGCCACGCAGGCGTAGACCTGCATGCCAGTTTGTGGGGTGTCCCTGAGAACAAATACGTCCACACCGGCCGCGGTCAGGCGACCCCATGCAGCACGCAAGCCGGCCACCATCGCGTTGACGCTGGTGTTCTCCCCGCCGTCTAGTGCCTTCGGACGAACCTGTGATGTGATCACGAAATCTGGTCGATCGGGGCCAGTGAGACGGTCGAGTACCTTCGAATTCCACTCGGAGCACGACTCGTAGGGGCGCCCGTCGAGGCTCGTAGACGCCGTGGAGAAGGCGCAAGCCGACTTGCTGTAGGTGACGATGCGCCAGTCCTTCGCCTGGGCAAGGATCTGGAGAGCCGGGAGCCACTGCGCTGCCTTCGAGTCACCGACCAAGGCCACCGTTGTCGGCGCGTCCTCGCGGCCATATACGCAGGAAACCGCTTTACTCGATGCCTGTGACTGCTGGCAACCATCGTGATAAATGTCAGGGACATCCTCTGTGGCACGCAGCGGATCCGGGGTGATGGACGAGACCCTGTCGACGGGTGCGCCGGCCGGATCGTTGCGAGCGTGGGTTGACAAGATCGTCGCGCCGAGAGCGAAACGTTCACCATCCCCGGGTCCGATTGTCGACGGCAGAGCCAGAAGGAGGCCAAGCCCGGCGACCACGCCGAGGAGGCTGAAGTTCGCACCAAGACTCAGAGCCAGCCGCGGCGAGCGAGAGATGGTGGGCGAGTGACGCAGCGGATTCTCTACCAACCGGTAGGTCACCCAGGCCGGCACTACCGACAAAAGACCGACCGCTAGCCCCCGCTTGAGCGACAGTTCACCCCACTGTGCCGTCGCCGCAATGAGCAAAGGCCAGTGCCAGAGGTAGAGAGAGTAGGACAGCGCTCCAACCCAGAGGAACGGTCTGGTGCCGAGCAGCATCACCGGGCCGGCACCGCCCGCCGCGAACCCTCCCGCGATCACCGCCGCCGCGCCGAGCGTCGGCAGCTCAGCGGCATAACCCGGCCATGGGGTCCTCGTCGAGAAGATCACGCCGGCCACGACGATGGCCGCGAGGCCGGCCCATCCAAGCAGCAGCGCGACTGGCCGCGGCACCCGCGCCAGCCGCGTCGCGGCGATCGCCACCCCGCCGCCTATGGCCAGTTCCCACATCCTGGTCGTCGTGATGAAGAAGGCCGACGCGGGCTGGTAGGACGTTTGGTAGACCGACCACAGCAGGGACGGAATCGCGACCAGGGCAAGTCCGATCGACAGGGAAGCGCCCATGGAGCGCCCCCGGCGCCGTGCCCACAAGGTGACCAGGATCAGCAGGAGCGGCCAGACGAAGTAGTACTGCTCCTCGACGGCGAGTGACCAGAAATGCTGCACCGGCGATGGTGCGGCGTCCTCGGCGAGGTAGTCGACGGACCGGCCGGCTAGCCGCCAGTTCACGACATAGAGGGCAGCGGACACAATGTCGCCGCCGGTATCCCGCCAGCGGATCTCCGGGAGAACGAGGGCAGTCAGGACCGTCGTGACCACCAGGACGATCGCCGCCGCCGGCAACAGGCGTTTGGCACGCCGGGCATAGAAGCGGGTCAGCGAGATCCTGCCAGTCCGGTCGAGCTCCTTGATCAACAGACTTGTAATCAGGAACCCTGAGATCACGAAGAAGACGTCCACCCCGACGAAACCGCCCGATAGGCGCGAAAGCCCGGCGTGATACAGCACCACCAGGCCCACGGCGACCGCCCGCAGACCTTCGACATCCGGCCGGAAACCTGACCGCCCCTCTCCCGAGCCCGGCTGCTCCGACTGCCGCTGGCTCGGCAAGGACTGAACGGCAGTCATCAAATCTGCTCCAGCTCGACAGTCTCGGGCCGCGGGGAAAGGATAGCGGCGTCGACGCGGGGGCCATGTCTGCTGGCCTACCGCAGTCGAGGGTAAGGCGTAAGGGGTCCCCACCGTGGGTGGATACCTGCCCTCTGCGTCGCAGCGGATGTTATCAGGCCGACGGAGACTCGACTGGCCACTCACTCGCGGACCAGGCGACCCCATCGCCTGAAATGCCCCGATCCCCCGGCAGCGGGAGTCGGCGGAACTATTGCCCAGGCGGGATATAGACGACGTACTCCTTTGTGCCCGGCAACCCGACTCGCCGCCAGGAAGCTCCAGCCGAGCGCCAAGCCGCCGAGGACCGCCATGGCAGGAGCCAGCCTGTCGGCACCGCGGATCACGACTGGAAAGAGGAGTAGCGGAACCGCCGCCGCCAGTGCATCGGTAGGACGAATGGTCGCTGCCGCCGCGAACGCCACAACTACCCATGTCAGCGGGCGCCATATCGCGCCGGAGCGGACGGTGGTCGCTTGGCAGAAGTAACCGAGTCCGCCGACGAGCGCAAATGTCAGCCAGAGGTTCGGGTAGGCCATCGTCCCGTACAGGATGGTGATCCACAGGCTGGCAAAGCAGGCGGCTGCGACGGCCGGGACATATGAGTAAACCCACCGCTCGCGAGAAGTTGTCGCTATCCAGGACTGGAAGGCGGCATAAAGCAGAACCCCGGCGAGCAAGGTCAAATAGACTCTGAGCGCGAAAATCGATGTCGTGATGCCGGCGACTGGGGCGAGCAACCAGGGCATACCTCTGGCCCGCGGTGCGGTAAACATGGTCGCGACCTCATCCTTGCCGACCTGACTTGCATAGACACTCTCGTCGAAGGTCAGCGCCATCGACTGTGATGTCCGGGTGAAGATCAATGCGCAATAGGCGATTGAGACGGCCAGGAGCAGCGATCGCGGTGAGGTCAAAAATCCGATCCATCGGCGAGCACGTGGGCTTACCGAGCGTTCGACGGGGCCAGACGCCAGGCCATCCAATGAAGTCGTCAGTTTTCGACACCTTTGGCAATGAGACGAAGCGTGCGAGGAGCGACACACCCGGCGACGAGCCTAACGGGATCCATGGCCCGGCAAGGCGAGGATTTGGCTTGCCCTCTTTAATCGCTCCTTGGTGGGGATATTGAGCTAGACCGAAAGTTGTTCCGCGAAGGGAGGTATTCTTCGTCGGCCATGACAAACCCCTCGGAGCAAGCTGTCGCCGCTGAAGGGAATTCAGCCTCCTCGTCCCATATATCCCCATATGTGACGATCATTCTGCCGTGCTACAACGAGCAGGAGCACGTGCTCCAGGAGGTCGAGCGGATTGTCGCCGCGATGGACGCGAGCGGTGAGACCTACGAGCTGCTCGCCATCGACGATGCTTCCACCGACGGCACCCTGAAGTTGCTCGAGGAGGCAGGCAGTCGCTATCCGTCCCTTCGGGTGATGAGCTTCCGACGCAACGGCGGCTCGGGCACTGTCAGGCGCATCGGCACACAGGCAGCCCGCGGCGAGATCGTGGTCTGGACCGACGCCGACCTGACCTACCCCAACGAGCGGATCCCCGAGCTCGTCTGGTTCCTCACTGAGAACCACGAGTACGACCAGGTCGTCGGGGCGCGCATCAACGAAGAAGGCAGCCACAAGCTGCTCAGAATTCCCGCCAAGTGGTTCGTCCGCAAGATCGCACAGCGGCTGACCAACACCAAGATTCCCGACCTGAACTCGGGCCTGCGTGCCTTCAGGCGTGAGGTCGCGCTGCCCTATCTGCGACTGCTGCCGCCCGGATTTTCCTGTGTCACCACGATCACACTCGCGTTCCTGCACAACCAGCACGAGATCTACTACATGCCGATCACCTATGCGAAGAGGTCGGGGACCTCGAAGTTCCACTTCGCCAAGGATGCCTACCGCTACATCCTTCAGGTTCTGCGCATGGTCATGTACTTCAACCCGCTCAAAGTCCTGATGCCCCCGGCGCTGTGGTTGCTCGCCATTGGAACTGCCAAGGGGATCTTCGACATGATCGTGCATCCGTTCCGGTTCGCCACGAACACCGCACTGATCTTCTTGAGCGGCCTGATCGTCGCCTCGCTCGCCCTGCTCGCCGATCTTGTCGTACGGTCGAGGGTCGACGGTTAGCGGACCACAACAGACCAGGAATCCAGCGCTGAGGGTGGTGCCCGGTGCCGCGTGCACTCATCACAGGAATCACCGGACAGGACGGCCTGTATCTCGGCGAGCTGCTAGCCGCCAAAGGTTACGAAGTGTTCGGTCTCGTCCGCGGACAGGGAAACCCCAAGATCGGCACCGTCGAGCGAATCATCCCGTCCATTCAGCTGCTCGAAGGCGATCTTCGCGACCTTGCCAGCCTCATCGGCGCAATGGAGGTCGCGCAGCCGGACGAGGTCTACAACCTTGGCGCCATCAGCTTCGTCGGTCTGTCATGGAAGCAGGCCGAGCTGACAGGCGAGATCACCGGCATGGGCGTGCTCCGGATGCTCGAAGGGATCCGCATCCACACCCAGAACGACATGTCCGGTGTGCGGTTCTACCAGGCGTCGAGTTCGGAGATGTTCGGCAAGGTGCGCGAGACGCCGCAGTCTGAGGGCACGCCGTTTCACCCGCGGTCGCCCTACGGCGTGGCCAAGACCTTCGGTCACTACATGACGGTCAACTACCGCGAGTCCTACGGCGCGTTCGCCTGCTCGGGGATCCTGTTCAACCACGAGAGCCCGCGCCGCGGCTACGAGTTCGTCACCAGGAAGGTCACCCGCGGGGTCGCGCGTATCGCTCTCGGCCTCCAGGACAAGCTGGCGCTCGGAAACCTCGATGCCCGTCGTGACTGGGGGTTCGCCGGTGACTATGTCGAGGCGATGTGGTTGATGCTGCAGCAGGAGGAACCCGACGACTACGTGGTGGCCACCGGCGTAACGCACTCGATTCAGGACCTGCTCGACGTCGCCTTTTCGCGCGTCGGCATCGCCGACTGGACCGATCGCGTCGTACAGGACCCGAGATACTTCCGCCCCGCCGAGGTGGACCTGCTGATCGGTGACGCATCCCAAGCCAGAGCTCGCCTCGGCTGGAAGCCGCGCCTAGGCTTCCGGGAGCTGATCGAAATGATGGTCGACGCCGACCTGGAGATTGAGAAGCGGGCCGACGAGGTTGGTTGAGCCACCACCCAAGAACAGCGGACGCAACGGGCAGGAGACGGGACGCTAGCGTGCGGATTGCCATCGTTGGTCCAACCCACCCCTACAAGGGCGGGATCGCTCAGTACACGACCGAGCTTGCGCACCGGCTCAGCAGCACCGGTCACGACGTCCGCATCGAGTCGTGGCGGCACCAATATCCGAAGCTGCTGTATCCGGGCCAGCTCACGCTCGCCGAGCCGGAGACCAAACCGTTCCCGCGGGTCAGCCGCACGCTGAGCTGGCGGCGACCAGACGGCTGGTATCGCGTCGGGCGGCGACTGCGCAGCGCGGATCTGGTGATCCTTGTGGTAGGGACACCCATCCAGGCGCCCGCGTACCGGGGGATCCTGGCCGGCCTGGGCCGCGGCCGCAATCCACGGGTGGTCGCGCAATGCCACAACGTGCTGCCTCATGAGCGCCGGGGTGTCGACGTCCACCTCATGCGCGGACTGCTCTCGCGCGTCGACGGCGTTCTCACCCACGCCGAGAGCCAGGAGAGCATCGCAAGGGGGCTGACCACCAGGACCATCGTCACGCAGGCGATGGCGCCCATCCTGGTCGCCCGCAGAGCCACCCGCGACGACGACGGCGACGAGTCAGTCCATCGGCGCCTGCTCTTCTTCGGCATCGTCCGGCCCTACAAGGGGCTGGACGTCCTGCTGGAGGCGCTGGCCAGGTCTCAGATCCGGGTACGGCTCCGCGTCGCGGGTGAGTTCTGGGGCGGCACCGAGCAGACCCAGCGGCTCGTGACCGACCTAGGGCTCGACGATGCCGTGGAACTGCGACCGGGCTATGTGGACGCGGCGGATGTCCCAGCGCTTTTCACCGACGTGGACGCGCTCGTGCTTCCCTACCGCGCCGGCACAGCTTCCTTCACCGCCTACCTGGCTTTCGAGCACGGGCGGCCCGTCATCGCGACGCGGGCAGGGACCGCTGCGCTCGATGTCCGCGACGGCATCGATGGGCTGCTCTGCGAACCCGACGATCCTGACTCGCTGGCCGATGCGATCACTCGTTTCTACGCCGACGGCATGCCGACCAAGCTGCGCGCCGGCGTATCGCCCGTCGACCCAGGGCCGCGGTGGGACGCTTACGTGTCCGCGCTGTTGCGGGCGGGGGGTCTCGGGGGCTGAGCGATCAGGTGCGGGGGGATCGGCGTTGATGGCCCCAGCGGTCGTGACGGCTCACGGGTCGCGACCCAGATATAGGTGGGGACGAGCGGGCGGGTGGCCTTGAGCAACCAGGCCGGAACTCTCTGCGCCCAGCACGGTACGACGTCTCCAGCCGCGAAGGTCTGCGGATCGCTGAGCACTGCATAGGTGTAGTCCCAGACCTGGAGTCCGGCGCAGAGCCGCTTGAGTCCGGACCACGTTCGAAACGCCTCGTGATAGTGGTCCGCCCGGCCGAACATCCGTACATATCGGTGGGCGAGCGGCCGTGGCAGCCAGGAGAGGAACGGCAGCCGATAATGTGGCTCGACGACGCCCAGCCGGTTCCCGAGACCGAGATAGAGCAGCCCGCCCGGTCGTACCACCCGGCGAAGCTCGGTGAAGAGCTGCTCAGGATCGACGACGTGCTCGTAGACGTGGTTGCAGATGACGACGTCCAAACAGGCATCGGCCAGCGGCATGCGCTCCGAGTCCGCACAGACCAATGAGGCGCTCTCCGCGAACCGGGCACGGGCCTTGGACAGGCCAGGAACGTCGATGTCCAGCCCGATCACACGAGCGCCCCGCCGATGCAGCTCATCTGCGATGATGCCGCCGGAACATCCAACGTCGAGGATGTCCAGCTCATCCAGCGAGCCGCGGCCGCGGAAGTGCTGGATGATCGCGGCAATCTTGGCCGCCTTCGCGCGGCGGCTCTCCTCGTCCAACATGAGGGCCTGGCTGTCGGAATAGGCAAGCTGCCGTTCCCGAGCGAGGGACATCCTGCGACCCTATCGTCGAGCGTCACACTGCCAGCCAACGAGCCC
>JBKPTD010000100.1:0-23641 GCA_046735375.1 Actinomycetota bacterium | reverse complement strand
GAACAAGCACTTGCTATCGACCGCCGACCTCTCCAGGGACGACGCACTCCTCGTGCTCGATACGGCCGAGGAGTTGGCCAGACTGGCCGATCGGCCGATCAAGAAACTGCCGACCCTGCGCGGCCGGACCGTCGTGAACCTCTTCTTCGAAGACTCCACCAGGACGCGGATCTCCTTCGAGGCCGCGGCAAAGCGGCTATCGGCGGACGTCATCAACTTCACGGCCAAGGGCTCGAGCGTTACCAAGGGCGAGAGTCTGAAGGACACCGCGCTGACTCTGGAGGCGATGGGCGCCGACGCGGTAGTCGTGCGGCACTCAGCCTCGGGCGCACCGCACCGGCTCGCCACCTCCGGCTGGATCAACGGCAGCGTTGTGAACGCGGGCGACGGGACGCACGAGCATCCGACTCAGGCTCTGCTCGACGCCTACACCATGCGGAGGCATCTCGGCAGCCTCGACGGGCGACGAATCACGATCGTCGGAGACGTCCTGCACAGCCGGGTGGCCAGGTCCAACGTCCTCCTGCTCACCACCCTGGGCGCCGATGTGACCTTGGTGGCGCCGCCCACGCTGCTCCCGGTCGGAGTCGAGGGATGGCCGGGCGAGACGTCGTACGACCTCGATGCCGTGCTGCCGAAGTCCGACGCCGTCATGATGCTGCGAGTCCAGCGGGAGCGGATGACGGCCGCGTATTTCCCGAGTGCACGGGAGTACTCCCGCCGATATGGCCTCGACCGGCATCGGCTCGGCTCATTGCCGCCGCACGCGATCGTCATGCATCCCGGTCCGATGAACCGAGGGATGGAGATCGCCGCGGAGGTCGCCGACTGCGACCGTGCGGTCATTGTGGAGCAGGTCGCGAACGGTGTGAGCATCCGGATGGCCGTCCTCTACCTGCTCCTCGGCGGGCGCGAGCCTGCTGGCTCGCCGTCGAGGGGCGCCTATGTATCCAGACAGCCCGACGACGGGACAGCATTCGAAGCGGCGGAGGTGGCGCGATGACTGTGGGAGGGGAATGGCTCATCCGTGGCGCCAGGCAGCTCGGCCGGGAGCCGTCCGATCTGCTGCTGCGCGGCGGTGTCATCGCCGAGGTCGGGCCGGCCGGATCGGTGTCCGCGCCTGCGGGCGCTCAGGTGTACGACGCGGATGGGCTGGTCACGCTGCCCGGTCTGGTCGACCTGCACACTCACCTGCGGGAGCCGGGCCGCGAGGATGCGGAGACGGTCGAGAGCGGCACGCTAGCCGCGGCCCTCGGCGGCTACACGGCGGTTTTCGCCATGCCCAATACCGAGCCGGCGGCGGACACGGCGGGCGTCGTCGAGCAGGTGTGGCGGCTCGGTCGGGAGGCCGGGCACTGCGACGTCCAGCCGATCGGCGCGGTAACCGCTGGACGGCGGGGTGAGGCCCTTGCCGAGCTCGGCGCGATGGCCGAGTCCGCGGCCGCGGTCCGCATCTTCTCCGACGATGGCAACTGCGTCGACGACGCCGTGCTGATGCGGCGTGCGCTGGAGTACGTCAAGGCCTTCGACGGCGTCATCGCCCAGCATGCCCAAGAGCCCCGACTCACCCAGGGCGCTCAGATGAACGAAGGTGAGCTCTCCGGCGTCCTCGGTCTGACCGGCTGGCCGGCGGCCGCGGAGGAGGCGGTGATCGCCCGGGATGCGCTGCTCGCGGCCCATGTCGGATCCCGGCTTCACGTCTGCCACGTCTCCACGGCAGGCTCGGTCGAGATCATCCGTTGGGCGAAGGGCAAGGGGTGGAACGTCACAGCCGAGGTCACCCCGCACCACCTGCTGCTCACCGACGAGATGGCGCGCACCTACGACCCCGTTTACAAGGTCAGTCCACCGCTGCGTACCGCGGACGACGTCGCGGCACTGCGGGCAGGCCTTGCCGACGGCACCATCGACGTCGTCGCCACGGACCACGCCCCGCATCCGGTCGAGGACAAGGACTGCGAATGGGCAGCCGCCGCATTCGGCATGGTCGGTTTGGAAACGGCGCTATCGGTGGTCTGTGCAGCGATGGTGGAGACCGGCCTGCTCGACTGGGCCGGGGTGGCCGACCGGATGAGCGTCCGGCCGGCCACCATTGGCCGGCTTGCCGATCATGGGCAGATGCAGCCGCCGGAAACACGGCGCTCCAGCAGATCGAGGACAAGTAAGCAAAACCTGCCAGGCGACCTGAGCGACGGTTCGGGTCGGGCTCGCTTCGCCGCTGGCCTGCTCGCCAACCTGACGCTCGTCGACCCCGCCGCTCGCTGGACCGTCGAGCCAGCGGCCTTGGCGAGCCGGAGCAGGAACACTCCGTTTGCCGGCCGGGAGCTGCCGGCCAGGGTCGTCGCGACCTTCCTACGCGGCCGCCCGACCGTCATCGACGGGAAGCCGGCATGACCACCGTGCATGACCGATCCACAGGTGCTCAATGAGTGCCATCCTCGTGCTCGAAGACGGGCGCGCGTTCCGCGGGGATGCGTATGGGGCGATCGGGGAGACCGTAGGAGAGGCGGTCTTCGCGACCGGCATGACCGGCTACCAGGAGACGCTGACCGATCCCTCCTACCACCGGCAGATCGTCGTTCAGACGGCGCCTCACATCGGTAACACCGGTGTCAACGACGAGGACAGCGAGTCGGGCCGCATCTGGGTCGCGGGCTACGTCGTCAGGGATCCGGCCCGCCGGCCGTCCTCGTGGCGCGCTCGGCGCAGCCTGGACGAGGAGCTCGACAAATACGGGATCGTCGGCATCTCTGGGATCGATACCCGGGCGCTGACCAAGCATCTCCGCGACCGCGGGGCGATGCGTGCGGGCATCTCGTCGGTGGAGCGGGACGTTGCGGGAGTACTTGAACGCGTCCGCAGCAGCCCGACGATGCTCGGGGCTGACCTCGCCCGCGAGGTTTCTCCTGCGGAGGCATATACGGTCGCCGCGGTCGGTCCGGTTCGCTGCCGCGTTGTCGCGGTTGATCTCGGCATGAAAGCGATGATCCCCCGGCTGATGGCCGAGCGAGGCATCGAGGCGGAGGTCGTCCCCGCGACGACCAGCGCGGCCGACATCCTCGCCCGATCGCCTGACGGGGTGTTCGTCTCAAACGGGCCCGGCGACCCGGCCGCGAGCGACTACCTGGTCTCCGCGGTGCGGGGTCTGCTGAATGCCGGATTGCCTGTCTTCGGCATCTGCCTCGGTCACCAGATACTCGCCCGCGCACTCGGATTTTCGACGTGCAAGCTCATGTACGGCCACCGCGGCCTGAACCTGCCGGTGCTCGATGCCGCTACCGGCAAGGTCGAGGTGACCGCGCACAACCACGGCTTCGCCGTGACCTGGCCCGCTCCTGAGGAAGGGCATCGTGTTCCAGGGTTCCTGGAACACGATGCCCTTCCCAGGCAGGCAGACCCAAGGAGGGATCTTTTCCGCATCATCGGTGCGGGGTTCGGGACCGTCGAGACGATGTTCGGGCGGGTGGCGGCCAGCCACATCTGCTTGAACGACGGCGTCATCGAGGGCATGCGCTGCCTTGACCGCCCGGCCTTCTCCGTTCAATACCACCCTGAGGCAGCCGCTGGACCTCATGACGCCGCGCACCTCTTCGACCGGTTCGCCGACCTGATGGGATCGGTCCGGCCTGCCACTATGAGCGCCTGCTGATGGCATCGAAGCGCCGGGACCTGCGATCGGTGCTGGTCATCGGGTCGGGGCCGATCGTGATCGGTCAAGCGTGTGAGTTCGACTATTCGGGAACCCAGGCGTGCCGAGTGCTGCGCGCCGAGGGGGTACGCGTCGTCCTCGTCAACTCAAACCCAGCCACGATCATGACCGATCCCGAGTTCGCGGATGCGACGTATGTCGAACCGATCACGCCGGAAGTCGTCGCGAAAGTCATCGAGCGCGAGCGGCCGGATGCGCTGCTCGCAACCCTCGGGGGGCAGACAGCGCTGAATACGGCGATGGCGCTGCACCGGGCTGGCGTCTTGCGTGGATACGGCGTCGAGTTGATCGGTGCGTCGATCGATGCGATCGAGGCGGGCGAAAATCGCGAGCGATTCAAGCAGGTCGTCTCTTCAGTCGGGGCCGAGACCCCACATTCGGTCGTCTGTCACACCCTCGCCGAGTGCTTCGCTGTGGTGGGCGGGGAACCGAGGGAGGCTGCTGGCCGGTCACCCCATTCCCGTCTCCGGTCCGACACGGCCGCAGTAGGCGACACGCTGGGTTATCCGGTCGTGGTACGGCCGAGCTTCACGATGGGCGGCGCCGGCTCCGGTATGGCATACGACGAGGTCGACTTGCGGCGGATCGCCGGCGCTGGACTGGCGGCCAGTCCGACCAGCGAGGTGCTGCTGGAGGAGTCGATCATCGGCTGGAAGGAGTACGAGCTCGAGCTGATGCGAGATCGCCACGACAACGTGGTAGTCGTCTGTTCGATCGAGAATCTCGACCCGATGGGTGTCCATACCGGCGACTCCATAACTGTCGCCCCGGCGATGACCCTGACCGACCGCGAGTACCAGCGCATGCGGGATGTGGCGATAGCGGTCATCCGCGCCGTCGGGGTTGACACCGGTGGATGCAACATCCAGTTCGCGGTGGAGCCGAATACGGGGCAGATGGTCGTCATCGAGATGAACCCGCGCGTGTCACGGTCATCCGCGCTCGCGTCCAAGGCCACCGGCTTCCCGATCGCCAAGATCGCCGCGAAGCTCGCGCTCGGCTACACACTGGATGAGATCCCCAACGACATCACCGGGCAGACACCGGCGAGCTTCGAGCCGGCGCTGGACTACGTCGTGGTGAAGGTGCCGCGCTTCACCTTCGAGAAGTTCCCGGCCGCTGATCCGGTGCTAACCACCCACATGAAGTCGGTCGGCGAGGCTATGGCGATTGGCCGCAACTTCACCGAGGCGCTACAAAAGGCACTGCGCTCGCTCGACGTCGTCGCGGCTCCATTCGCCTGGCTCATCACGCCGCACGAGGGGCACCGTCACTCGCCAAGTGGGGCGCCGTCACCCGATGCCCCCGCACGCTCCATCGGCATGCCGGCGATAGGTCAGGTTGATGGTGGCCCTTGTCGCGCCGGGTCTCGGCCGAGAGACACCGACTCGGTGAAGGCCGACCTGCTGCGCGCGGCGGCGTGGCCGCGTGACGGCCGGCTGCAAGCAGTTATGGCCGCGATCCGCACCGGCGCATCCGTCAACGAGGTGTACGAGGCGACCGGGATCGATCCGTGGTTCGTCGACCAGCTCGCGCTCCTCGATGAGATTGCCGCCGAGCTTGCGCAGGCGCCGCAGCTGACCGAGTCGGTGCTGCGTAGAGCGAAGCGGCACGGCTTCTCCGACAAGCAGATCGCGCAAATCCGCTCGGCAGCACCCGCCTGTACTGGCGAGACGCGCGGCTGCGCGGTCGACGAGCAGCTGATCCGTACTCTCAGGCATGCGCTTGGTATCCGGCCGGTCTACAAGACCGTAGACACGTGTGCGGGGGAGTTCGCAGCGTCCACTCCCTACCACTATTCGTGCTATGACGAGGAGACCGAGGTCGCTGCCCAGCCCGACCGGGCCAAAGTGATCATCCTCGGGTCCGGCCCGAACCGGATCGGGCAGGGCATCGAGTTCGACTACTCCTGTGTGCATGCGACGACCGCGCTGCGGGAGGCCGGCTTCGAGACCGTGATGGTCAACTGCAATCCGGAGACGGTGTCGACGGACTACGACACCTCGGATCGGCTCTACTTCGAACCGCTGACCCTCGAGGACGTCCTCGAAGTCGTCCATGCCGAGCAGCAGTCCGGTCGGGTGGCCGGTGTCATCGTCCAGCTCGGCGGGCAGACACCGCTTCGCCTCGCGCAGGCGCTCAAAGATGCAGGTGTACCGATTGTCGGCACGTCTCCGGAGGCGATCCACCTCGCCGAGGAGCGCGGTGCTTTCGGGCGTGTGCTCGCCGAGGCAGGCCTGCCGGCGCCACGCCACGGAACCGCGTCCAACGCGGCCCAAGCCTGCGCCATTGCGGCTGACATCGGCTTCCCGGTTCTGGTGCGACCGTCCTACGTGCTCGGCGGCCGCGGGATGGAAATCGTGTACGACGAGCCCGCCCTGCGCGCCGCCTTCGATCGCATCACCCTGGGTGCAGAGGTGGGCCAGAGCTTCGCCGGATGCCTCGTCGATAGGTTCCTCGATGATGCCGTGGAGATCGATGTCGATGCGCTATACGACGGCAGGGAGCTTTATCTCGGTGGCGTCATGGAACACATCGAGGAGGCAGGGATCCACTCCGGTGACTCCGCCTGCGTCCTGCCGCCGATCACGCTAGGCAGGGAGGAGCTGGACCGGATTCGCCGGTCGACCGAGGCGATCGCTCGTGGGCTCGGCGTTTGTGGGCTCATCAATGTGCAGTACGCGCTCGTCGGCGACGTGCTCTACGTCCTCGAAGCCAATCCACGAGCGTCGCGAACGGTGCCGTTCGTCTCCAAGGCCACCGCGGTACCGCTCGCGAAGGCAGCGGCTCGGGTGATGCTCAGCGCCAGCATCGCGGAGCTACGGGACGAGCGGCTGCTGCCGCGGGGCGACGCCATGGACCTCCCGCTTTCCGCGCCCACCGCGGTCAAGGAAGCGGTCATGCCGTGGAGCCGTTTCAGGACCCCTGACGGGCGCGGTGTCGACACCGTCCTCGGACCGGAGATGCGCTCCACCGGCGAGGTCATGGGCATCGACAGGGCATTCGGCATCGCATACGCGAAGTCGCAGGCCGCCGCCTATGGATCGCTGCCACGGGGCGGTCGCGCGTTCGTGTCTGTCGCCAACCGCGACAAGCGCGCCATGATCTTTCCGGTGAAGCGGTTGGCCGACCTCGGCTTCCAGATCCTCGCCACCCGAGGGACGGCCGACGTGCTAGGTCGCAACGGCATACCGGCGACCGCGGTGCGCAAGCATTCTGAGGGGCCTGGCGCCGATGGAGAGCCGACTGTCGTCCAACGGATCCTGGCCGGCGAGATCGACCTGATCGTCAACACACCGTTCGGCACTGCCGACAATGCCGCCCCAAGGGCCGATGGATACGAGATCCGCACCGCGGCGGTCGCGTCCGGCGTCCCGTGCATCACGACGGTGCAGGGACTCGCGGCAGCTGTCCTCGGCGTCGAGGCCGTACGCTCGGGCGGGATCATGGTAAGGAGCCTTCAGGAATACGCCGCCGAGCTCGCCGAAGCGCGACGTGTCGACGGCACGGCTCACCCGGGCACACTGCAAGCCGAGGGTCGCCGATGACAGCGCGGCAGTTGGCAGCGACCGTCGCGGGGATCGAACGCGTGGGCGCGTACTACCTGTTCACGCTGACCGAATCCGGCCTCGGCGCCGACTTTCACCCCGGCCAGTTCGCCGCGGTAGCAGTCGGCGGTGAGCAGACCAGCATGCTGCTGCGCAGGTGCTTCTCGATCCACCGCGCCGAGGGTGATGTCACGCAGCTCGTTGTCGCGGGGCACGGCAAGGGCACCCGCTGGCTGGTCCGGCAAACGGTTGGTGCCGTCCTCGATGTCGTCACTCCGCTCGGCCGGCCCTTCCCACTCCCCACGATCGACCCGGCCCAGGGCGCCGACGCGGCAGCGCCGGAGTCCGGGCGTTCCGGCTGTGTCCTCGTCGGGGGCGGCTATGGCAGCGCGCCCCTGTTCGCGCTGTCGGACCTGCTCCAGGCGCGCGGCCATTCCGTGCATTTCGTTCTCGGTGCGGCGACCGACGATCGGCTCTTCGGTGTCGACCAGGCGAGGGCACTAGCTGATTCCGTGACCGTAACGACCGAAGATGGGTCAGCCGGCCGGCGAGGGCTGGTCTCCGACGCGCTACCTGCGCTCCTCGCTGACAGTGCCGCCGAGACGGTCTACGCGTGCGGGCCGATGGGGATGCTGCACGCCATCACCGAGATCGCCGCAGCGACCGGCGCACGGGCGTACTGCGCCGTGGAGGAATCGATGGCCTGCGGCATCGGCGTTTGCATGACCTGTGTCCTGCCCGTTGTCTGGCCGGACGGGCGAACCCGGATGACGCGGTCGTGCACAGACGGTCCGGTCTTCGACGGAGCTCTGGTCCGCTGGCGCGATGTTGGTACGGTCCCCGCCGACTGCGTCGGGGCCATGGTGGTTGGAGTCGGGGAATGAGCGAGATCCGACCGACCCGGGGCACCGGCCCTCGAGCGGAAGCCAACGAGAGCGGGTCGTCCGGCGCGGCCGTGGACATGACCACAAAGCTCGCTGGCGTCGAGCTGCCGAACCCGGTGATGACCGCTTCGGGTTGCGCGGCTGCAGGTCGTGAGCTGGATCAGTTCTTCCCGGTCCACGAGCTCGGTGCCATAGTCACCAAGTCGATCATGTTGGCACCACGCGCCGGACGCGCGACCCCGCGAATGGCCGAGACGCCATCCGGGATGCTCAACTCCATCGGCCTGCAAGGGCAGGGGATCGACCAGCTGTGCGCCTCCGATCTCCGTTGGCTTCGAGAACGTGGAGCCCGAGCGGCGGTGTCCATCGCCGGCAGCAGCGTCGAGGAGTACGCCAAAATCGCCGGGCGGCTGGCAGACGAGATCAGTCGTTCCGAGGCGGAAGGTGCGATCGAGGGGACCATTGCGCTGGTCGAGGTCAACATCTCCTGTCCCAACGTGGAGGACCGCGGCCAGGTCTTCGCCTGCGATCCGGTCGCGGCCGGCACCGTGGTCGAAGCCGTCCGTGCGGAGCTTCCCGGTCACGTCCCCGTCTTCGCGAAGCTTTCGCCCGACGTGACGGACATCGTGTCGATCGGACGCGCCTGTGTCGCGGCCGGTGCGGACGGGCTGTCGGCCATCAACACGCTGCTCGGGATGGTCATCGACGTCGACTCGATGCGTCCAGCGCTCGCCGGGCTGACCGGTGGCCTATCCGGGCCAGCGATACGGCCGGTTGCGGTGCGTTGCATCTGGCAGTTGCATGCCGCGCTGTCCGACGTACCGATCATTGGTGTGGGTGGGATCAAAACCGGCCTGGACGCACTTGAACTCGTGCTCGCCGGCGCCTCGGCGGTCCAGGTAGGGACGACGATCTTCCACGACCCGCGCGCCCCGATGCGCGTCCTCGCTGAGCTGGCCGATGCCCTCACCGCACGAGGGTTCGCTCGCTTCACCGACTCCGTCGGACACGCCCACCGCCTCGTCCGCTCACCGCATGAAGGGCACCCTCACCACGACCTATCGGGTGAGGGTGCCCTTCATGCCTCCCGGTTTGGGGTGAAGGGTCCCTCGATCCAACAGGGAGAGCCGACATGACGGTGCCCGCGCCCTTCGGCAGCCGACTCCGCGTAGCGATGGATACGCGAGGCCCGCTGTGCGTCGGTATCGATCCACACCCGAGCCTCATCACCGCGTGGGGGCTGCGCGATGATCCAACTGGCCTCGAGCGATTCTCGCTGACCGTCGTGGAGGCACTCGCGGACTGCGTCGCCGTGCTCAAACCGCAGTCGGCGTTCTTCGAGCGGCACGGGTCACGCGGCATCGCTGTCCTCGAGCGGACAATCAGGGCAGCGCATGCCGCGGGCGCTCTCGTGCTGCTCGACGCCAAGCGCGGCGACATCGGCTCGACGGTCGAGGCGTACGCCCAGGCGTACCTCGACCCGGGGGGCTCCATCGCCGCGGATGCGATCACCGCGTCGCCCTACCTCGGCTTCGAGTCACTTCGGCCGCTCTACCACGCGGCAGCACAGCACGCCGGCGGCGTCTTTGTCCTCGCGTACACGTCGAATCCGGAGGGTGGCGCCATCCAGCGCGCGACCGGGGCCGACGGCCGTCCGGTCGGAACCGCGATCCTGGACGCCGTCGCCGCCGAGAACGAGGGAGCCTCGCCGCTGGGCTCTATCGGTGCCGTCGTCGGCGCCACGGTCGGCGCGGTGGACTATGACTTCGCCAAGCTCAACGGTCCGATCCTGGCGCCCGGGCTCGGCGAGCAAGGCGGTACGGGGGAGAGCATCGGGCGACTGTTCGGCGCCGCGAGAGCGAATGTGCTGCCATCGACGTCGCGAGGCATCCTGCGGCACGGCCCGGCCGTGCCGTCGCTGCGCCAGGCCGCTGCGCAGGTCCTCGCCGCGATGCGTGAAGACGTTCCGCGGTCCTAGCCAGGGCCCCCGCCCCGGGCAGCCGCGCAGAGGAACACGGTCATGCCACCGGGGAAACCCGGCATACCGCCAGAAACCACGTCCATCCAAGGCTGTTAGGGGTGTTCGTCTGTACGGCCAGGCGTCGTTCCGGGCTGCGATAGTGGGGCTGTGCGGATTGCGAGCCTGGTCCCGTCGGCGACCGAAATGCTGTTCGCGCTCGGACTCGGCGACCACGTCGTCGCGGTGACTCACGAGTGCGACTATCCGCCGGAGGCTACGGCCCGGCCCCGCCTGACCCGCAGCGTGCTCCCGCCGGGCCAGTCTGCCGCCGAGATCGACGCTACCGTACGGGAGATCGTCGCGCGCGGCGAGGCGTTGTACGAGCTCGACGAGTCATTGCTGCGCACGCTCGACGTTGACCTCATCGTGACGCAGGCCGTCTGCGCCGTCTGCGCTGTTTCCTATGAGGATGTCCGCGCCGTCGCGACCAGGCTTCCGTCGGCGCCGGAGGTTCTCTCGCTCGATCCCGCCACATTCGCCGACGTGCTCGACGACATGGGGCGGCTAGCGACGGCGGCAGGCGCCACCGGAGCGGGTGAGACGCTTCGCCGCGACCTCGAGGAGAGGCTCGCACGCATCGACACCGGGGTTCGAGCGAGTTCCCAGGAAAGGCGGCGGGTCCTCGCCCTCGAATGGCTGGATCCCCCGTTTGTCGGCGGACACTGGATCCCCGAGATGGTCGCGCGAGCTGGAGGCAAGGACGTCCTGGGAAAGCCTGGGCAGAAGTCTCGCACCGTCACCTGGGACGAGCTCGCCGCAGCTAAGGCGCAGACGGTCGTCGTGATGCCCTGTGGCTATGACGCCGAGCGGGCCGCCCAGGAGGCGGCGACATACTCCGAAAACCTGGCTGACCTCGGTGCACGTGAGGTCTACGCGGTGGACGCTGCGGCGTCATTCTCGCGCCCCGGGCCGCGCCTGGTAGACGGTGTGGAGCTGCTAGCTCGGCTGTTCAACCCCTCAGTTGCATCGACCCTTCCAGGCCTTGAAGGCGTCGGCGTTCGATCAGTTGTGTGAGAGAAGACTTTCCCGGCAATGTGCGTGGTCGAGTTGACAAGCGTGCGACCTGCGCGGAAGGGTCAGATGCGTCTGTTCAAGCGATATGACCTGGGGTGATACTCAGATCGCATCGCGACGCGTCGCAGGGAGACCGGCTCGGCGCGACCGGCTGGCTCTGGCTACCCAAGGCTGACCGCTCCGCTGCGACGTGTTGTCCCGTCCGCCAAGCTAGTTTGCCGAGGTGACACGAGTGGCTCTGCCGCCCCTCACTCCCGAACAGCGCGCCGCGGCGCTCGAGAAGGCCGCTCAGGCCCGCCGGGAGCGCGCGGAGGTGAAGAACCGTCTGAAGCACGGAGGTGCATCGCTTTCTGAGATCATCAAGGAGGGTCAGGACAACGACATCGTCGGCAAGATGAAGGTGTCCGCACTCCTCGAGTCGCTGCCCGGGGTGGGCAAGGTCCGCGCCCGCCAGATCATGGAGCGGCTGGGGATCTCAGAGACCCGGCGAGTGCGAGGCCTGGGCAGCAACCAGGTCGCCGCGCTCGAGCGTGAGTTCGGTGGGCGCTGACGGCGCTGACCACTCCCGTCGGCGCCTCACGGAGGCTCCGTGGGGTGCCGCGGGCCTGGCTCAGGGACGATCGGTAAGGGTCGTTGTTTGAGCCGCCCACGGCTGACCGTCCTGTCGGGACCGTCTGGAGTCGGCAAGAGTACGGTCGTCGCGCATCTGCGCGCCGCCCATCCTGAAGTCTGGCTCTCCGTCTCGGTAACGACGCGTAAGCCTCGCCCGGGTGAGACGCACGGCGTCGAGTACTTCTTCGTCACAGACGACGAGTTCGACCGCCTCATCGCCAATGGTGAACTCCTCGAATGGGCCGAGTTCGCCGGCAACCGATATGGCACGCCGCGCCAGCCGGTCGTCGACCGGCTGGCCCGCGGCGTGCCCGTGCTCCTTGAGATCGATCTTCAAGGTGCCCGCCAGATCCGTGCGGCGATGCCGGACGCGCTTCTCGTCTTCCTGGCCCCACCATCGTGGGACGAGCTCGTCCGTCGCTTGATCGGCCGGGCCACCGAATCGCCCGAGGTGATCGGGGAGCGGCTTGCGGTGGCTGAGGCCGAACTCGCTGCCGAGCCAGAGTTCGACGTGACCCTGATCAACACGTCCGTCCAGGATGTCGCGCGCGAACTGCTAACCTTGATGGGACTCGCGCCGCACGGATGATGCTGTGCCGCCGAGCTTCCTACGAGATCCACACAACCGGAGGCAGTTCCGCGTGTCCGGAACCATGCCCGTGGCGGAGGGCATCACCAACCCGCCCATCGATGATCTGCTCGAGGCGACCGACTCGAAGTACAGCCTCGTGATCTACGCGGCCAAGCGGGCCAGGCAGATCAACGCTTACTACAGTCAGCTCGGCGAAGGCCTGCTCGAGTACGTCGGTCCGCTGGTCGAGACGCATGTCCACGAGAAGCCCCTGTCGATCGCGCTGCGCGAGATCGAAGCAGGCCTGCTGACCGCCGAGCCAGTCGAACCGTCACCTTGATCCCATGGCCAGCCAGGAGGCCGGGGATGCCGCGAGGCTCTCGCCTGGCGGGGAGGATCTGAACGCCCGCAAGGCGTCGGACCCTAACTCCGCCGCTGCGACGTGGGTTGACTCAGCCCAATCGTCCTCCCGCCCGGCAGTGGTTCTTGGCGTCGGCGGCGGCATCGCGGCCTACAAGGTCTGTGAGCTCCTGCGGCTCTTCACTGAGAGCAATCACGCTGTCCGGGTCGTGCCGACGCAGGCGGCATTGCGTTTCGTCGGGGCTGCGACCTGGGCTGCCCTGTCCGGGCAGCCCGTCTCCACGGCTGTTTGGGACGACGTCCAGGAGGTGCCCCACGTCCGGATTGGGCAGTCCGCCGATCTCGTCGTGGTGGCTCCGGCGACAGCGGACCTGCTGGCAAAGGCTGCTCACGGCGTAGCCGATGACCTGCTGACCAATACGCTGCTCACGGCACGCTGCCCGGTTGTCTTCGCGCCGGCCATGCATACGGAGATGTGGGTGCACCCGGCCACCCAGGCGAACGTCGCCACCTTGCGGGCCCGCGGTGCACTAGTGATCGATCCCGCGGTGGGCCGTCTCACCGGTGCCGACTCCGGCACCGGGCGCCTTCCGGAACCGACCGAGATCTTCATGGTCAGCCGCCGGGTGCTCGCCAGGGGCATCGGCGGTCTCGGCCTCGACCTAGCCGGCCGGCGGGTTCTCATCACGGCCGGCGGCACCAGGGAGCCGATCGACCCAGTCAGGTTCCTGGGCAACCGAGCGTCCGGACGCCAGGGGTACGCCCTGGCGAAAACGGCCGCGGCTCGCGGTGCAGAGGTTGTCCTCGTCTCGGCCAATTCGGAGCTACCCGATCCGGCTGGGGTGAAGGTCATTGCAGTTCGGACCACACAAGACCTCCACGACAGTGTTCTCGCCGAGGCGCAAGCTGCAGACGCTGTTGTCATGGCGGCGGCCGTAGCGGACTTTCGACCCGCCGAGTACATGCCGTACAAGATCAAGAAGACGGACGACACTTTTGCGCCGACGCTGCACCTCGTACAGAACGAGCATGTGTTGGGGGCACTTACGCGGGCACGGCGACCCGGCCAGGTGATCGTCGGGTTCGCTGCCGAGACCGGGGATTCCACCCGTTCGGCAACCGAGATCGGCAGGACGAAGCTCGACTCCTACGGCGTCGACCTCCTGGTCGTGAACGAGGTGGGCGACGGCCGAGCGTTTGGGAGCACGCAGAACGAGGCCGTCATCTTCGCTGCCGACGGATCGGAGCACCCGGTCGGGCATGGCCCCAAGGAGGATCTCGCCGACACGATCTGGGACCTTGTCGCCGAGCGCCTGCTCAGCTAGTGATCGGCTGTGCGCGCCGGGCCAGGTCCCCAGCGGGTGAGGCGATTGCCTACCGTGCGCTGATCGCAAACGCACACTGTGCATCCGTTCCCACACGGTCGCATCGCGAGATCGTCTGCCATCGCCGCTGGTCCGACCGTTAGACTCGCCCCGTTCATCGAGCCAGCTAGGAGTGCCGTGTCTCGTCGCCTATTCACCTCGGAGTCCGTGACCGAGGGTCACCCGGACAAGATCGCCGACCAGATCAGCGATTCGATCCTCGACGCCCTGCTCAAGGAGGACCCGAGCAGCCGGGTCGCCGTCGAGACCCTCATCACTACCGGCCTGGTCCACGTCGCCGGCGAGGTCACCACAGAGGCATGGGCAGACATACCGACGATCGTTCGCGAGAAGATCCTGGAGATCGGCTACGACTCGTCGAAGAAGGGTTTCGACGGGCTGTCCTGTGGGGTGTCGGTATCGATCGGGTCGCAGTCTCCGGACATCGCGCTGGGTGTGGAGTCGGCCTATGAAACGCGCGAGGGCGAAGGTCTGGACGACCTGGACCGGCAGGGTGCCGGCGACCAGGGCCTGATGTTCGGCTACGCGTGCCAGGACACGCCGGAGCTGATGCCGCTGCCGATCACGCTCGCCCATCGACTTGCCCGACGGCTCGCGGCGGTGCGCAAGGACGGCACGATTCCCTACCTGCGGCCCGATGGAAAGACGCAGGTGACGATCGAGTACGCAGGAGACAAGGCGGTTCGGCTCGACACTGTTGTGGTCTCCAGCCAGCATGCGTCCGACATCGATTTGAAGACGCTGCTCCAGCCCGATATTGCCGAGCTTGTCGTCGGGCCCGAACTCCCAGGGCTCGGCATCGAGACAGACGGCTACCGGTTGCTCGTCAACCCGACCGGCCGGTTCGAGATCGGCGGTCCGATGGGTGATGCGGGCCTGACCGGACGCAAGATCATTATTGACACCTACGGCGGGATGGCCCGCCACGGCGGCGGCGCGTTCTCCGGCAAGGACCCCTCGAAGGTCGACCGGTCTGCCGCCTATGCGATGCGGTGGGTCGCGAAGAACGTCGTGGCGGCTGGCCTCGCCGGGCGGTGCGAGGTGCAGGTCGCGTACGCCATCGGCAAAGCCCATCCGGTGGGGCTGTTCGTGGAGACCTTTGGCACTGGCGTCGTCCCCGACTACAAGATCCAGGACGCCGTGACATCCGTCTTTGACCTGCGGCCGGCCGCGATCATCCGCGACTTGGACCTGCTGCGCCCGATCTATGCGCAGACGGCGAGCTACGGTCACTTCGGGCGTGATCTTCCTGACTTCACCTGGGAGCGCATCGAACGGGTGGATGCGCTCCGCTCGGCCGCCGGCATCTAGCGTCGCTCTGCGCTGGGCACGCCTGCCTTCAAGGCCGTCCGGCCTGCCCGCTATCTGAAGAACGGCACCTTGGTCCAGGATCCAGGCCCGCCCGAGGCCGGGCACCCGGATGCGAGGGCATGCTTTGCCGGGCCCACCCTTCGGAAGTCTCGGAGCCGCCGGAAGGCGCAGGGCCAGCACCCGAGTCGATGCCGGCTGCCACTCGTCGATCCCAGCGACGCTGATCGCCGCTGTGGAGGGCTCGGTGATTTGGCGGTCCTATCTGGTAGACCGGGGGCGTGCACGAGGACGGGACGGTCGCGACCAGCCAAGGGGAGCAGCTTGCGCTCGTCCGGTCCCGGGTCCGGCAGAGGCCCGCGCGGGGTGCGGACACACCAGCGACCGAGAATCCGGTGGCGCGGGTGGCAGTCGACGTCTCGCTCGCCCACCTCGACCGGCCGTTCGACTATCTCGTCCCGGAGTCGATGTCGCAGGCGGCGGTACCCGGCTGCCGGGTTCGGGTCAGATTCGCGGGTCGACTGGTCGATGGATTCGTCCTCGATCGGCGAGCAGCGAGCGAGCACGGCGGGACCCTCAGTCCGTTGACTCGCGTCGTTTCAGCGGAGTCCGTCCTCGCTCCCGAGGTTGCCCGGCTGGCCGAGTTGGTGGCCGAGCGCTACGCCGGAACCACCGCGGATGTGCTCCGACTGGCCGTGCCGCCACGGCATGCCCGGACCGAACGCGAAGCTACAGGCGTGCCTGGACAGACAGATGAGCCTGACCGGGCCGCTGAGACGCTGGGGTTCCTTGCAAGCTCGGCTGGCGGGACCGCGGCGTCCGGCGGGGGGGACTGGGGCGCGGGCGCGGCCGGCGGGGCAGAGGTGTCGGGTGCGGAGGCAGCTGGCGGGCCGGGGATGTCCGAGGTCGGCGCGGCCGCCGGGATCGCGGAGTGGGACGTTTACCCGCGTGGCCCTGCTTTCATCGCGGCCCTAACGAGGGGAAGGTCGCCACGAGCGGTCTGGGCGGCGCTACCAGGCTCGCAGCATTGGGCGGCTGCGATCGCGGCGGCGGTTGACGCTGTGCTGAAGTCCGGACGAGGCGCGCTTGTGGTTGTCCCGGATAAGTGGGATGTTGCCAGGCTTGACTCGGCGCTAACCCGACGGCTTGGTGCTGGCCGGCACGTTGCGCTGACCGCCGAGCTGGGTCCTTCAGAGCGATATCGACGCTTCCTGGCCATACGCCGCGGCCGAGTCAAGGCAGTGATCGGGACTCGGGCGGCCGCGTTTGCGCCCGTTGCCGACCTCGCACTCGTCGTCTGCTGGGATGACGGCGACGACCTTCACGAGGAGCCGCGTGCGCCCTATCCGCACGCGCGCGAGGTCCTGATGCTGCGCGCGCACGACGCAGGCGCTGCCGTGCTCGTCGGCGGCATCACGGTGACCGCTGAGGGAGCACGCCTTGTCTCCTCAGGCTGGGCACATCCGATTCGCGCTGACCGGAAGACGACCCGAGCGTTCGCTCCCCGCGTCGTCGTCGGCGGAGAAGACTCAGGCGCTCGTGCCGATGAGGGCGACGCCGCTCATGCCGCACGGCTTCCGACCTCGGCCTGGCTGGCCGCGAAAGATGCGCTCGCGCGTGGTCCGGTGCTCGTCCAGGTGCCGCGAGGCGGGTACGCGCCGGCGCTCGCCTGCGCCCGGTGCCGTACTCCCGCTCGGTGCGCACAGTGCTCTGGGCCACTCTCCGTGAGCTCGGGGCATGCGATCGCAGTTTGCGGGTGGTGCGGCACCCTCGCCGGCGAATGGGCATGCCCGGAATGCGGGCACCGGCGCTTCCGCGCCCTGGTCGTGGGCGCGGACCGTACCGCGGAGGAGCTGGGTCGCGCCTTCCCGTCGGCGCCGGTGGTCGCGTCGACCGCGGAGATGCGCCGCAGTGCCGTGCCCGCTCGGTCGGCCTTGGTGGTCGCCACCCCGGGCGCCGAACCCGTCGCGGCCGGCGGCTACGCGGCAGCGTTGCTGCTCGACGGCTGGGCGCTGCTCGACCGTGCTGACCTGCGAGCGGGCGAGGAGGCCTTGAGACGGTGGCTCAACGCGGCCGCGCTGGTGCGGCCGGACGGCACGGTTGTGGTGGTGGCCGATCAGTCCGCCCGCCCGGTGCAGGCGCTCGTACGGTGGGATCCGAGCTGGCATGCCGAGCGGGAGCTCGCCGAGCGGACGACACTGGGGTTCCCGCCGGCGTCCCGAATGGCCGCGGTCGAGGGCACCGCGGATGCCGTCGCCGAGCTATTCGCCGTCGTTCACTTGCCGTCGGATGCGCAGGTGCTCGGGCCGGTACCGCTGGACGATCAACGGGTGCGTGCACTTGTCCGCACTCCACTGTCCGCCGGCAGCGCACTCGCCGCCGCGCTGAAGCAGGGTCAGGGTGTCCGCAGCGCCCGCAAGGCGCCCGACCCGGTCCGGGTCGATGTCGATCCGCATCCGCTCACCTAGTGTCCCTCGCCAGAAATTCGTCTCATATCTCCGCGCCCGGGCGGCGCCTCGCCGCGTTCTCGTCGTCACCGTTAGCGCCGCTAGCGGCCTCCTCCTCGGCCTTGCGATGCATCCACCCGGCCACGAATCTATGCACCGAATTTCTGATTCGGCACACTAGCCGGCCAGGGAACTATGCAAGGGGCAGACCGCCGTCTCCTGGCGTACGAGGTCCGCCGCGATGGACAGCGGATCCAAGGTTTGGCCGGATGCGGCCAAGAGGTGGCCGCGCGACGAAGCCGGCCAACCCGTCAGGCGCCATCAGAGGGCGCGGCCCAAGGTGGGGTGAGGCGAGACCTTGACGGTGGGCGCCTGCTGGCCGGCCCAATCGGCCTCGCGGATCTCCTTGAGGGCCAGCTTGCGAGCCGCGCGGTCCAACCGGTCGATGAACAGCACACCGTCCAGGTGATCTGTCTCGTGTTGGATACAGCGGGCGAGCAAGTCGCTGCCTTCCACGATCACTGGATCGCCGAACTCGTTGAATCCCTTGGCCACCACCCGCAATGCACGCTTCGTGTCATAGGCCAAGCCGGGCAACGAGAGGCAGCCCTCCTCGCCGTCCTGCTCCTCCTCCGACAGGTCAAGATCCGGATTCACGAGATGGCTGGGCTCATCGTCGATGCAGTAGGTGAAGACCCGCAGGCCGACTCCGATCTGGGGCGCTGCGAGGCCCAAGCCAGGCGCGTCCATCATCGTGTCGGTCAGATCCTTGACGAGGACGCGCAACTCCTTGTCGAAGTCGATAACCGGATCTGCAGGGGTGCGGAGCACGGGGTCTCCAAAGAGCCTGATGGGCTGGACGGCCACGCGTGACTCCTCTTCTTCGTTCGGGGATGAGTGCGAGGGAATCGCGCTTCAAGTGTAAAGAGCGCGGCCAGCCATTCCGCGGCGTCGCGGCGGGCCGATCGAGGCGCGTGAGGAGCGGTGGATGGGAGGCTGTGGGTCGTGAAGGTCGTGTTTGCCGGTACGCCGCAAGCGGCAGTTCCGTCTCTGGACGCGCTGATGGCGTCCCGGCACGATGTGGTCGCCGTCGTGACCAGGCCGGACGCCCCGGCCGGGCGCGGTCGCCAGCTCATGCATAGCCCCGTCGCCGAACGTGCGGACGACACCGGCGTCGAGGTGCTCAAGCCGACCAGGGCGAGAGATCCCGACTTTCTTGCCCGCCTCGCCGAGATCGCGCCTGACTGCTGCCCTGTGGTTGCGTATGGAGGGTTGCTTCCGCGTGCGGCCCTCGACATCCCGCGTTATGGATGGGTCAACCTGCACTTCTCACTCCTCCCGGCCTGGCGTGGCGCCGCCCCGGTGCAGCACGCGATCATCGCCGGTGACGAGATCACCGGCGCCAGCACCTTCCTCATCGAGGAGGGTCTGGACACCGGGCCTGTGTACGGCGTGGTCACCGAGGCGATCAGGCCCACCGACACCAGCGGCGATCTCCTCGACCGGCTCGCCACGTCCGGCGCGAACCTGCTGGTCGCCACGCTGGACGGGGTCGAAGACGGCGCCCTCAGCGCGGTTCTCCAGCCAGCCGAAGGGGTGTCTTACGCTCCCAAGATCACAGTCGCCGATGCCAGGCTGGACTGGACTGCACCTGCTAGCCATATCGACCGGGTGGCTCGGGCGTGTACGCCGGCCCCTGGGGCGTGGACGACGTGGCGGGGCGTACGCGTGAAGCTCGGGCCGGTGCTGCCGGAGCGGGGTCGCGGCCCGGCCAGGCCTGGTGAGCTCATTGTGCAAAAGGATGCTGTCTTCGTCGGGACCGCCACCGGATCGGTTCGGCTCGGTGACGTCCAGGAGCAGGGCAAACGGCGAATGGCTGCGTCCGATTGGGCACGGGGGGCCCGGATAGCCTCCGGTGAGCATTTCGAATGAGTGAGCTCGGTGCGGACAGGAATCGCCGGTCGGGCCGCCCAGCGCCTCGGCGACGGACCGCCTCTGGCGCTGCCATGCCACGGGCTGTCGACCCCGCCCGCCGCGCTGCATACGACGTCCTACGCGCCGTCGAGACACGTGACGCGTACGCCAACCTCGCGCTGCCGCCGACCCTCCGCCGCTATGGCCTTGCCGGCAGAGACGCCGCCTTCGCCACCGAACTCACCTACGGCACGCTCCGCCGAGTCGGCACATGGGACGCCGTCCTCGCTGCGTGCGTCGATCGACCATTGGAGGCGGTGGATCCTGCGCTCCGCGACGTACTCAGGCTGGGAACGCACCAACTCCTCGGCATGCGGGTCGCTGCTCACGCGGCGGTGTCAGCGACAGTGGACCTGGCGCGGGTCGTTGCCGGCGACGGGGCTGCGCGGTTCGCCAACGCGGTCCTGCGCCGGGTTGCCACCCGAGATCTCGACGCTTGGCTCGCCGAACTCACTGAGGGACTGGACGACACAGAGCGGCTAGCGATCATCCACGCACACCCACGCTGGATCGTCGCCTCCTATGCAGATGCGCTCGGTGGTGATCTCGACGAGGTTGCCGCGGCACTCGCGGCCGACAACGAACCGCCGCCAGTCACGCTCGTGGTACGACCGGGCCGCGCCACAGTCGACGAGCTTGTCGAGGCGGGCGCGATTCCCGGTCGATGGTCCCCATATGCCGCGACGCTGGCGGCGGGGGATCCGTCGAAGGTGGCGGCCGTGGCAGAGGGCCGGGCCGGCGTCCAGGACGAGGGCAGCCAACTTGTCACCCTCGCCCTCGCCAACGCTCCACTTGATGGGGGTGACGATCGATGGTTGGACCTCTGCGCCGGGCCGGGAGGCAAGGCCGCGCTGCTCGGAGGGCTGGCGGCCCCGCGCGGCAGCACGCTGCTCGCCGTGGAACGCCAGATGCATCGGGCCCGGCTGGTCGCCCGCGCGCTGTCGGGCACCGCGGGAAGGTGGGCGGTGGTGGCGGGCGACGCGACCGCACCCGCCTGGCGAGCAGGCCGATTCGACCGCGTACTGCTGGATGTTCCCTGCACAGGTCTCGGCGCGCTTCGCCGCCGGCCGGAGGCCCGCTGGCGCAGATCACCGGCAGATGTCTCGGCGCTGCGGCCGGTGCAGGCTGCGTTGCTTCATACGGCCCTGGACGCGGCCAGACGAGGCGGCCTCGTCGCCTACGTGACCTGCTCGCCGCACCCTGCCGAGACCTCAGTCGTCGTCAACGACGTCCTCGGCGAGCGCGGTGACGCCGAATATGTCGACGCGAGGCCGCTCCTCGCTGGCGTGCCCAACGTGGGCGGAGGCCCGCATATCCAGCTCTGGCCACACCGGCACGGTACCGACGCGATGTTCCTCGCCCTCCTCCGCAAGATCTGAGGGAATGGGCAGGGCCCGTCACACGGGTGTCGCTCCTGGCGCCGCTCAGCGCTCGTGCGAGACCACAGGGCCGGTGACGGCGACGACCGAGATCAGACGCTCCAGCCCTTCGTAGTCCGCGGGGTTAGTTGTGTACAAGGACAACTCCTCCGCGCCGGCAGTTGCTGCAATCATCAGGTCCAATGCCCGCTTGCGTGGCCTCCGTCCGGTGCCGACCACGGCGGCGGCGAGCCGACCGTAGATCCGAGCCGCCTCCGCTCCGAACGGGACGGGATCGAACTGCAGCGGGGACCGCCGCAGAACGGCTCTATGCCATCGCCGGACATCATGGGTCACCGGCGCGCCGGAGGAAACGGACGACGGACTGCTACTGCGAGCCATCGAGGGCAGCAGTCGATAGGTCGGAGTGAAGGTGCTTCGCAGTCCCGCGCGGCTCCCTTGTATCGACGTGGGTGTAGGTCGGCCCGCAGCTCTCTTGTGAGTGTGTGTCGACCCGTCGGCCTCTCGCGGGAGTGCGGCACCGTGATCTTCTTCCCGATAGCGTGGTCGGCCCGGCGCCGTCTCGTGCGGGTCGGCTCGGACTATCGTGCGTGTCGTGGGCGTGCAAATGGCACCGAGCATCTTGTCGGCCGACTTCGCCCGGCTGGCCGAGGAAGCCGCAGCGGTCGAAAGCGCCGCGGATTGGCTTCATGTCGACGTCATGGACAACCACTTCGTGCCCAATCTGACGCTCGGCTTGCCGGTCGTCGAGAGTCTGCTCAAGCACACGTCCCTGCCCCTGGACTGCCACCTCATGATCGAGGAGCCGGATCGGTGGGCACCGGCCTATGCCGAGGCAGGCGCCGCAAGCGTCACCTTCCATGTGGAGGCGGCCGACGCACCGGTGCGTACGGCGCGCGCGATCAGGGCGGCAGGCGCGCGATCCGGCCTGGCGCTGCGGCCAGCCACGCCCGTCGATCCTTACGCCGAGCTGTTTCCCGAGCTTGACCTGATTCTGGTGATGACCGTCGAGCCGGGGTTCGGTGGCCAGTCGTTCCTCGACATCGTCGTTCCGAAGATCCGGCGCGCGCGTGATCTCATCAGGAGCTCCGAACTGTCCATCTGGCTCCAGGTCGACGGCGGTATCGCGGAGGAGACCATCGAGCGCTGCGCGGAGGCCGGCGCCGACGTCTTCGTCGCCGGATCCGCCGTCTACAGTTCCGACAGCCCGGCGGCCGTCGTCCAGGCTCTGCGTACCCAGGCCGATCGAGCCTTCCGGCCCTGATCCCTCGCAACGCTCCGGCCGGGTACGCCACCACGGGCGCCGGTCGCCTCGACAGCGGCGAGTAGGTGATATGCATCACGTCAGCCGCTCGCTATGGCGATGCGGCAGCCGTCTGGCAGGATGGAAACGTACAGGAGCGTGCTCCGGGGTCGGTGAAATTCCGAACCGGCGGTGATAGTCCGCGACCCGGCCGAAGCCATCGGCCGGTGGACCCGGTGGAAATCCGGGACCGACGGTGAGAGTCCGGACGGGAGGCAGCACGCGGGCGTCTAGCACGCTCGTCTGATCGGCAGGCCCGGCCTGCGACGAGTGGCTGAGTGTGCTGGCAAAGCTCTGTCAGCCCCGGAGTCCGTTCACCGAACGGTGAGGGCGAGATGGGCAGGGCGGGCAAGACATCCGATCGCGCAGCCGCGTGGCACGACGCTGCCGACCGCGCAGCAGCGGCCGGACCGAGCGCCGAGTCAGCTGCCTCGACGGCGGAGATCGCCGGGATGCAGCGAGCGCTTCAGCTCGCAGCCCGCGGACTTGGCACCACGAGTCCCAACCCCGTCGTTGGCTGTGTCATCCTCGATCCCGCTGGAGAGATCGCCGGCGAGGGTTTCCACGAGTACCGCGGCGGCCCGCATGCCGAGGTGCGCGCACTTGCCGACGCCGGACCACGTGCCCACGGCGGCACTGCCCTGGTCACCCTCGAGCCCTGCGCACACACCGGTCTGACCGGTCCGTGCACCGGGGCGCTCATCGCTGCGGGCGTACGCCGTGTAGTCGCCGCGGTGAGCGACCCGTACCACGCCGCGCGCGGGGGCGCCGACATCCTGCGCCGCGCCGGGATCGACGTCGAGATCGGCCTACTCGCAGATGAGGCGGCCCGCCTCAACGAGGCCTGGCTGACCTCAGTGCGGCTAGGCCGGCCGCATGTCACCTGGAAGTATGCGGCGAGCCTCGACGGACGCGTGGCGGCCGCCGACGGGTCGAGCCGCTGGATCACCAGCGCGGCAGCGCGGGCGGACGTACACCGGTTGCGGGCCGAAGCCGACGCCGTCGTCGTCGGCTCGGGGACGTTGGTTGCTGACGACCCGCATCTCGCCGCGCGGAACTCGTTCCCACACAACGGGCAGCCTTCGGCTGAGTCGCGGCTAGCCACCGATGTGCCGGATCAGCGAGGC
>JBKPTD010000099.1:0-18687 GCA_046735375.1 Actinomycetota bacterium | reverse complement strand
GGCAGGCGTGCGACTTTCGTAGGGTCTTGGCGGGATAGATCGCGCTCGGCCTGGCGGGGCGGCCCGCGATGCGTACCTTTGAGATGTGAAGGGCGCGATCTCTGGCCCGCGGCGCGACACAGCCTTCGACATCGCAGCGGTCGCGATCGCCGCGGTGCTGGGGTTCGCCGCCACTAGAGGCTCGCCGCCGGTTCTCGAACCGCTGGGCGGTGCGACGGTCGCCTGCCAGACCGCCCTCGCTTTTTGCTTGCTGCTCCGCCGGCGGAGGCCGCTGACCGTCGCGTGGATCGTGACCGCGGCCGCAGCGGCGATCGCCATCGTGGATCTGGTCGCGCCTGGGACGCTCGTGCCGGCGGACCTGGAGCGGACCGCCATGCCATGGCTGCCGCCCGCGGCGCCCTTCGCCGCTTATGCGGTGACGGCGTATGCGGGGGCCCGCCGGCTCAGGCGGGTGCCTATCGCGTGGGCGCCGGTCGTTGCCTTGGTGATCCTCGGATCGCATACCTGGGACGCTCCGCCGAACTCACCGTGGCTGCTGCAGAGCCTGATTTTCATCCTGGTACCCGCGCTGCTGGGCATGTACATGGCGGCGCGCCGACGCCTGATGCGCTCGCTGGTCGAACGGGCTGACCGCGCCGAGCGGGAGCAACGGCTGCTTGCCGAGCAGGCCCGTATCGACGAGCGGGCTCGACTGGCGGCCGAGATGCACGACGTGGTCACCCATCGGGTCAGCCTCATGGTGTTGCGTGCCGGCGCCCTGCTGATGACCGCGGATAGCGAGGCAACCCGGCAGGCGGCCGAGGAGCTACGTGCGGCCGGCAGCCAAGCCTTGGACGAACTGCGCGACCTCGTCGGGATCCTGCGGGACAGTGCGGCCGGTGCCGACAACAGGCGCCCGACGGCAGCGACGGCCCTCTCCGCCCCCGATCAGCACGTTCCCATCCCCGACTTGTCGGCGCTGCTGGCCGAGTCACAGTCCGTGGGCGTACCGGTCGCGTACGTCGAGGAGGGCGAGCCGATGTTGGTGTCGCCCGTCGTCGGCCGGACGGCCTACCGGGTGGTTCAGGAGGCGCTGACCAACGTGCGTAAGCACGCTCCCGGCGCCAGCACCCAGGTCCACGTGCAGTACTGCGCGGGCAGAGTGAGTCTGACCATCCACAACGCAATCTCCACGGCCAGCGCTGACCCGGCGCTGACGGCTGGCCGATCCGGCACCGGGCTGCTTGGGCTGCGTCAACGGGTTGAGTTGATCGAAGGGACGCTGGAGGCCGGACCCTCTCCTGACGGCGGGTTCGACCTGGTGGCGACACTGCCGGCTCTCGCCCCGACCACTCAGCGGCTGGAGGATGTCACGCTGTGAGCCGTGACAAGACGCGAGTGCTCGTCGTCGACGACGAGCCGATGGTCTGCGCCCATCTGAAGACCATCCTTGGCTCGGTTGAGGACATCGAGGTGGTGGAGGTGGCCTACGACGGCGCAGCCGCCGTCGAGTCGGTCATTCGGCACCGACCAGACGTGGTGCTCATGGACTTGCGGATGCCGGGCGTGGACGGACTCACGGCCATCGAGCGGATCAACGCCCTCCGCGAGCCGCCATCCGTCGTGGTGCTCACGACCTTCGACACCGACGACCATGTCCTGCGTGCGCTCCGAGCCGGTGCCGCCGGGTTCCTGCTCAAGTCCACACCGCCCGAGGACCTGATCGAGCTCGTCCGAGTGGCGGCAGATGGCCACACGGTGCTCTCGCCTGCCGCCACGCGACGGCTCGTAACGACCGCGTCCCGGCGTACGGACGACCGCGAGCACCAGCGGCGTCTGATCAGCGAGCTCACCGAACGCGAGGCCGAAGTTCTGGCCTGTCTGGGCGAAGGGTTGTCGAACGCGCAGATCGCCACGCGTTTGTATCTCACCGAGGCGACTGTGAAGGGGTACGTCTCGCGACTGCTTGTCAAGCTCCAGTGCGCAAACCGTACTCAGGTTGGGCTCATGGCGTACGAGGCCGGCATCAGCAGGTAAGCCTTGTCGAGAGCTGCGTTGCCGCGAGGCCTGCCTGCTCAGCCCGAACGCGGTACAGCATCAGAAGCCAGCGATTGCCGTCGTATCGATTCCGGGGAGGTCCGACCGCATGACCCAAAGCTCAGCCGTACTCGAACCGGCAAGCATCGGCACTGCCTGGGTAACGCTCGTGGAGGGCTCGTCCTTCTGCGTCTGCGAATCGAACGGAGACATCAGTCCTGGCACTCCGCAGGGCGTTTTCGTCCGCGATACCCGAGTGCTGTCACGGTGGTCGCTGGTGCTAGACGGGGCAGTTATCCAGCCGCTGGCCGTGATGTCCACCGAGCCGTACTCCGCCACTTTCCTCGGGCGGGCTCGCCCCCGGCCCGGGCTCCAGGAGAGCACGCTCCTCGTCCGGCGGGAACGCTTCGTCGGTGATGGTATGCGGGAGAACATTTCCCTGGAGAATCTTGGCGCGGAGCCGGCCGCCATCCAACTGGATCTCACCGTCGATGCCGACTTCGCCGATCTGTTCCAGGTCAAGGGCGGGTGGGTCGGCGACCTGACAGCTCCTGAGTCCGAGGTCGAGGATCGCAGCCTTAGGCTGTGGCGGCAGTACGGTCAGTCGCGGTTCAGCCGTGGGGTGAGGGTCGTCTGTTCGGAGGCGACGGCCACATCGCATGGGCTCGCGGTCCGGGCGCTTGTCCGGCCACGGAGCGGCTGGCAGACCATAATCCAGGTAATACCGCTGATCGATGGGCAGGAGCTGAGCCCACCTTTTCCGACCGATCAGCCATTGGAGGAGACTGCACCGGCGCTGCGGTCGCGAGCCTGGCGGGAGTCGTCGCCGGTCGTGCGGACCCCCGACCAGAGCCTCGCTCGGACTCTCGATCGGAGCCGGCAGGATCTGGGTGCGCTGCGGATCTTCGATCCTGAGCACCCGGAGGCATACGCCGTGGCAGCCGGTGCGCCCTGGTTCATGGCGCTCTTCGGGCGTGACTCGCTCATCACGTCTTACATGGCTCTGTCGATCGATCCGAGTCTCGCGCTCGGCACGCTGAGAACACTCGCTCGGCTACAGGGAAGCAAGATCGATCCGATCTCCGAGGAGGAGCCGGGCCGGATCCTGCACGAGGTTCGGCTTGGCCCCGAGACGGTTCCGGCAATGGGCGGCAACACGATCTATTACGGCACCGTCGACGCCACGCCGCTCTTCGTCATCCTGCTCGGCGAGCTCCGCCGCTGGGGCGTTGACCCCAAGGAGGTCGATGCCCTGCTGGCGAACGCTGATCGTGCCCTGGAGTGGCTGGTCAACTACGGCGACCGCGACGGCGACCTGTTCGTCGAGTATCAGCGAGCGACCGATCGTGGCCTGGCCAACCAGGGGTGGAAGGACTCACACGATGCAGTGACATTCGCCGACGGGACGTTGGCCCAGCCACCGATCGCCCTCTGTGAGATCCAGGGCTACGCCTACTCCGCGTTTCTCGCCCGGGCTTACTTCGCGTGGGAGATCGGCGACGAGAAGGCTCGGCAGCGCTGGCTGGGCCGGGCGAGTCGGCTGAGAGATGCCTTCAACGAGCAGTTCTGGTTGCCTGATCGCGGTTGGTACGCGATGGCGCTGGATCGACAGAAGCGTACGGTCGATTCGCTCACGTCCAACATTGGCCACTGTCTCTGGACGGGAATCGTGGACAAGGACAAGGCCCCCTCGATCGTCGAGTGGTTAATGTCACCGGAGATGTTCAGCGGCTGGGGAATCCGTACGCTCTCGTCATCTATGGGCGCCTACAACCCGATCAGCTATCACAACGGCTCGGTCTGGCCACACGACAACGCCATCATCGCCGCGGGATTGATGCGCTACGGCTTCGTCAGTGAGGCGCAGCGAGTCGCTTCGGCGCTGCTCGCCGCCGCGGATGCTTTTGGCGGCCGCCTGCCGGAGCTGTTCTGCGGCTTTGACCGATCCGAGTATCCGCTCCCTGTGCCCTTCCCCACCTCGTGCTCGCCGCAGGCCTGGGCGTCGGCCGCGCCGATTCAGTTGCTGCGTACGCTGTTGCGTTTCGATCCCTGGGTTCCGCACGGGAAGGTGTGGCTCGCCCCGGCGCTGCCGAACGGGTTCGGCCCGCTTGGGCTGGACAATTTCTCCCTTGGCGGGGGACGCATTTCCTTGGATGTGGCGGATCATGGAATCTCCCGGGTCGCCGGTCTCCCCCCTGGTTTGGAGCTCATCACCGAGCCTCGTCCGCCGCTGAGCAGCATGCATGACACCCGACTGACCGGGTAGGCACGCCCAAACTTGGCGCCTCACGTACGGGGGGAACCGCGACTATGCAGCATGAATCGCCGTTGCGGATCGCAATCGTCGCACCGTCGTTCTTCGAAATCCCACCAGAGGGGTACGGCGGCATCGAGCTCATGCTGGCCCAGCTGACGGACGGTCTCGTTGCGCGTGGCCACGACGTCACCCTGCTGGGTGCCGGACGTGACCTGACCGAGGCGGACTTCATTGCGACATACCGCCAGGCGCAGTCCCATCGACTCGGGGATCCGTTGCCAGAGATCATGCATTCAGCACTGGTAGGAAGCGCCCTCGAAGCCGTTGACGTTGACATCGTCCATGATCACACTCTGGCCGGACCCCTCATGGCGCCTAGCCGTCGGGCACCAACTGTGGTCACGGCTCACGGGCCGATGGGCACCGAGTGGGGGGAGTACGTCCGAGCGATCAGCGCCTGGGTGAGCCTCATCGCCATCTCAGACTCGCAGCAGCGGCTTGCGCCCGAGCTGCCGTGGCGGGCAACTGTGCACAACGCGGTTGACGCAGACGACCTGGTGTACGCGGATATTAAGGACGACTATGTCCTGTTCCTTGGTCGCATGAATGACGAAAAGGCCCCGCACCTCGCGATCGACGCAAGCCGTGCCGCCGGTCGTCGGATCCTCGTGGCCGGCAAGTGCAGCGAGCTCGCGGAGCGAGAGTTCTTCGCCGAGCACGTCGAGCCACGGCTGGGTCCGGACGTCGAGTGGCTGGGAGAAGTCAGTGGAGACGACAAGCGCCAACTCCTCGCAAAGGCCCAGGCGCTGGTATTCCCGATCCAGTGGGACGAGCCGTTCGGTCTGGTCATGATTGAGGCGATGGGGTCGGGCACCCCTGTGGTAGCTCTACGACGAGGCTCGGTGCCTGAGCTCGTCATAGACGGTGTCACGGGATTCATTCGCGATGAGCCGGACGGGCTAGCTGATGCTCTCCGTGAGATCGATCGAATCGATCCAGCCGATTGCCGGCGTCATGTAGTCGAGAATTTCAGTCCTGAGCACATGGTGCAGGGGTACGAGCGCGCTTTCGCGGACATCGTCCGGGAGCGCCGTACCGGTCATAAACCTGCCGAGACTGTCAGTGGGATTCCCGTCCCCACGGGGGAAGAGCTGCTGGCCACGGTAGCCACGCTCCAAAACGAAGACGATCGGCGACTCTGACCCCTTACGAACGGTGCAGACTGAGCCATTCGGCAGTTCCCGTGCCTTCGATCGTCTGCCCGAGGGGTTCCCGTGGACCACACGTATCGCGTCACCGAGATCGTCGGGTCGTCGCCAGACGGCGTTGACCAAGCAATCCACAACGGCATCGCACGTGCGAACGCCACGCTCCGCCAGCTGGACTGGTTCGCGGTCACGGAAATCCGTGGTCACCTGGTCGATGGCGAGATCGGCCATTTCCAGGTCACCATGAAGGTCGGATTCCGGCTTGAGGATGCCGAGTAAAGGCTCTGGTTGCCGGGTTGACCATGTCGCGCGCATAGCCCACGTGCTGGGCCTACACGGCCGCGGTCACTGGGAGATCCACTCCTCATAGCGACCTGCAGGCGCGCAGCCAAGCGAGTCGTAGAGAGGCAAGCCCATTCGCGTCGATTGGAGAGTGGCGGTCAGCGCTCCTTGATGCTGCGCGTCGGCAAGCACGTGCTCCATGAGAGCCCGAGCCAGGCCTCGGCGGCGCCACTCGGGTACCGTTCCGAGCGCATAGATCCCGCAGTCGCTCTCGTGGCGGAAGCTCCAGGCGCCGGCTACTGCGTAGCCGTCTTGGATCATCACCCATGCGGTCAGGCCGGATACCGTCTCCGGCTCCCCGAGGTCGGTGGCTGGGACCGGTTCGTCGCCGGCCCGGGCAGCTGCTCTGATCGAGGCACGGACGACTCCTTCGTTTCGTCGAAGTCCCGCAGCCAGGTTCGCCTGCATGACCAGCGTTGTCGTGTCGCGCTTCAGACGGCCAACCTCTCGCACCTCGTCGGGCGCATCCAGATTGATAGAGCGGCTGGGCACCCAGAGGGCCCATCCAGCGACCCGGGCTTCGGCGTAGGTCCTCGTCAACTGGGATACCGCGGCCGCCGCCGCTCCGCTCTCAGGAGCATCGAGCATGATCGCGTTGTTGAGGGGTGCCCACGAGGGGAACACGGCCGCCACAGCCGTCGGGGACCGGATCAGCCGGGCGCCCGGTGACAACTGCGCCAAGGCACTCCAGGACGCGATCAGCGTTTCCTGCCCCGGTAGGACGGTGGGCCACATGCCGTCCGGGGTGCTCATCGCTGTGATCCTCCTCTCGGGCTTCGGCTTGTCTGCTGCGCCGAGCCGTAACTGCCAGGTTTCCGGCGCAGGCCCTGCGCTGGAGGGTTCACGCTCGTGATCGTGATGCCCGATCCTGGGACGGTGGCTGACAGAGATGTTGCGGAGGCCTTAGCCGGTAGCTTTCTGGCGAGGCTGCCGTCGGACCTGGTCGATACCCTGCTCGAGGTCGGGGAGCGGGTGGAGTATCCGGCGGGCAGCACCGTCTACCGGGAGGGCTCGTCCCCGAGGACCTTCCTCGTCGTCAGCGGTCTGCTGCGTGTCTACCTCACCTCTCCCGAGGGTCGGCAGGTGACGGTGCGGTACGCGAGATCGCGCGATGTCCTCGGGATCGCGGTCCTCGTCGGAGGGCCAGCCGACGTGGCCGTTCATACGCTGGCCGAGTCGAGCATGTTCCGAATCGACCTGCGGACGTTGACCAACGCAGCGCACCGCGATGCCCGCGTCGCATGGGCCTTGGCGGAGGAACTGAACCGGCGGCTGTACGAGACCCTGCACCAGACAGCGATCAACACCTTTGGCTCTGTGAGGCAGCGGGTGGCGGTACACCTGCTTGATCTCGCCTCCGCTGAGCAGCGTCGCCAGGGTCTGCTCGTGGCACATGTTTCCCAGCAGGGACTTGCCGACGCGGTCGGGTCGGTCCGCGAGGTGGTAGCACGCGTGCTGCGGGACTTCCGCCTTGACCGGTTGATAGCGACGTCAGCGGACAGCATCCAGATCCTCGACGCCGCCGGGCTTCACGACCAGTCGTGGAAGCCGTCCGCATGATCATCCGGGCCGTGACTTCGGTCACGCGGTCGGGCTACATACGTCACTGACAGGCTCCCGGATCGGACGAAGGCTGGTGTTAACCCACCGGCCAGGTAGATGAGTCCCCTAGCGGAGTGTCGTCTCATGGGCCTGCCGGCACGACTGGCGGCCACCAGCCAATCCTCGCTAAATCCGGAAGGCGGCCAGAAATGCAATTCACCAACACGATTACGATCAAGCGGCGACCGGATGAGGTATTCGCATTCCTGGCCCACTTCGAAAACCTGCCGCTGTGGAATTACGCGATCGCCGAGACGTGGAAGATCACCGACGGCCCGGTCGCTGTCGGCTCCCGTTATCGGCAGACCCGCACGCTCCCCACTCGAAGCGAGGAGACGTTTGCAGTCACCGAGTTCGAGCCTGTCCATAGGCTCTCGCTCGGAGGGGCTCTCGGCCCCTTCGAAGGCCAGATCCACTATCTGCTCGAACCCGTGGGTGACGCCACGGTTCTCACGAACACCATGACCCTCCAGCCCTCAGGCCCGCTGCGGCTCGTCGCGCCGTTGGCGGCTCCGCGGGTAAAGGCCGCCGTCGCCGCGAACCTCGACACGCTCAAGCAGATCCTCGAAACGAACGGTGACCAGCCCGACCGGCGATGAAGCGTCGATCGCCTATCGCGGCCTCGTTGGAGCAGGGCGGTATTCACCCTGTGCATCTGGTTGCCGAGCAGGCGAAGCCGCGTAAGGTCGAGATAACGGCTGGGACCGATGCGCAGCCGGCGATCGGCACGTCCGGCTGATGGTCGTCGGAGACCTGGTTGACCATAGGTCTGGGCAGGGGTTGCGGTGTGGGGAAGCGGCAAGGCCGGCGACCGTCGCCATGAGACGATCGTCGATCGCGGACGAGGCCCGCGCAGACTCGCAGGTCGCGACCGGAAACGGGTTGGGCGAGGCTTCCACGGCGCGCAGGTCTCCGGAACGAAGCTTGACCACTTGCTACCTACGGACCACACGGCAACGCGGACGTGGAGGAGACGACAGTGGCGAAAGTAGTCGGCATCGACCTCGGCACGACCAATTCCGTGATCGCCACGGTGGAGGGCGGCCATCCAACCGTGATTCCCAACGCTGAGGGATCACGGACCACGCCGTCGGTGGTCGCGTTCACCGACCAAGGCGAGCGCCTGGTGGGCCAGCTAGCCCGGCGACAGGCGATCTTGAATCCTAAGGGGACGATCTACTCCGCCAAGCGCTTCATCGGGCGTCGCTACGACGAGGTCACCAGCGAGATGAAAGCTGTCTCATTCGACGTGGTCGCGGGACCGGATGGTGCGGTCAGGTTCGACATTCGGGGGAAGCTCTATGCCCCGGAGGAAATCTCCGCGTTGGTGCTGCGCAAGCTCGTAGAGGACGCCTCGAAGTTCCTCGGCGAGAAGATCACCGAGGCCGTTATCACCGTTCCTGCGTACTTCAACGACGCCCAGCGGCACGCGACGAGGGATGCCGGCCGCATCGCCGGTCTCGAGGTCCTTCGCATCATCAACGAGCCCACCGCCGCCGCCCTCGCCTATGGCTTGGACAAGCGCGAGAACGAGACTGTGCTGGTGTTCGATCTTGGCGGTGGTACCTTCGACGTCAGCATCCTGACGGTCGGCGAGGGGGTCGTCGAGGTTCTGTCGAGCTCCGGCGACGGGCATCTCGGCGGGGACGACTTCGACCGGCGCCTCGTCGACTACCTTGCCGACGAGTTTCAGCGGGAGCAGGGAATCGATCTGCGGCAGGACCCGCATGCGTTGCAGCGGCTGTTCGAGGCCGCCGAGAAGGCCAAGATCGAGCTTTCTTCCGTCACTCAGACACAGATCAACCTCCCGTTCATCACCGCGGATTCCAGCGGGCCGAGGCACCTCGTGACGACGGTTATGCGCTCGACGTTCGAGCAGGCAACACACGACCTGGTCGAACGAACGATGGGTCCCGTGAAGCAAGCGATGGAGGACGCCAAGATCACGGCGAACGACGTGGACGAGGTGATTCTTGTTGGCGGGGCAACCCGGATGCCCGCGGTCCAGCAGGCTGTCCGTCGGCTCACCGGTGGCAAGGACCCGAACATGACGGTGAACCCGGACGAGGTCGTCGCCGTCGGCGCCGCGATCCAGGCCGCGGTTATCAAGGGAGAGGTCAAGGACGTCCTGCTCCTTGACGTCACACCACTCTCGCTCGGGGTTGAGACCCTCGGCGGGATGATGACCAGGGTCATCGAGCGCAACACGACGATTCCGGCCCGGCGGACCGAGGTCTTCAGCACCGCGGAGGACAACCAGTCCGCCGTGGACATCGTGGTCCTTCAGGGAGAACGCGAGCGGGCAGCGGACAACCGAGTTCTTGGCCGATTCCGGCTCGAAGGGATCCGGCCCGCACCGCGCGGCGTGCCGCAGGTCGAGGTGACCTTCGATATCGACGCGAACGGCATCCTCAACGTCTCCGCCCGTGACAAGGACACGGGCGCGGAACAGCGCATCACCATCAGCGAAAGCTCCAACCTCGACCAGAGCGACGTCGAGCGAATGATCGCCGACGCCGAACGGCACCGCGCCGAGGACGCCAAGCTCCGGCAGGCGGCCGATGCCCGCAACGAGCTCGACGCCACCGCCTATCAAGTGGAGCGTCGGCTCACGGAACTCGGCGAGTCGGTTCCTACCCACGAGAAGGCCCGGGCAGAAATGCTCGTGTCGGACGCTCGTCAGGCGATCAAGGAAAACGCGCCCGTCGACCGGATGCGGTCGCAGACCTCGGAACTCCAGCAGGTCCTTCAGGGACTCGTCGCCCGCCAGCCCGCCGAAGAACAGCCCGGGGACCGCAGTGGGGGAACGACAGATGACGACGTCATCGACGCGGACTTCACGGTGAACGAGTGAGCGAGGATCGCCTCCCACCTGAGGTTGGCCAGCCCGGCGCCGCTGCCGAGGATGCCGACGACGTCGCGGCCGGCAGCGTGAAAGCTGACCAGGCCGAAACCGAGAGCGCGCAGTCTCGGGCGTTGGCCGAGCTCGAGGATCGGCTCCGCCGGGCGCTGGCCGACATGGACAACCTGCGCAAGCGCTGCGCCCGCGACATCGACCGGGAGCGAGCGGCCGAACGAGCGCGGGTGGCCGTTGCGTGGTTGCCGATCGTGGACAACCTCGAACTCGCACTTCAGCATGCTGAGGACGCACCAGGGCTCGTCGAAGGTGTGCGCGCCGTTCACCAGCAGGCAGTCGCGACGCTTGCTCGTCTCGGGTTCCCTCGGTTCGACGCCGTGGGCCAGCCGTTCGACCCGGCCTTGCACGAGGCCGTGGGGACGGTGGACGACGGGGCTCCGGCTGGGACGGTCGTCGCCGTGGTGAGGCCGGGGTACGGAACCCCCGAGGCCTTGCTGCGCCCGGCCGGCGTCGTGGTCGCGAGGGGTTAGGCCGATGGCTGCCCGTCGTGACTTCTACGAGGTGCTCGGGCTGCAGCGGGACGCAAGTGCAGAGGAGATCCAGCGGGCTTATCGGAAGCTCGCCCGTGCTTACCACCCCGATGTCAACAAGAGCCCGGAGGCTGAGGAGAAATTCAAGGAGGTGTCGGAGGCATACGACGTGCTGTCCGATCCCGACATGCGCAAGCGGTACGACGCGTTTGGGCACGACTTCCGCCATGTTCCTGAGGGTGTAGATCCGCAGACGTGGGCCCGGGCGCGAGCGGGGGCGCCCGGGCCGGGCCGCGCGGGGGACGATCGCGTCCGGGTGGACTTCGGCGAAGCCGGCATCGATATCGACGATCTCTTCGAGTCGATGTTCGGTGGTCGCGGGCGGGGCAGGTGGGGACCGATCGCCGGGGCGGACCAGGAGGTGGAACTCCCGCTGACGGTCGAGGACGCGTACACCGGCGTGCACCGCTGGCTTGCCGTTTCCGGTTCCGATGGCAACCGGAGCATCGAGGTCACGATCCCGCCGGGGGTTACTGACGGGCAGCGCATCAGGCTTGCCGGTCAGGGTGGGCAAGGGACCGGTGGCGCCGGCGCCGGCGACCTCTACCTCGTGGTCCGAATCCTTCCTCACCCCCGGTATCGGGTGGAGGGCCGAGATATCAACGTCGAACTACCGCTCGCGCCGTGGGAGGCGGCGCTCGGCGCCTCGGTGGCCTTCGACACCCCTGGTGGCGAGGCGAAGGTTCGCGTCCCCGCGGGGACGTCGAGCGGTCGGCGGCTACGGCTGCGCGGCAGGGGGATACCGAATCCCAGTGGCGGTGCTGGCGACCTCTACGCGGAAGTGCGGATCATGGTGCCGAGCAAGCTCACTGAGGACGAGCGCCGGCTGTTCGAAGAGCTTGCCGCTACCTCCACATTCGACCCGAGGAGACAGCGATGAGCACGGCGTTGAGCCGGCCGGCCGGCCTCGATCTCCAGACCTTCTCCAGGCTCGCGTCCCTGCACCCGGACCTGGTGCGGCGATTCGTCGCGCTTGGTCTCCTCGAGCCCCGCAGGGATGCGTCGGGTCGAATGTGGTTCGCCTATAGCGATCTGGTTGCCGTAGCCCGCTTGCAGCGTCTTCGCAGTGCGTTCTCGCTGAACTATGCCGCCCTCGGCCTGGTGGTCGACTTGCTTGATCGCATCGCCGCCCTGGAAGCCGACCTGCGGAACCGTCCCCGACCAGCCAGAGGTCGATCATGGATCTGAATCGTCTTACCCAGAAGTCTCAGGAAGCGCTGCACGATGCGCAGACCAAGGCGCTGCGCTTTGGGCACACCGAGGTCGACGGTGAGCATCTCCTGCTCGCGCTGCTCGACCAGCCGGACGGGCTCGTTCCGCGGCTGCTTGGACAGGCTGGGGTTGATCCAGATCGTCTGCGGGCCGACATCGAAGCCGACCTCGGGCAGCGGCCGAGAGTAAGCGGTCCAGGCGCCGCCCCCGGTCAGGTCTTCATCACTCAGCGCTTGTCCCGTCTCTTCGATACCGCGGAGCGGGAAGCCGCACGACTTAAGGACGAGTACGTCTCCGTTGAGCACCTCATCATCGCTCTTCTCGGAGAGGGACCAGAGACGGCTGCCGGACGGCGCTTGCGCGAGTACGGCTTGACGCGCGAGCGGTTCCTGCAGGCACTGACGGCGATCCGAGGCAGCCAGCGGGTGACGTCTGCCATGCCGGAGGTTGCGTACGAGGCGTTGGAGAAGTACGGCCGGGACCTGGTCGCCGACGCCCGGGCCGGGAAGCTCGACCCGGTGATCGGGCGGGATAGCGAGATCCGGCGGGTCATCCAGATCCTGTCGCGGAAGACGAAGAACAATCCCGTGCTGATCGGCGACCCGGGGGTCGGCAAGACCGCCATCGTCGAGGGCCTGGCGCAGCGCATCGAACACGGCGACGTGCCCGAGGGGCTGCGGGACAAGACCATCTTCAGTCTGGACATTGGGTCACTTATCGCGGGCGCGAAATACCGCGGCGAGTTCGAGGAGCGGCTGAAGGCGGTGCTGAACGAGGTTCGCGCCGCTGAAGGCCGCATCCTGCTCTTCGTCGATGAGCTCCACAACGTTGTCGGCGCGGGCGCTGCCGAGGGCGCGATGGATGCCGGCAACATGCTCAAACCGATGCTTGCCCGCGGTGAACTGCACATGATCGGTGCCACGACGCTGAACGAGTACCGCCAGCACATCGAGAAGGACGCGGCGCTTGAGCGGCGCTTCCAGCCCGTCCTCGTCGATGAGCCGTCGGTCGAGGACAGCATCTCGATCCTGCGCGGGCTGCGCGAGCGGCTCGAGGTGTTTCACGGCGTGAAGATCCAAGACAGCGCGCTGGTCGCCGCCGTAACGCTGAGCCATCGCTATATCTCCGACCGTTTTCTCCCCGACAAGGCGATCGATCTGGTCGACGAGGCCTGCGCGAAGTTGCGTACCGAAATCGATTCGATGCCGGCGGAATTGGACGAACTCACCAGGCGGGTCACGCGGCTGGAGATCGAAGAGGCAGCGCTTGCGAAGGAGAACGACGCAGCTAGCAAGAAGCGACTCGAGGAGCTGCGCAGGGAGCTCGCGGACGTGCGGGCCGAGGCGGACGCGATGCGGGCGCAGTGGGAGGCCGAGCGGCAGGCGCTGCGCAAAGTGCAGGCATTGCGCGAGGAGATCGAGCGAGTTCGCCACGAGGCGGACCAGGCCGAGCGAACCTACGACCTCAACCGGGCCGCGGAGCTGCGCCACGGCAGGCTCCCAGAGCTGGAACGCCGACTACAGGCGGAGGAGGCGCAGCTGGCGACCAAGCAGGGTGGCCGGCGGCTGCTGCGCGAGGTGGTCAATGAGGACGAGATCGCCTCGATCGTGTCCCGCTGGACCGGGATCCCGGTCAGCCGTCTGCAGGAGGGCGAGCGGGAGAAGCTCCTGCGCCTCGACGAGATACTCCACGAGCGCATCGTGGGTCAGGACGAGGCCGTCCAGCTGGTGGCTGATGCGATCATCCGGGCTCGGTCAGGGGTCAAGGATCCACGCCGGCCGATCGGGTCGTTCATCTTCCTCGGTCCCACCGGAGTCGGAAAGACGGAGTTGGCCAAAACGCTTGCGGCAGTGCTGTTCGACACCGAGGAGAACCTGGTTCGTCTGGACATGAGCGAATACCAGGAGCGTCACACCGTGAGCCGACTCGTCGGCGCACCACCGGGATACATCGGGTACGAAGAGGGCGGTCAGCTGACCGAGGCTGTCCGCCGCAAGCCGTACTCAGTGGTGCTTTTCGACGAGATCGAGAAGGCGCACCCGGACGTGTTCAACACCCTTCTGCAGGTCCTCGACGACGGGCGGCTCACCGACGCCCAGGGGCGCACGGTCGATTTCCGCAACACCGTCATCATCATGACCTCGAACGTGGGGTCGGAGTACCTGCTCGAAGGTTCGACCGCCGCCGGGGAGATCAAGCCCGACGCCCGCGCTCGCGTCATGGCCGCGCTGCGCGAACACTTCCGCCCCGAGTTCCTCAACCGGGTCGATGAGATCGTCCTGTTCAAGCCGCTCACCCAGCCGGAGATCGAGCAGATCGTCGACCTGATGTTCAACGATCTCAGGACACGACTTGCCGATCGGCAGATGACCCTCGAGGTTAGCGAGGATGCTCGCCGCTTCATCGCCCAACAGGGTTTTGATCCGGTCTACGGCGCGCGGCCGCTGCGCCGCTTCATCGCCCGAGAAGTGGAGACCCGGATCGGACGCGCGCTGTTGAGCGGTGACGTACATGACGGTGCGGTGATCCGGGTGACGATGCTCGAGGGGGAGCTAGCCGTCGAGTACGAGAACCGGTCGCCGGAGTCCGACGTCGCCTAAGGCTGTGAATGATGGAGACCAAGGTGGTCACGTGCGAGCACTGTGGCCGGAAGAACCGGGTGCCGGCCGCGGCAGCGGGGAGCCCACGCTGTGGCAACTGCGGCGCGCCGCTGCCCTGGGTCGTAGACGCCGGCGATGACGATTTCGCAGAAGTCGTGGAACAGTCGACGATTCCCGTTGTGGTCGACATGTGGGCGCCCTGGTGCGGCCCCTGCCGCATCGTGAGTCCGGCGCTCGAGCAGTTGTCCCGTGAGTTCGCTGGCAAAGTCAAGCTGGTCAAGGTCAATGTGGACGATGCGCCAAAACTCTCCCGACGGTTCACGATCCAGGCGGTTCCGACCCTGCTGCTGTTCCGCGGTGGTGAGGTGATTGCCCGTCAAGCGGGCGCCGCGCCGGTCCACGCGCTCCGATCGTGGATGAAACAGGCGCTACCTGAGGCCGCCTAGGGAGCTGGGGGCTGCTTCTTCAGGAACTGCGGAACAGCTCTGTGTCCGCAGCGTCGAGCAGACGCTGAAGATGGAGCCCATGCTGAGCGTCCAGCTCGGGCGGTTTGCCGCTGTCAACGGCAGTCGCGAACTCTTGGATCATGGTTTGAAATGTGTCCGGTCCGACCGCCGCCGCACAGTCGACCGCGGCCGAGCCGCCGGGACCGAAGACCTCGACCTCAGCATGGGAGGTGCCCGGCGACGCCGTCCCACTCATGGAGGCCTCGCTGAACCGGCCGCCCTCGTGCTCGAGCAATAGCCCGACCCATCCTTGCCGTTCGCCGTGGGCCTGGATGGTCACCGCCGGACCAAGCGCGGCTTCGAGCAGATCCACGAGATCGGCGCCCTGATCAAGCAGCACGCCGCGCTCACGCCGCCATGCACTGGTCACATGCCGGGCTGAGAGCAGGCCAGACACGACTCGCCCGGTTCCACCCTGCGGCAAGGTTCTGCGTGCCTCAACGGTGAGAAAGGTGCGGACGGCCGGCGTGTAGCGCCACGCGAGGGCAAGCTGTGACACCACGTTGAGAGCAGTCACCGCGTTTGCCAATTGCTCGGCTCCGGCCAGATCTTCGCTGATCGGCAGGTTCAGGAGAATGGCCTTGCCGCGGTGTGCTGCCGCGGTCGCGAGGTCCGCTTGAATCCCGGGCGGCACCGCGAAGACCACCCCGTCGCAGAGGTCGAGCAGGTCGTCGAAGCGCTGGCATGTCTGCGCGTCAAAACGTTCGGCAACGTTGCGGGCAGGTTCAGGCGACCGGGCCCATACTCCCGCGAACTCCACGTCAGGGCACGCGGCGAGCGCGGGCGCGTACGCCTCTGAGGCACCACGCCCGGCGCCCACGAGCCCGATGGCGACTGGCATCTCTCGCCTACGAGCCCGAGTCGCGAGCGCCGGAAGGTTTGCCGCCCACCGCTGCGATCTTGTTGTGCCGTTCGATCGGCCTGCCGTTCCTGGCCATTGCCCGCCTCCTCGGCATCTTCCAGCGGAATCGTATATGCCGACTTCCCCCGCGCAGCAGCATCGCTGCTGAGCTTGGGCCACCCCCTGGCGCGGTGACTTCGCGCGTTCCGGCGCACGACTCCGCGCCGCGCGCATGACTCCGCTCCCGGGTGCGTGACTCCGCTCCCGGGTGCATGACTCCGCTCCCGGGTGCACCCGCGAAGACCGGCATTTCGGACAGGATCTGATGCAGCGGGAGCGAAGTCTGGGCCGCCGCAGTTGATCAGGACTTGGCCGATCTCGAACTAGCCATCAGTCATCTGATCCGGTGCCTCGCGGCAGACTCTCCCGCCAGCGACGAGCTAGTCCCACGCCGCCTGCCCTGCTGTGGCTGCGCGCGAATTGCCGCTACTCTTCGATGGCTCCGCCAATCCGCCGAAGGTGCCGTCGGAAGGTGTAGGCCGGATCGATTGCCCGTCGCGCGAGGTAGTCGTCGAAGTCCGTCTGCTGCCGCAGCGACTGTCCGGACCGGATCTTGCGAGCTTGCTCGCGTTCGGTCTGCCAGATCTCATGGGCGGTTGCCAGCACCTCTGCTGCGCGTTCGGCGGTGACGAACAACACGCCGTCGTCGTCGCCGACGACGATGTCGTGAGCCGTCACCTCGTGGGGCCCAAACCGGGCGCTGGTCAAGGCCTCGAGCTCCCGCTCGTCCAGCCGAACCGGGCCCGGCGGGTAGCTGCCGTAGCTGAAGACCGGTAAACCGATCTCCAACAGCTCCGGGGTGTCCCGGTGCAGGCCCCACACGACGAGCGCCACTACACCGGCGGCCCGGGCCTCCAGCACCGTCAGGTCGCCGACACACGCCTCGTCAAGACGTCCGCTGTTGTCGATGACCAGCACATCGCCCTGATCGGCCCGCCCGAACGCCTCGAGGAAGATGTCCACGCTGCCGTAGTGGCGAGTCGGCACCGCGCCTCCGGCGATCCGGTGTCCCGGGACGACCGCGCCGATCCCGGGCGGCGCCGCCCGCAGCGGGACCCCAAGCCGTACGCAGGCGTCGGCCACCAGCGGCGTGGACAACTCGGCGAAAGCCTCAAGCATCGACCCTCCCTGCCTCGGCCACGCTACCGGGCGTGCTAGCGGTCTGGTACTCATTGCGACCAGCACACCGCCGCGCCCGCTAACCGCGAGGCTCCGACAGCTTTCCATCAGCCAACGACTGGGGGATTGATCAGCCGACGAATGGGGGATTGATCAGCGCCGCCCGGCGTCGGAATACTGCGCTGTCGGCCCGCGGGCGCGGTAACGCTGCCCCGCTTCCGGGGCAGGGGAGGGGAATCGATCATGAGCGTTCCCGGGTGGCTTAACCCTAACCACTGGCTCGCCGCTAACCTCAGCGGCGCCCTCCTCGGCGACGAGGTGGTGGTCCGGACGTCTCGGTACCTCCGGCTCGGAATGATCGGCCTCGTACTGGGACTCGCCTGGTCGCTGTACCTCGAGCTCCACCGCGTGACGTGGTGCTTGCTCGGCTCGATCAGCGCGTACTACTACACACCCGTCCACGGGTTCTTCGTCGGCACGCTGGTCGCGATCGGGCTGTCGCTCATCGCGATCCGCGGCAACACCGTGGCGGAGGATACGTTGCTCAATTTCGCCGGCGTGTTGGCGCCCCTCGTAGCCCTGGTGCCCACCGAGAAGGCGCCGACGAACTGCCAACCGGTGCTGGACGCCACTAACCGCGACCTCAACATCGCGAACAACGCCGGGGCGTTATTCGTCGTCGTGGGAGCTGCGTTTGTCGTGCTCATCGTTCTCTGGATCCGGGGTCCCCTTCCAGACATGGCCACCTTCGTCGCTTCGCTGGTAGCGCTCGCGTTCTACGTCGCGGCATGTGTGCTGTTCTTCGCTGCCCGCACCTGGTTCACGGAGTTCGCGCATCCGATCTCGGCCATCGGGATGTTCGCGCTGCTCGGCGTAAATGCACTCGTCAACGGCTACAACCTCTATCAGACCCGTAAGCACCAACCCGAGCCGCCGCTGCGGGGCCAGACGCCGATGCGTGTCGTTGGGCGCTTCAACACCTACACCGCGATCGGCACGCTCATGCTGGTCGCCGCGCTCGTCTTCCTGTTCATCGTGCGGCCGCTCTGGGACCAGTGGGTCTTCGGTCTCGAGGCCGTCGAAATCGGGCTGTTCGCCGCATTTTGGCTCAGGCAGACCGTCGAGCTCTGGAATCAAGGACTCCGGCCGGCGCTGCCACCTTCCACGGTCGCGGCCCTCCAAGCGGCGTGACGTCGAGACAGCTCTGGCTGCGCGATCCTGAGCAAGATCGTCTACGCCTGCGTCACTGTGTCGTGAAGGTCAAATCGGGCCTGGCAATACTGCTCCCACGCCGGTGATCGACACGCCGCCGTCGAGCCTCACCTGGGCGGTGGGCGACACCATCACCTTCTCCGGCCACGCCAGCGACGCCCAGGACGGCACCCTGCCGGCCTCCGCACTCTCCTGGCAGCTCATCATCCACCACGGGGGCCACACCCACCTGATAGAGACCTTCGACGGCGTTGCCTCGGGATCG
>JBKPTD010000098.1:0-7266 GCA_046735375.1 Actinomycetota bacterium | reverse complement strand
AGACCCAAACCGGACCGGCAGCCGCTGATCGCAAGGTCGGCGACGGCGTCACCGTCGGCCCACGTTCCGTCGTCGTGCTCAAAGCCCCGCGCGGCCAGCTGGCTCAATGAGAGATAGGGCAAAGCACCGGCCGAGGACCGCGCAGCGGAGGCCCCCAACTGCAGTCAATCGGGCACGAAGAGTTGCGGCGTGGACTATGGTCATGGCACCCGAGTGAGCTGAGCCACGCTCACCCCGGCCTCTCCACGAGGGCTGGCGTGGGGGCTCGGCCCTGGTTACTCTCCGCCGATGGACAATCTTGAGAACGGTTCTGGCCTCGACGAGGTCCCGTTAGCCGCGGGCGGCCGCGACGGCCACCACTGATGGACATTGGCTGGCCGGCCTCATGCGCCCCGATGTGCTCGCCCTCACCGCGATTGTCTCGACAGGCGCCGGGCTTTTCGGTGTCCCGGTGCTCGACCTCACCTTCTCGGCCGCGTATCTCGGCGAGGGGGCTGGCTCCGAGGCGTGGCAGCACGGTCCGGTACTGGTGGCCACAGCGATCGCGGTTATCGCTGGTTTGCTCGCGCTGCGGCAGGCGGCTCACCATGGCTCCCGTGGCTGGGTGAAGGCACTCGCTGGAACCGCAGTGCTTGTCAGCTTGGCAGTCGCGATCGGCACCATCATCGTCTGGATCTTCGCTCCGGAGAGCAATCCCTTCCAAGACTTTGGTGGCCCATTTCCCGAGGCGACACCTCCGGAACTGGGGAATTAGCGCACAGAGCATTTCGGGACGGCCTGGCTAACACGAGCCACGCCACTCGCTACGATCAAGGGCTTTGAGGGCGGACGAATGTCCGTCGTCAAACCAACCGAAGCTAGCCTGCCGATGCCCGCCCAACAGGTCTAGCGGTGGCGGGCTGGCGTCACTGACAGCAGCGACGGAGGAGCATGACTTCTCGCGTCCGGCACATCACGATCGACTGTGCCGACCACTACCACCTCGCGGCCTTCTGGAGCGAGCTCACGGGCTATCAAGAAGATCCCGATAACCCGAATGCACCTGGTGATCCGGAGTCTCTGATCGTCCCGCCAGACGGTGGGCCGGGTCTGCTCTTTATACCGGTCCCCGAGCCGAAGACCGTCAAGAACCGCGTTCATGTTGATCTACAGCCCAGCGATCGGACCCGTGACGAGGAGGTCGAGCGTGTCCTCGGGCTAGGCGCGACCCTCATCGCCGATCACCGGCAATCGGACGGCACCGGGTGGGCCGTGCTCGCCGACCCTGAGGGGAACGAGTTCTGCATCGAACGCAGCGCCAGGGAGCGCGGCGAATAGCTCCGAGCGACGCTTACGAGGGCAGTCGAAGTACCTGCCGGGAGGAATCTCGCGCCGTGCTGCGATAAGCCAACGCGGCAGAAGAGGTCGAGTCCTCTTGGGTCGCAGCGCTGTGGCGTTATCTGGTGCGGCCTGGCCATGCGGTCTGGGTGAGGACCATCTCGGCGACCTCATCGACAGTGCGTCCGCTTGTGTCGATGCGGTGGCCGATCCCGGCGCGTTCTAGGGCGTCGGCATGGCGTGCTGCCTGGTCGGCGATGCGGAGCAGGTGCACGGTCGGCTGCCCAAACAGTGGGTCGCCGGGTTGCGACCAGCTGCCGCACTCGCCGCGGAGTCTGATCCGGCTGTTCAACTGATCATGTTCGGCGTGTAGCCGGCAAAGGGTCAGCGTCGCTCCGGCGAGGGCCTCGGCATACACGGTGACACCAGGCTGGTCCTCGACTGGGCCCACGATGACCAACGCCCGTGCCCCGACCTGGCGGTACGTGCGCCAGATGGCTGCCAGGTTGCGGGCCTTTACGTAGTGATCGGCCGGGATCGGACCACACAAGCCGACCTGGTCCAGGTCGAGGTAGGCCGCCGTCCAGCCTGCGCGCAGAACCTTCAGGTAGATCTGAAAGCCGACGGTCGACTTGCCTACGCCGGTCGCGCCACACAACCAGAGGGCGGGCCCGGCAAGGTCCACACCCGAGCCTGTACCGTCCACAGCCGTCTCGCCGTGGCCGAGTTCTGCCCGGTCGAGGGACCGGTCCGGATCGATCACCACCGGCCAGCCACCGGTGCGCTCACGCACCCGCATCGCCACCTCAGCTACGGTCAAGCCGCCGGTGTCCACGCAGAGGTCGCCGACCGAACCGGCGTCGAGGTCGGCCGCCTCCTCCAGTGCCTGCTCCAACCCCTCGGCCTCTCCCCGTCGGCCGAGAAACCGCCGCCTCAACTCCTGCTCGTCCACGCGTAACCGGCACACCGTCAACGCCATTTGGAGTAGCTCATCACTGTGTACGCCATAGCCGGGGTCGACCACGCCGGAGACCACCACGCAGCGAGCCCCCGCAGCCCGATAACCCGCAACGACCGTGGCCAGATTGCGCGCCTTCATCCGATGCCGACCGGGATCGGAATCCACCTCCGGGTAGCACATGCCGAGCTGGTCGATGTCGACATAGCCCGTCTGGATCCCGGACCGGACCAACTCCGAATAGATCTCCCAACCGACCGCGGTCTTACCGACGCCGGGAGGACCGCACAACCACAGCACAGGAATCGCGCCATCGGTCACCAAGTGCTACGCCTCCAGCACGGCGATCTCAGGCCCAGTGAGGCTTTTTATCGCCGCCCACACCTCTGAGGGATCGGCGAACTGCCGCAGAAGGTACCAAAAGATGGCGATCACGAGGCCAAGCGAGATCGCGATCTTGCCAACCTGTCCTAGGCGAGAATTCCGCCACCCGCCCCCGCGCGAGGGCTCGCGCGAATCGCCAGGGCTGCCGGCGCCGCTCGTGCCATCGGTGATCCCGACCGGGGCTGAAACAGGACCTTGGTCGTCTGCCGCGGTCATCCTTGTGCCCCGGCTCCGTAGTGTGACCTGGTGCCCCCTCGCGGCATGTTCCATCCTCCCCCGAAGCGCGTTCCGAACGCGTTCGCAGTGTCCATCCGGCGGGGTCGCCTGACAACCGCGTGCGCTGGCTCGACCGGGCCGGCCATTGCCGGTTTCCCGCCCGACCTGCCTATGGGACGCTGAGGACAAATCGCCAAGGTGGTGCATTCGGACTGAAGGGGGGCCTTGTGCGAACCTCGGGACGTGCTGCTCTCCTCGCCTCGGCAGGCGTCGTTCTCGCGCTCGTGGGGTGCAGTGCGAAGCCGGCGGCGGACGAGAGTGATGGCGCGCTCGGGGATCAGGCGATCACCGTCGCTTCGTTCGACTTCCCCGAGAGTGACTTACTCGCCGAGATCTACGGACAGGCGCTGGTAACCGGCGGGTACGACGTCCGGTTCAAGAATCGCCTCGGCCCGCGCGAATTCGTCGAGCCTGCCCTCGCCGAGGGGTTGGTGGAGTTCGTACCCGAATACTTGGGTACCGTCCTCGAGTTCTTGAGCCTGGGGGACCGCCATCCGACGGCTGACAGCGAAGCCGTGCGCACCGCACTTGGCCTGGTGCTCGACAGGAGTCGCATCGTCGCCTTAGCCCCGGCGCCGGCACAGGACGCGAACTCTCTCGTCGTTACCCCGCAAACCGCCGCCACGTACAACCTCCGCAAGATCAGCGACCTGAAGGCCGTGGCTCATGGCTTGACCTTCGGGGGACCGCCTGAGTGCCCCACGCGGCCGTTCTGCTTGGAGGGGCTAAGCCAGGTCTACGGGCTCAAGTTTGCGCACTTCCTTCCGCTCGATTCCGGCGGTCCGCTCACCCATCAGGCGCTGGTGGGCGGACATATCGATCTCGCACTGCTCTTCTCGACTGATCCGAGCATCGCGACCGATGGGCTCGTTGTACTCGCCGACGATCGAGGCCTACAGCCTGCAGAAAACGTGACCCCACTGATCCGCACTGAAGTGATCGAGCGCTACGGCGCGCGCCTCGTCCGGCTCGTTAACGCGGTCTCGGCGTCCTTGACAACAGATCAGCTCCGAGCGCTGAACCGGAGGGTCGCAGGCGGAGAGGCCCCGGCCGCCGTGGCAAACCAATGGCTAACTACGCACGGACTCCCGTGACGGTGGAAGGCGAGGGACGGTGACAGCGCCCAGCGAGCTCCCGGTCGGCGGTGTATCCACTCGCCTGCAATCCAGCGCTGTGGGGAGGCGCCGACAGCGACGCCCGACGGGCGCCCCGCCGCCGCTGCCCAAGAGTCTTGGAACCACCGGCAAGGTCTGGCTGGCGGGACTGGCGGCTCTCATCGGCTGGACGATCGTGCTGGTCCTCTCACCGACAGCGCGACGACTGACCGAGCAGGTCGACACTGCCGTGCTCCAGCAGGTTGCCCGCGTACGGACGGCGTGGCTGACCGACGTGGCAACCACGATTGACCGGATCGCGACCGGCTGGGCATTTACGGTTGTCGCGGTCGGGATGATCGTGCTGCAGATGGTGTTTCGGCGCTGGCGGCACCTGTTCACGTTTCTCCTCAGCATCATCGTGGTCGAGATAATCGGCAGCGCAATCTATGACGGGTTTTCACGGCCGCGACCGTACGGCGTGACGGCGATCGGCCGGTGGGCGGGCTACTCGCTACCGTCTCCGCCAGTGGGAATGCTCGCCGCAGTCCTTGTCGGAGTCGCGTACACGCTCGTGCCCGCGGGACGGGCTAGGCGAAGGGCGAAGGTGATCATCGCGCTGCTGTTGGCGCTGCTGGCCGGGGCGCGGCTCTACCTCGGCGTTGATCATCCTTCCGACATCCTTGTGGGCCTAGCACTGGGGATAGCCATTCCGCTCGCGGGATTTCGCCTCTTTACCCCGAATGACGTCGTACTCGTCACCTATCGACCGGGCAAGACCGCGCATCTGGATGTCAGTGGCAAACGAGGCGATGCCATCCGAACCGCCATGCATGACCAGCTTGGACTCACGATCCTCGACATTAAGCCGGTCGGGCTGGAAGGGTCGGGCGGTTCCACGCCACTACGGCTCCGGGTGGAGGGCCAGCCCGAGACTGACCTGTTCGCCAAGCTCTTCGCCATGAACCACGTCAGGGCGCACCGGTGGTACAAACTGGGCCGGGAGATCCTCTATGGACGCCTCGAAGATGAGGCTCGCTTCACGACCGTCCGCCGGCTGGTCGAGCGCGAGGACCACGCTCTGCGGCTCCTCCGCGACAGTGGCATCCCAACGGCGACGCCCCATGTGATCGTCGAGATCACCCCGGGTCGCGAGTACATGCTCGTCGCTGGATTCATCGACAACGCACGAGAAATCGGCGAGACCGACATAGACGATCACCTCATCGATGAGGCGTTGCTGCTCATCCGGGCGCTGTGGGACGCCGGGCTCGCGCACCGAGACATCAAGCCGGCGAACCTTCTCGTACGCGACGGCCGCGTCTTCCTGATCGACGCGTTCTTCCTGCAGGTGCGTCCCTCACCGTGGCGCCAAGCAGTCGATCTCGGGAACATGATGCTCGTCCTCGCGCTCCGGACGGAGGCCAATCGCGTCGATCAGCGGGCGCTCCGGTTCTTCACTCCGGACGACATCGCCGAAGCCTTCGCTGCTACCCGCGGCGTCGCCAGCCCTACCCAGCTTCGTGCCTTCATGAAGCGCGACGGGCGGGACCTCATCGACCAATTCCGCAAACTCGCCCCGGAACGACGGCGAATCGCCCTCCAGCGCTGGAGCTTCCGGCGCATCGGTCTCGCTCTGGCGGTCGTCCTCGGCCTGGTCTTCGCCGCTACCCAGACCTTCGGCCTTTTCACTCCGGCCCACGATCTTCCCATCGGCGGTAAGCCGGACTGCGGCACCGGGAAGCTCATGGTGCTTATGGCTCAGTCCGTGCCCTCGGCCACCCTGGTCCCGTGTGTCGCGTCGCTGCCCGCGGGGTGGGATCTCGCCGGCGTGCATGTTGAGCGCGACAACGCCACCTTCTGGCTGAGCTCCGACCTCGCGGGCGAGCGCGCCATCAAGGCGCAGCTGATGCTGCCCGGCGCGTGTAACGTCTCGGGAGCGACGCCTGTCCCAAGCGATGAGATCGGGACTGACCGCTACGAGCAGCCCGAGCGGCTGCCTCCAAATTTGCGAAGCACCCGCTACTACCTGTTCCCCGGCGGGTGCGTGACCTACCAGCTCTCGTTCGCCGAAGGCGCGAACCCGTCGCTGATGTTCAACGTGGATCAAGCCCTTGCCTTCCAGCCCCGTTCGACGCTCGTTGACCACGTTCAAGCCACCACCGACCTCGCTCTTTGCGGAGCAGGCGCCACGTGCCGCGACGAGTGAAGCCTCCCGATACCGACACGGCCTGAAAGGCAGACTTCGTGAGAAAGCCGACCACGGAGATAGCCCCTCGGTTCCGGCGGGACCGAGCGCTTACCGTGCACGTTCTCCAGGAAGCGAAACGGTGAGCGAGCTGCACGTTGGTAAGCCCCGCCTGGCGTGGAGACGCCGACGCGGCGATGCGATCGCCGCCGCGGTCGGTCTCGCTGTCCTGCTGGTGGGCATCCTGGTCGTCCGCCGCGGAACAGTTCCCGACTGGGAGGAAGGGCTCTTCGACGCCATCAACGATCTCCCCGGCTGGTTGTACCCGCTCGTCTGGCCCATCCAGCAGCTTGGCGTACTCATCGTCGGACCCGTGGTGGCCATCGTCGCCGCAATTACCCGACGGTTCCGCTTGGCGCTCGCCGCCCTGATCGCCACGGGTGCGAAGCTCGTTCTCGAGCCAATGGTGAAAAACATCGTCGACCGCCAGCGGCCGGCCACCTCGATTGGCGGCGACGTCGAGCTGCGAGGCGATGTGCCCACCCACGGCGAGAGCTTCCCCTCAGGCCACGCCGTGCTCGTCGCAGCGCTCGCCGCAGTCGTCGCCCCCTACCTGCCGCCCCGGTGGAGAGCGCTCCCCTGGGTCCTCGTCGGCATCGTTCTGCTCGCGCGGGTCTACGTCGGAGCCCACAACCCACTGGACGTCATTTGCGGTGCAGCCCTAGGCCTGGCCATCGGTTCCTGCATCAACCTGGCGCTCCGCGTTCCGGCCGCGGGAAGCCGGTCCGGGCAGCAATAAGCAAGTCGGCCGTCCTCACTGCCTCCGAAGGCCGCCGTGGGGAGTTCGTCCTCAGTGCGTAGTGGCGGCGCCCGTTGAGGAACGTTGAACCAGACAGACCTGTCCGTACGTTGTCTAGGTGAGTGGGACCAACGAGTGGCCCACATCACTTGGAGGCTCAGTCATGACAGACAGGACCCGCGGCTATGGGCGGCGGAACTGGAAGAAGCTGTTGGCGATTTATCTCGCCGTTGCAGCAGTGGTCTATCTG
>JBKPTD010000097.1:0-8380 GCA_046735375.1 Actinomycetota bacterium | reverse complement strand
CCAAGCCCGAACCGCCGCCGAGCAGATCCTCCGGCTCGCGCCGACCGGCCGGTCCCTAATCCGCTGACCACAACACCCGTCCAGCCAGTCAACAGCTCCTGGTGGCAAAGTCGTCCGTTGCTCCTAGATCGGCTACCACCGAAGCGGACCGGGTCAGTGGCCGGCAACGCTAAAGGCCTGACGGCATCGGTCATCAAAGCTGCGGCTCAGGCGAGTAACGGCTGGGCTGGCTATAGGGCGCTCCAACTGCGTTACTCCTACCTGCAGCCCCGTCCCGGCGTGACGGTGCCAGAGCAAGCCGCAGTTCGGTTCGGCTGGGTTACCGACGAGACCATCGATTATGTGCAGTCCGATCCGGGACTGTCGCTACAGGCCCACACCCCATCGCTCAGAGGCGCGTCTAGCCGCACCGACCGGTCGTTGCCCGAGGGATACCAGCATCCCGGGATAGTCGCCGGTTGGAGGCGCTGGCCGCAGTGCGAGCACCGATTCATCAGGCCGCCTCGCGGACTGGCTCGGGTCGCTGATCGCGTGTCCGCTCGGCGTCGAGGGCAGGTGGTCGAGGCTTGACCAGGGTCGCGGCGATCAGCGCGCCGAGGAGGAGAAGCCCGCTGAGTACGAAGAGGCCGGTCTGATAGCCGTGGGTGAGGGCGAGGGCGCTGGATGCCCGCACCTCGGGGTGCGCGTCGACGTACGAGCTGGTGGACGCGGCGGCGACCGCGCTGATTGCGGCGAGACCGATGGCGCCGCCGATCTGGCGGCTGGTGTTGATGAGACCGGATGCGACTCCGGAGTCGGATGGGCCGACGCCGGTCAGGCCTCCAATCGTGGCGGAGACGAAGGAGACTCCCAAGCCGGCACCGCCGAGCAGGAGGGCGGGGAAGAGATCCCAGAAGTAGTGTCCGTCCACCGGGACGCGGCTGAGCAGCGCGGCCGAGACGCAAAGAGCGAGAAGCCCACTCGTCAACACCGCACGAACGCCGACTCGGCCGACGGCGGCCTGCGCGACGTTGGAGGCGACGATGGCGGCGAGCGCCAAGGCGGCAAAGGCAGCGCCCGCCCGTACGGGGGCGAAGCGAAGGACGTCCTGCATATAGAGGGTGAGCAGGAAGAACTCCGAGAACGCGCCCGCCCCGACAACAGCGATCGTTGCGTTCGCCGCCGAGAGCGTCCGCAGGCGGAAGATCCGCAGCGGAAGAAGAGGTGCCCTTGAGCGAAGCTCGATCGCGACGAAGGCCAGCAACAGGGCGACCGAGGTTGCGAGCAAGGCGAGCGTCGTGGTGGCGCCCCAGCCGTCGCTTGTCGCGCGGGTGAGCGCATAGACGAGCAGCATGAGGCCGGCTGTGACCGAGGATGCGCCGGCGAGGTCGAGACGGTGATGTGGCACCACGGCACGGCTCTCTCCCAGGAGAAGGGGAGCGAGCGCGATCGCGCCCACGCCGACGGGCACGTTGACCAGGAAGATCCAAGGCCAGCTCAGATACGTGGTGAGCAGGCCGCCGAGCAGCACACCAACCGCGGCACCGCTTCCCGAGACTGCACCGTAGATGCCGAGCGCGCGGTTGCGCTGTGGCCCTTCTGCGAATGTCGATATCAGCAGCGCAAGCGCAGCCGGCACCAGGAGTGCGGCGCCGAGTCCCTGCGCGGCTCGAAAGGCGATCAGTGAGCCCTCCGACCAAGCGAGCCCGCAGAGCAGCGAGCTGAACGAGAAGAGCGTGAGCCCAATCAGGAGGAGCCTCCGGCGGCCAAGCAAATCGGCCAGCCTGCCGCCCAGCAGGAGGGCGCCGCCGAACATGATCGTGTAGGCGGTGATGACCCACTGCAGGTTCTCCTGGGCGAAGCCGAGATCGCGCTGGATCGAGGGCAAGGCCACGTTGACGATCGTGACATCGAGGATGACCATGAACTGCGCAGTGACGACCAACGCAAGTGACATCCAGCGCCGCCGCTCACTGTGGGTTCCGATTGCCGCGCGTCCCACCTCATTGTCCTTCAGCATCATCTCTGATCCCGTTCTGTGTGCTGCTCCTCTTTACCGACGAATCTCCGCGGCATCCTCGGGCGTGGATGGGATGCGATGTCTTCAACTCCCGCTGACGTTCGTCATCGCCGTCCGCCGTCCGGATCTTTCGGGCCGTCGATGATGCAGACACCGCAACGTCGCGAAACTGGGCGCCCACCAACCCGCCCAGTTCGCACCTCGGCCGGTGTCAATACCGGATAGAAGTGCAACACGGTGCGGGAGGAAGGTGACGCGGAAGGTGGAGCGGGCGACGGCCGACCTGATCGCCAGGGCGCGGGCCGGGGACGACGAGGCATTTCGGGAACTGACCGAGCCGTACCGGCGAGAGCTACAGGTGCACTGCTACCGGATGCTCGGATCCTTGCAGGACGCCGAGGACGCCGTACAAGACACGCTCCTGGCCGCCTGGCGAGGCCTCGGCGGATACGAGGGCCGCGCCTCGATCCGCACCTGGCTCTACCGGATCGCCACCAACCGGTGCCTCAACGCGCGCCGCTCGGCCAGCCGACGCCCGGCCAAGGAGTGGAATATGCCCGAGGTTGAACCGCCCGAGCCAACCCGGCTCGGCGAAGTCGTGTGGCTCGAGCCATATCCCGACACCCTGCTCGAGGGTGTGATCGATGCGCCGCTCGACCCTGAAGCCCGCTACGAGCAGACCGAATCGATCTCCTTGGCCTTCGTCACCGCCCTGCAGGTCCTGCCGCCGCGTCAGCTCGCCGTGCTGCTCTTGCGCGACGTCCTCGGTTTCCATGCCAACGAGGTGGCCGGCATGCTCGACTCGACCGTCGAATCGGTCAACAGCGCCCTCAAACGGGCCCGGGCCAGCCTGCAGCGCCGCGTGCCGCCGACCGGCGAGCGCGCACCGGCTCCCGCTCCCGACTCACCCGCCGAGCAGTCGCTCGTGGCGAAATTCGTCAGCGCCTACGAGTCCGGGGATCCAGACGCGCTGGTCGCCTTGCTCACCGACGATGTCTTCCTCTCCATGCCACCAATTCCCCTCGAATACCAAGGCCGCGACGTCGTAGCCCGGCTGTTCGCCAGCATCTTCGCCTCGGGCAGAAGAGTTGACCTCGTGCCGACGCGAGCCAACGGTCAGCCGGCGTTCGGGGCCTACCTGCGCACCCCCACCGGCATCCGCCACGGAGCCGGCCTGTTCGTCCTCACCCTCACCGGCGACCGGATAAGGGCCTTCACCCGCTTCGACAACAGCGTGCTCCCCTGGTTCGGCCTGCCGCGATCGCTCCCAAGCCGATAGGCAGCTTCCCAGTGCGCTAGCCGATGTGAGCGCGGCAAACGACATAGACCAGATGCCCTGATACTTCAACCGATGATCGTGACGTTACCGGTCAGAGCGGCACCGAGCGACCTACCGACGAGGGGTGGCCTGAGGTGCCACCACGGCGACCGCCCGCCCGACGTGTGTCGGCTCGGTGAGGCTCCCAAATGGCGTTGCCGTCTCCGGCCCGCGCCCTGTTACTGAGGTCGGCTGTCACCACTGCACCCTTGCCTCACGTACGTCTTGCGCCGTGTCGCACGTCCATCCGGTACAGACACCCGCCGGGCGGCGAACTGGGCGGTCGGTGTGCGCCCACTTTCCCGACCCTTCGGCCTCTACCTCACCGGTAGCTGATACCGCCAACAAGGGAGAGAACGAAAATGGGAAAGATCATCGTCAGCGAGAACGTCACGCTCGACGGAGTCATCGGGGACCCGAGCGGTGACGAGGGCTTCAGGCATGGCGGCTGGCTCGGCCGCATCGACAAGAAACCCCTGCGCCTGCTCGACATTCGCACCGTTGACGACCCTCGCCTACCTCAACTTCAAGCCCGCCCGAGACGCCTAGTTACGGCCGTCCCAACACACCATCGAAATCTTCCAAGGAATGCATGATGGCAACCAAGACATACACCAACAAAGGAATGGTCCTCCTACTGGCGTGCGTGGCGCAGTTCATGGTCGTGCTCGATATTGCGATCGTGAACGTCGCCCTCCCCTCAGTCCAGCAGGATCTCAGCGTCGGGCAGAGCAGCTTGCAATGGATCGTCATCGCGTACGGCCTCATGCTCGGCGGCTTCTTGCTGCTCGGCGGCAGGCTGGGCGACCTGTTGGGCCGCCGCCGCATGCTGCTGACGGGACTGACACTGTTCACGGCTGCCTCGCTGCTAGCGGGCCTGGCGGGATCGCCCGGGCTGCTGATCGGCGCCCGGGCGTTGCAAGGCCTCGGGGCGGCACTTCTGGCACCGGCCGCCCTCTCGATCCTCGCCGTGACTTTCGCCGAGGGCGCCGAGCGCAATCGCGCGCTTGGGATCTTCGGCGCCGTCACCGGAATTTCGGCGTCAGTCGGGGTGATCGCCAGCGGTCTGATCACCGACAGCGCAGGCTGGCGCTGGGTCTTCCTTATCAACGTGCCGATCGGCGCCCTACTGATCGCGATGACGGCCAAATTCCTGCCAGTCGACGCTCGCGACGGCCGTCGCAGCGAACGATTCGACATCGCCGGCGCAGTCACCGCGACCGCAGGCGTGCTCCTGCTCGTCTACGCGCTCAACCGTGGCGCCGACCACGGCTGGGGTTCTGGGTCGACGCTCGGACTCCTCGCCGCGTCCGTCGTGACGCTGTCCGCGTTCGTGCGGATCGAAGCGCGGTCCCGGTCCCCGCTCGTGCCCGGTCAAGCGCTGCACAACCGCACGCTGGTGGCGGCAAACCTCTCGGCGTTCTTCACGTTCGGAGCGGTCTTCTCCTTCATCTTCCTCGGTTCGCTGCTGATGCAACAGGTTCTCGGTTATACCCCGACGCGGACAGGCGTCGCCTGGCTGGCCACGACGGCGACGTCGTTCCTGGCGGCCGCGATCACCGGAGCGCGGCTCGCGGCCACGGTGGGCGTGCGGCGCCTGCTCGTTGCGGGCCTCTCGCTCCTCGCGATCTCCGCTTTGTTGCTGGCGCGGATCCCGGCCGGAGGACACTACGCAACCGACCTGCTGCCGGCGCTTCTCCTAGCCGGGGTGGCCGGCGGACTGAGCGCTCCGTCTGCTCAGATTGCTGCTCTGTCCGGTGTCACGCACTCGATGACCGGTCTAGCATCCGGGCTCGTCGAAACCATGCGCGAGATCGGGGGCGCCGTTGGCGTCGCTGCCGTGTCGACCATCCTCGTGTCGCGGGCCGACGAGATCGCAGGTGCCGCCGACCCAGCGGCCCGCGCACTGACTGCGGCGAACGCCTTCCACCCCGCGTACTGGGTAATTTTCGGCGTCGCGGCCCTGGGCGCACTGACCGCCGCGATTGCCTTCCCGCGGCGCACAACGCAAGAGATCGCGTTTGACCCGGGTCCGTCCCCGTCCCACCTCTCCATCGGCCAGGAGCCGTTGGAAGAGTCAGGCATCATGAACCCGACACCCTAGCGGCCGACCGCACGACCGAAAGGGCTGGCGCAGAGACCAATTGCTTGCCAAGCTCAGTGAGGGCATGCCGCACCGCCCGGCCGTCGCGACGGGTCTCGACGAGTCCCGCTGCTCGCAGGGCGGCGGCGTGCATGGAAGCGGAGCCGGCGCTCACGCCAAGTGCAGCCGCGAGGCTCGTTGTGGTGTGTTCATTGATCAGTGTGCAGAGAATCCGCGCTCGAGTCGCGCCGAGAATGCCCGCCAGGTGCGCCTCATGATCGCTGCGATTCATCTGGAGGTGCCAATCGGGAGGCGGTATCGGATAGACCAGACCGGGCTGTTCCCAGTGGAAGGCAAAACCCGGACGCGTCCAGGCCGCTGACGGACACAGAGACAGTCCCCGCCCGCCCAAGTCCACGTCGGCTCGGACCGGGAAACCGATCTCGAGGATCCCGTCACGCCAGCGGATGAGGGGATGCAACGTGCTGAGCACGTCTTCGATGCCTCTGCTCGCCAGTTGCCATGCCCTTCGGCGGAGCTCGGCGGCGACGGCATCGTGAAGCGCCGGCGCCATCGGGGCGAACACATGCCGGTGGTAGAGGCGGATGGCCTGCCCGAGATCGGCGAGCGAATCACGATGACCGATGGCAAGCTCGCGGGCCCACCTCGCTTGAGCCGGCAGCGGGTGCGCCCCCGCCACCTCGGTGCGGATCTGCAACAGCGACGTGGACTGCACTGCGTCCAAGGTGGCGTCGAAACACTCGTTCTGGCTCTCGGGAATGAGGAAGCCGGGCAGGCTGCCCTGGCTCGGAACGAGTTCCAGCAATGGAGCTACCTGAAACGGCGCCTGTGGCTGGGTGCCGCGCCAACCCCTCCGCAACCGACTCGCCGGCTGCTGCATCGCCTGCACACTACCGGCCAGTTCGCAGAACAGCGGAGGAAACGCGAACCTCGTCCGCGCGAGATCACTGACACCGAACCGAAGCCGAAGCATGTGCATAGATCCCTACCGGCCGCGGTGGTGGCGGAGCCCGCCCCAGTCACCGCATGTCCGTGGAGCCCGACTCGATCGTGATTTCCGGTGCCGTCCCTGTCAATTGCTTTCAGCGACGATTGAATCGCTTGCACTGCCGCGGAGCTACCCAGGACCGTAGACAAACGCGGTCGCAGCTGCGCCGACCAATCCCTACGGAAGGTACGGAACGAGCGATGCGAAGATCAGCATTTGTCTTGGCTGCCGGAGGACTCGCCGCGATCGTCGTTGCTCAACCAGCGGCAGCCGCCGATGCCCCAAACAACTCGAACTGTCTCGGAGTCGTCACCGCACAGCGCGCCGTTGCCCACCACGACATCGGTGAACACGCCTCAGCCCAGGAAGAGCCACGGCTCGGGCTCGGCAACGTGGCACGACTTCTCCTCGGGGAGGACGCCCACGTCGGCGATCTCGGAGCCCTACTCGCGGTGATCGACGGCGACCCCGCCACCAACTGCTCTTGAGGTGGGAGACAGTGTGTCCCCTATCGGCCGGGCCGTTCGTCCTAGGGGCGACAGAGTCTGCCCATATCAATATTGAGGCAAGCCCATGGCAATCTCCGATTCCTATCGGGTGCCTGCACGACCAGTAGTGGCAGCCGCCTTCCGCTTGTCTTCCGCCACCCGATGGGAGCCAACCCTTGGCCGCCCGTCATTGTCCGGCTCCTCGACGACGAATGCCGGCCGCTCGCGCAACTGGGCCACTCAACTGGGCCTGGAACCGGATCTGATCAGCGATCCAATTCCTTTCTGCCGTCGATGACGTAGTTACGCGGGATGGAGGTCGGATCAATGTTCGCCATCAGCTGCTCGGTGGGCGGATCGAAGGTTCCGGCCAATTGCAGGAGCTCCGCCTTCCGTCCGGTCCTCGCCCGACCGAGGGCACGAGGGAGGCAGTCGGGCGAGCGCGGCTGGTCGAGGAGCTGACATGAAGCGCATTCGTATACAGAAGCCGAGGGTACGGCCGGAGCGTTCCTGGCCCGAGGTGCTTCCGCTTGATCCGCATGACCCGGATGTGCGCCGGGCCAAGGCGCTTGGCCGCGCCAACGGCACAGCGGCGGCGACAAAGTGAACGCCTGTGCCCTCGGAGCGCTATTCCGGCCATCCTCGAGCCGTCCTGCGGTGGCTGTCCCCGTGAACGCCGTCGGAGAGAAAAAGGGGCATGAGGTGCGTTTGGAGCGTGACGTGCTGCCGCACCTGGACCGGCTGTACTCCCTGGCGTTGCTGATGACCGGCGATTCCGGCGACGCCGAGGATCTGATCGAGGAGACGTTTACCATGGCCTGTGCCTCGCTCCAGCCCCAGGCGGCCGGCACTGACCCGAAGGCCGGGCTCTACTCCACGCTCATCACTACCTACCGTCGCAGGCGGCGCTCCGAACCCTCACCCCTGGCCGATTCGGCAGACTGGCCGCCTGCCCACGCAGCGCCAAACATCGGTTCCGGGCTAGGGGGGCAGATCGAGGCGCTGCACCGGCTGCCCGAGGCCGACATCAAACGTGCCCTTCACCAGCTCCCAGAGGACGTTCGGATCGTGGTCTATCTGGCCGAGGTGGAGGTCTTCGCCTATACCGAGATCGCCGAAATCATGGGTACGTCTATCCCGACGGTGAGCGCCTGGCTACGCCGGGGCCGCGGCCAGCTGAGGGACCGTCTGCTGAAGGACACCACCACATGCCATCTGGTGTGCCGATGAGCGGCTCAAGGGCCGCCCCCTTCTCCACCTGCGGCCGGGGCGGTGAGAGGACACCATTCCGGCAAGGGCGGGGCCGAGAACGCAGGTAAGCCTGCGTTCCTCGCTCAGCAATCGTCTCGCTCGGACCGCGTCAGAAGCGGAAGCGGGTCAGGCCGCCCGGTTCCGTCGCGGAGACAACGGTCGCCGAGCGTGGCTCGATGCGGTACACGTTCCACGGCGGTGGTCCTTGCGACGGTGCGTTGAACGGGGCAGT
>JBKPTD010000096.1:0-8841 GCA_046735375.1 Actinomycetota bacterium | reverse complement strand
CTCACTCAACATCCGCTGGGCGGCGGCCAGCGACAACGTGGACTCTTCGCCGACATATCTCGTCTTCGTGCGTGACCCGAGCGGCGCCGTTGCGGGCGGCGCACGCGTGACCGTCGATGGGACCACTGCCGCGGTCGGAGGTCTGTCGTCCGGCACGCCCTACACGGTTGAGCTTTTCGCGATCGACAGCAACGGAAATCGGTCCGCGGCGGCGGCGGCGACTATCCCGGCAGACCGTGAGGCGCCGACACCCCCGGCTGGGCTCGCCGGTGTGGCATCGCCCCCGGCGCCCGGCGATCCGGCCGCCACGTGGTCGGTGGCGCTGGCGTGGATGCCGGCGAGCGACGACGTCGAGGTCGCCGACTACGTCGTGTCCTACACCAAGGCGGGCGGCCAGGCGACCACCCTGCCTGTCCCGGCCGCGGACTGCACGGCCGACCAGGCCACCGGAAGCGTGGCCTGTGCCGCGACCGTCAGCGGGCTGGACGCAGACGGGGACTACACGTTCACGGTGGCCGCGAAGGACGCGGCAGGCCACGTGTCCCCTGCATCCGCACCGATCATGGTCAAGACCTCGGCCTCTGCGGGAGGGGCAACCGGCGGCGGATCCCCGGACCCCACCAGCGCGCCGACCGACACTCCGACGACCGGCCCTTCGTCAGGCGGCTCGTCGACCGCCACGACTACGCCGACCTCGAGCGGCTCGTCGACCGGCAGTACCACGCCGACGTCGGGCGGCTCGTCGACTGGCACTACCACGTCCACGTCGGGTGGCTCGTCGACGAACTCGTCAACGCCGACTGGTACCACCTCCTCGTCGACGCCCACGGATACCTCGAGCTCGGCGACGCCGACCGACACCTCGAGCTCGCCCTCGTCGACGCCCACGGACACCTCGAGCTCGTCCTCGTCCACGCCGACCGACACCTCGAGCTCGTCGACGCCGAGTGACACCTCCACCTCGACGCCATCGCCGACCTCTGCATCTGACAGCACATCGAGCGGCTCGGATACGACCTCTTCGACCGCATCGAGCGATCCATCGGCCACTAGCGGGTCGACGAGCAGCACTGACTCCACGTCGAGCACCAGCACGTCCACCGATCCGTCGACCGATCCCTCAGCGGGGACGACGACCACGTCAAGCGCTACCCCATAGTCGCGGCCAGACCTCCGTACTGCCCGAGCCCAGGGCGCGATGCTCGAGGACGGGGACCCAGGCAGACGTGTACGACCATTAGGTCGGCCATGATCAAGGGCACCAAGACCCGATCCCGCCACGCATGAGGGGCACCTTCACCGCATAGGTCCGCGTGAAGGTGCCCCTCATGCGGATGGGGGCTGCGGGAGGGTCTAGGTGGCCGTAGGCGTGGCTGGTCTTTCGCAGACGAAGATCGCCGTTCCCGGTATCAGCCGCCCACGCAACGGACTCCAGCCGCCCCAGACGCGGTCGTGCCCATCCGGCCATTCGGGCTCGACCAGGTCAACGAGCCGGAAACCGGCGGCGACGATCTCCCTGACTCGATCACCCATTGTCCGATGGTGCTCCGCATATGTCGCGATGCCGCGGATGTCCTGCTCCACGTAGGCGCGCCGGTCGAAATAGGAGTCACGCACGGTCAAGCCAGCGCCACCCGGGTCATCGGGGAAGCACCAGCGGATCGGGTGGGAGACGGAGAAAACCCAACGACCACCCGGCGTGAGCACCCGGGCTACCTCCCTCATGAGTCGTGCCGAGTCGGCGACGAACGGGACTGCGCCGAAGGCGGAGCAGGCCAGGTCGAACGCTTCCGATGCAAATGGCAGCCGCTCCGCGTCGCCTTGGATCAAGAACGGGTGCAAGCCTGACCTCTCGTTCAGCGCTTTCGCGTGGATCAGCTGGGTGGACGAAAGATCGATGCCTGTCACCGTTGACGCCCCGGCAGCGAGCAGCCAGCGCGCGCATTGACCGCCGCCGCAGCCCACCTCCAGGACGCGGAGGCCGGGGATCGGGCCGAGGAGCCCCGCCTGGGCTTCGTCCAGGCCTTCCGGCGACCAGATGAAGCCGACATCGCGGAGGAACTCGCCGTGTTCGGCCTGGTACCAGTGCGCGGCGTCGTCCCACCACGATCGGTTGGCCCGTACCGTCTCGCCTGCAGAAACGGGTCGGCGCATGACAGGTTCCACCATGGGACTGATCTTCTCCCGTCAGCAGTGATGGATCTTCTTCCGGATTGACCTTGTGCGAAGACGCACCGTATTCTGACCGGTGCGCTGCGGGGCCTGCGCGACTCAGACCGAGCAGGCCGCGCTCGACCGTGTCGACCACCTTCCGGTCATCGAATTCTGACCCGACGGACATCGGCAGGGCGAACCAGGCCCGCCGCGCGACAACCACCACACAAAATGTCCGTATCGGAGTCCACTAGCTGATGACGAGCACCACCGAGGCCGCCTCGAACACCCCGCAGGTAGCGGTTAACGACATCGGGTCCGAGGAGGCGTTCCTCGCCGCGGTCGACGAAACGATCAAGTACTTCAATGACGGTGACATCGTCGATGGTGTCGTCGTCAAGGTCGACAGGGACGAGGTCCTGCTCGACATCGGCTACAAGACCGAAGGCGTCATTCCCAGCCGCGAGCTGTCCATCAAGCACGATGTCGACCCGCACGAGGTCGTTGCCGTGGGAGACAGCATTGAGGCGCTTGTTCTCCAGAAGGAGGACAAGGAAGGCCGCCTGATTCTCTCCAAGAAGCGTGCCCAGTACGAACGCGCCTGGGGCACGATTGAGAAGATCAAGGAGGAGGACGGCGTCGTCACCGGCACCGTGATCGAGGTCGTCAAGGGCGGCCTCATCCTCGACATCGGTCTGCGTGGCTTCCTGCCGGCTTCTCTCGTCGAGATGCGCCGGGTCCGAGACCTACAGCCGTACGTCGGCAAGGAGCTCGAGGCAAAGATCATCGAGCTGGACAAGAACCGCAACAACGTGGTCCTGTCTCGCCGCGCGTGGCTGGAGCAGACCCAGTCCGAGGTACGCCAGACCTTCCTCACCACGCTGCAAAAGGGCCAGATCCGTACGGGTGTGGTGTCTTCGATCGTCAACTTCGGGGCATTCGTCGATCTCGGGGGTGTCGACGGTCTCGTTCACGTTTCCGAACTGTCGTGGAAGCACATCGACCACCCCTCAGAGGTCGTGGAGGTCGGTCAAGAGGTGACTGTCGAGGTCCTCGACGTCGACATGGACCGCGAGCGCGTCTCCCTGTCACTCAAGGCGACCCAGGAAGACCCGTGGCAGCAGTTCGCCCGCACCCATGCGATCGGTCAAGTCGTCCCCGGCCGGGTTACCAAGCTGGTGCCATTCGGTGCATTCGTGCGAGTCGACGAGGGCATCGAGGGCCTGGTTCACATCTCCGAGCTGGCCGAGCGCCATGTGGAGATCCCCGAGCAGGTGGTCCAGGTCGGCAACGAGATCTTTGTCAAGGTCATCGACATCGACCTCGAGCGGCGGCGCATCTCGCTCTCGCTCAAGCAGGCCAACGAGGGAACCGTCGGCGAGGCGGTCGAGGACCACTTCGACCCCACGCTCTACGGCATGCCCGCTGAGTACGACGAGCATGGCAACTACATCTACCCCGAGGGCTTCGACCCCGAGACGAACGAATGGCTGCCGGGCTACGAAGGTCAGCGTGAGGCGTGGGAGAAGCAGTACGCCGAGGCACGGGCGCGCTACGAGGCGCACCGCAAGCAGGTCGAGGAGGCCCGCAAGGCCGACGCCGAAGCCGGCGAAGAACCGGCACCGGCCGAGCAGCCGGAGGAACCCGAGGCCACTGGCACGCTCGCCTCTGACGAGGCGCTCGCTGCCCTCCGCGAGAAGCTCACCGGGAGCAGCTGAGCTAGGCCGCTCCCTGAAAGCCCCACCCGGGTGTGCCCGGTTGGGGCTTTCTCATTTGTCGAGTCGGTTAAGAGCATCCGCAGACAGACCAGCTGGTCAGGCAGATTCGCGGATGATGAGCTCGGTCGGGAGCAGCACCGGTGACTGAGCCGGACCCTCGGTGAGGGCGAGCAGGAGCTTGGCCATCTCCTGCCCCATCCCAACGGTCGGCTGCCGGACCGTGGACAGCGGGGGGTCGGTGTGCTGCGCCAGGTCCAGGTCGTCGGAGCCGACGACGGCGACGTCCTCCGGAATCCGTCGGCCCGCCCTACGCAACGCGCGCAGAGAACCCGCCGCCATCAGGTCAGCCGCGACATAAACCGCGTCAAGGGACGGATGTGCCTCGAGGAGCTCGGTCATGGCGCGCTCGCCGCTGGCCTCGGAGAAGTCGCCGTACGCCACCAGCGTCGGATCGGCGGTTTCTCCGACCACGTCGCGGTAGCCGGCGAGCCGGTCAACGCCGGGCGCCATGTCTTGCGGTCCGGCGATCGTCGCTATCTCCCGCCGGCCGAGGTCGTGCAGGTATGTCACGGCTGACCGGCTGCCACCGCGGTTGTCGATGTCGACGTACGGCAAATCGACCCACGGGTCGAGCGGCCGCGCGCCTACCACCGTGGGAATGCCTGCCCTGTCCAGAGCCGCGAGAAGCGGATCGGCGCCATGCAGCGACAGGAGGAGGACACCGTCGACGTGCCCGCCGAGCAAGTACTTCTCGACCCTGGTGTGATCGTCGGCGCTCTGTACCATGATCAGCAGGAGCTGATGTCCGGTGTCGGCAAGCTGCTGGCTCACACCGCGCACGATGCCGCCGAAGAATGGGTCGGTGAAAAGCAAAGCGTGCGGCTCGGACACCACGAGGGCCACGGTGTCAGTGCGTTGGCCGGCCAGCGCCCGAGCGGCCCGGTTCGGGACGTAGCCCAGCTGGCTGACCGCTGCCTCGACAGCATCTCTCGCTTGCGGGCTGACCTTCGGTGAGCCGTTGATGACGCGGGACACGGTTCCGCGTGAGACGCGAGCGAGCGCGGCAACGTCCTCGAGCGTCGGCCGCTGGTACCCGACTGCCACAATCGCCTTCCTCTCCGCGTTTCCGATACGAACCGTACGACCTTTCCCGATCCTTCTACGGGCCTCCCCCGGGACGCTAGCTGGGAGCAGACACGGCCTCGGTCACGCTGGACCACCGCGGGCGATGATGTCGCGGTACCACAGCGCGCTCTCCTTCAGCCGGCGTTCGCCGCTGGCGAAGTCCACGTGGATCAGCCCGAACCGCCGGGTATAGCCCTCCGCCCACTCGAAATTGTCAAGCAGCGACCAGACGAAATAGCCCCGCAGGTCGACCCCGGCCTTCATCGCTTCAGCCGACACCCGAAAATGCGCATCGAGGAAGTCGATCCGGCGCTGGTCGAGCACCCGACCGTCCGATGTGATCATGTCGTCGAACGCGGCGCCGTTCTCGGTAACCGCGAGCGGGATGGCCGGATACTCGCGGTCCAGCCGGAGCAGGATCTCCATCAGACCTTCTGGATTGATCTCCCAGCCGCTCGCGGTCACGGGGCCAAGTGCGGGCCTCGACTCGATGTCGTCGCACCCGGGGTAGGGCGACCGCTCGCCGCCCCAGCCGCCATGCGGCGTGCCAGCTGCGGCATCGCCGGTCGGCGTCTTCGCCGCGGGGATCTTCGCGGCGACCCTCGCCGGCCGGTAGTAATTCACGCCGAGCAGGTCGAGGGGCGCGGCGATCGTCTTCATGTCGCCGTCAACCACGAAGGACCAGTCGGTCAGTGAGCGCGTGTCGGTGATGAGGTCCTCCGGATACCGGCCGAGGAGGACGGCGTCCAGGAAGATCCGGTTGTAGAGTGCGTCGACCCTGCGAGCCGCCTCGCGGTCCGCTTCACTGTTGGTGTGCGGCAGGATCGGGTCCAGGTTGAGCGTGATCGAGAACCGATTCTCTGGGGCCTGACCCAACGCCCGCATCGATGCGGTGGCCAGGCCATGCCCGAGCAGCAGGTGATGCGCCGCGCGCAGCGACACCGCCGGCTCATGCCGGCCCGGCGCGTGCCTGCCTGAGCAGTAACCGAGGAACGCCGCACACCACGGCTCGTTCACCGTGGTCCAGATCGGTACACGATCTGCGAGCGCGCCGTACACGATCTCCGCGTAGTCGGCGAATCGGTAGGCGGTGTCACGGGCGGGCCAGCCGCCAGCGTCTTCGAGCGCCTGCGGGAGATCCCAGTGATAGAGCGTGAGTACGGGTGTGATGCCGGCGGCGAGCAGCTCGTCGACAAGCCTGCGGTAGAAATCAAGGCCCGCCTGGTTGGCGGGTCCGGTGCCGTCTGGCTGAATGCGCGACCACGCCACCGAGAAGCGATAGGCAGTGAGACCGAGCTTCTGCATCAGCGCGACGTCCTGCGCATACCGGGTGTAATGGTCGGCTGCGACGTCGCCGGTGTCGCCGTTGCGCACCATCCCTGGGGTGTGGCTGAAGGTGTCCCAGATCGAGGGCCCCCGGCCGCCCGCACGCGCACCGCCCTCGATCTGGTACGCCGCGGTCCCCGCGCCCCACAGGAAGTCCGCCGGGAAGGGCGCCACCGCCCTGGCAGTCCCGCTGGGCTCAGGTGCTGTCAGCCTGTGCACGGTCATCCCTTCACCGCACCCTGCATGATTCCAGCGACGATCTGACGGCCGAGAAAGATGAAGCCGATGATCAATGGCAGGGTGGCCAGCGTCGTACCCGTCATGATCAGCGAGAAGTCCTTGCTGAAGCCCGTGTTGATCTGGTCGATCGCCACCTGGACGGTTGGGTTCTCCGGGTTGAGGGCGATAAGCGGCCAGAGGAAGTCGTTCCACGCCATCACGAAGGTGAAGACACCCAGGACGGCCGCCGCCGGCCGGGCGGCCGGTACGCAGACGTGCAAGAAGACGCGGATCATGTTGCAGCCGTCCACCCTGGCTGCCTCGATGAGTTCATTCGGGACCGCTTGGACCAGGTATTGGCGCATCCAGAAGACCCCGAGGGCGGTGACCATGTTGGGCACGATCACAGCCTGGAGGTGTCCTACCCAGCCATACTTCGCCATCAGGATGTAGAGGGGGACGATCCCGAGCTGGGTAGGCACGGCCAGCGTTGCGATGACGAAGACATAGAGGGCATTGCGGCCACGGAAGCGCAGCTTGGCGAAGGCGAATCCCGCGAGTGTCGAAAAGAGGACGACCGACAGGGTGATGGCGCCGGCAGCGATCAGGCTGTTCGACAGGGCCTTCCAGAATCGGACCTGGTCGAAGACCCGCTGCGCGTTGCTGAAGAAGTTGCCTCCGGGCAGCAGTGGCGGGGTGGAGTCGAAGGCAGTCGTGGATTCGCGGCTGCCCACCAGAATCTGCCAGTACAACGGGAATGCCGAGCCGAGGAGGAATGCGGTCAGCAGGCCGTAGGTCAGCAGGGTGGGCCGCCAGCCGCGGCCGCGGCGTCTGGCCCGCGGTACGGGACGCGGCATGCGCGGGGGAGCGCTCGCAGGTGCCGCGTCAGGCGTGGCGGCATCGAGGGTCGTCATTGCTCTTCCGCCTCCGCCGACGAGATTCTCCGAACGACGAAGAAGTTGACGATGGCGAACACAACGATGATCAGGAAGAGCGCCCACGCGATGGCGGCGGCGTAGCCCAGGTGGAAGTTGCGGAAACCTTCCTGCCAGAGCAGCAGTGTGATCGTCTGGAACTGATGGCTGGCACCGCCGTTCCCCGTACCAGGGATCGGGTCGAACATCCGCGGCTCGGTGAAGATTTGCAGCCCGCCGATCGTCGACGTGATGACGACGAAGATGATGACCGGCCGCAACATGGGGACGGTGACGTAGCGGAAGCGTTCCCATGTGTTGGCGCCATCGATACGCGCTGCTTCGTACAGGTCCTTCGGGATCGTCTGCATCGCGGCGAGGAAGATCAACGCGTTGTAACCGGTCCATCGCCAGTTGACCATGGTCGAGATGGCCAGGTGGCTGGGGAAGCGGTCGGTATGCCAGGCGATGCCGTTAAGGCCGAACCAGCCGAGGACGTTGTTGATCAAACCGAACTGGTCGCCGAAGAGGTTGCTGAAGATGATCCCCACCGCGACGAGGCTGGTTGCGTAGGGCAGGAGGAGCGCGATTCTGAAGCCGGTGCGGAACCGGATCTGTTCGTTGAGGAGCACGGCGAGCAGCATGGCGAGCACGATCTGCGTGGTGCTCGAGATGAGGAAGATGCTGACCGTGTTCTTGAGCGAATTCCAGAACAGCTCGTCGTGCCAGAGTCGTTGGTAGTTCTGCAGCCCGACATAGGCCTCGGGCTTGTCGCTCCCGAAGCTCCACCGGTGCATCGACACCCATGCCGTATAGAGCAACGGGAACAGCCCGACCAGGGCAAAGATGATGAAGAATGGAGCGATGAAGAGGTAGGGCGACAGCTTGACGTCCAGCCGACTCAGCCGCTGCTTGACAGTCAGCCGTTGCCGAGCGGGCGTCGCGATGGTGGTCGCGGCCATCGTCACCCCTCTTTGCTGGCGCTGCTGAGTTGGACACAGTGAACAGGGCGGTTCGGTGATCACTGGCAGCGCGGCGACCGCCTGATGACATTGGCTAGTGATCACGGACCGGCAGGCGGTCACCGGCTCATGGTTTGGTCGTGGCCGTGCTCCGATGTCCGGGTGGGGGCCGCCGCCACGGCCCCCACCCGACGAGCGCTAACCGCCCTCGGCGATGCGCTTTGCCTCATTGACGAACTGCGTCCAGCCCTGGTCGGCGGTCTTGCCTTGCTCAACGGCCTGGAGAGCGGGGCTCGCCGCGTTGTCCTGGATTGCGAGGTCGTTCGGACCCTTCCACTGAGCCTCGGTGATCGCCTGGGCTCGTTCGCCGAAGATCTTGCCAACCTCTGCGCCACCGAAGTAGTCGTCCTTGAAGCTGAGCAG
>JBKPTD010000095.1:0-6276 GCA_046735375.1 Actinomycetota bacterium | reverse complement strand
GCGCCCTCGTGGCGGCCAAGAGCCTGGACTTGCCGATACCCGCGGGCCCCTCCACGAGCACGAGACCGGCTGTCCCGTCCGCTGCCGCCCCGACCGCGGCGCCGAGCGCCTCGAGCTCCCGCTCGCGCTCGAGCAGGCGTCGGCTCCCTGCTGGTCTAGTCGGAACCCCCCGCCGCCGCACTCGCCAATCCTAGGTCCCGTCGCCGCATCGCGATCGACCTCCTGCGACGCTTCTTCGTGTCTGAGGTGGCGCTTTGATCGGCAAGACCTACTCCGAACCGGCTAGGGCGCCGGAACGGGGATTTGTGGACCGACGCGTTTGGCGCCGTAACGAGCGTTGATTGCCGCCACTACCTCCTCGTCTGGGGTTCCGGCGACTGTCTGCAGGTATGCCTCCATCTCGTCAAAAAGGCGCTCAACCCCGCCAGGAATCCAGAGGATCATGATGCGCAGTTGCTGCGAGGCGAGGTTGGCGAAGGCGTGTGGCGTGCCGCGTGCGCCCCACGCAAGGCCGCCTGCGGCAATCTCGTGCAGCTGGTCCCCGAGCTGCATCGTCAGCACGCCTTCGAGTACGAAGAACATCTCGTCCTCGCGGGTGTGCACGTGGAGAGTCGGTCCCGCTGTGAGAGGCGGCAGCCTGACCTCCCCGAGTGCGAGCAGGCCGCCGGTGTCGTGGCTGCGCACTCGAATGAATGGACGGCGTGGTGCGGGTGGTGGCGCGCCGGGGTGTTGCTCACCTGGGGCGAGGATGAATGGCGCGCTCATGATCTCTCCTTACGCTGTAGCCCAGGTTCGCCGACTGTATCGCCGATTCCAGAGGCGACCGGTCTGCGGGCTTCGAACCGGCGCTAGGTCGGGTGTTCGACCTGGACGAATCGGCAGCCAAGCGCACCACCCGGCTCTGGCCTGTCGCCCACAAGGTGGGTGGCCCGTTCGACGACCTGATGGTGTGCACGAAATCGGACGCGGCTCCCGGCTACTCCGCGGTCGTCAGCGAGAGTGATACCGGCACCAATATCCCCTATGTGCGCGACCTCGTGGAGACACACTCCGAGGGCTTCGGCCGGTACACGGCACCGGTCGCGTCCCGCCTGCTATCTGCCGGTAACATGTGACCTTGCGCGGGCGGGGTCGCGCAGTGTCACGAGGAGCACCGCACACGCGAGTCCAAGCACGACGCCCCAGCGCAGATGCGCATCACGCCAAGCGTCGCCTCCGGGTACGGCGAACATGGCCCAGCGCCGCGGCAGGAGAGTGGCGAAGACTGCAGCGCCCAAAACTGCCGGTGCGGCGGCGAGGCCGGCCTCTCGCGAGCTCCACCAGCGGGCGAGACCGCTTGCCACGGCGAGCCCGAAGGCAGTGATCGCCGCGGACTCCAGCGTCAGCATCGCGGCTGGCCGCCCAGGCTTTACCAACCAAAGGGCGGCTGCCCACGGCCCTCCAACAGCTGCGGCCGCCAAGCCGAGCCTAAAACCGCTCCGCCAGGCGAGCGGCACCGGAACCGGCGCGAGCAGGTTCGCCGCTGAGTCGTCGACGAGGTTCACCACACCCATCGCGAGCAGTACGGCCACAATCCGCAGGAGCACGGCCCTCCCTCCAGCGTCGTGCACTTCGTCGGCTTTCCACGCGAGCACCGCCGCGGCGAGGAGCCATGCGACGACCACCGGTTGCCACGAGGTCACTCGCGGTAGGGTCCCGGCGGCCACGAGCTCACGTAGCACCTCACGCCGGCACCCGATCACTGAACCTGTACCCAGCCTGCGACGAGCGTCGCGATGAGCACCATGGCGCCGAACACCAGCAGCGGCCGCCGGTGCGAGGGGTGTCGCAGCACCGCGGCGACACCAGCCAGCAGGGCCAGGCCGAGGAGGTACGCGGCGTGCCAGCCGGGCGAGCCGGGGGACAACTGGGCGTCCTTGTAGTACGCCCGCGACATGGTCCACGGTGCAGTCCACTGCAGCTCACCGCGATCCATGACGGCCACTACCCAAGCAAGCAGCGCGAACAGCACGATAAGCGGTGCGCCGCGCCACGGCATCCATTCGGCCACCGCCACTCCGAGCAGGCCGCCGCCCAACGTGCAAAGTGGGATGACCGCCAGCTCGCCGATCCCTTGGGCGTGGTCGAGGGAGCCGCCTGCGTGCTCGACAACCCGAACGATCGCGGCGAACGCCGCTGCGGCCGCGGTGGGGCCGAGGACGCCCAGACAGGCCGCCAGCGTTCTGGCGTAGGCAGTGGTTGGCGCAGCAGCGAGCTGGGACTCCGCGTGGGAGCGCCGGGCACTAGAGGCGACCAGGTTAGCGGCGAAGAACGTGGCAGGCCCGAACCACAGCAGCCCGAGCACGACGAGGAGCTCGCGGACAGTCTCCCGGCCCGAGAGTCCGCCGCCCGCAGCCTGCACCCCACCCAGGATGACGAAGTAGACGAGCATCGCCAGATAGATCGGGTGGCGGACGATGCGCCAGGCTTCCCGCTCAGCTAGCGGGCCGACAGCTGCGCCGGCCGGAGTCCGAGTGGTCACGATTGTTGTCATCACGCAACCCGCATTTCCGTGTCTCCGACAAGCAGGAGGTATGCATCCTCGAGGGTCGGCGCCGTCAGCTGGGCGCCGACGGGGGCGTCGCCAACGTTCCGCACCCGGCCATCCCCGTTTCGCCAGGCCAAGTGGGCGCCAGCGCCGCGGGTCGCGTCGAGCCAGACCCGGCCGGCGGCCTGTTCGATCAAGGCGGCCGGCGTGCCGGCGAAGAAGCTGCGCCCCTGATGCAGGACCACGACCTGCTGGCAGACGGCGGCGACGTCCTCGGTCTGGTGAGTGGACAGAATGACGGTACGGTCCTCACCAATCTGCGACACCAGTTCCCTGAACCGCAGTCGTACCTCGGGGTCGAGGCCCGCGGTTGGCTCGTCAAGGATGACGAGGTCCGGGTCGCCGAGCAGCGCCTGGGCCAGCCCGACCCGCCGCCGCATGCCACCAGAGACCGCGCCGATGCGCTTTCCGCTGACCGGCGCCAGGCCGACCAGCTCGACCACCCGGCGCACCTCGTCGTGACGGACACGCCGGTCCGTCAGCTCCTTGAGGATCGCGACATAGTCGATGAAGTCGAAGACGGTCATGCCGCGGTGGAACCCGGGCTCCTGCGGCAGGTAGCCGAGGCGCCGACGAATCGCCAGCCGACCGGAGGCCGTCGCAGGGTCGTGCCCAAGCAGTCGCAGCCGCCCACCGTCAGGCGCAAGCACAGTTGCCATCATCCGCAGCAGGGTCGTCTTTCCGGCTCCGTTCGGACCGAGCAGACCGGTGACTCCCTGACCGGCGGTGACATCAACACCGGCAACCGCGACCGCGCTATGGAACGCCTTAGTAACGCCTTCGATCTGGATGGGAACGGTCATCACGCACCTCCGAGCCGGGCCGTGTACCGGTCGCGGTCCACGACGAGAATGATCAACGAAGCCGCTGTGACGGTTAGCGCTGCGACTTGTCCACTGGCACCGAACACGGCGAACTCCCCGGTGCGTGTGTACGTGGACACCATGGCGACCGCCCAGGCCCCGGCAAGACTGGCCGCCGCATACACGACATCGACCCGGCGCGCGAGCACAAGTGTGAGCGACGTGAGCGCAAGGGCTGGCAGCAGCCAAGCCGCAGTCGTGAGCGTCCGCTGTGGCAGCATCAGGCCCGCGATGAGCGCCGCGAGACAGGTCACCGCAGTGACGGCTGCCGAGCGCAGCAACAGCAGCCGGAACTGTGACGACGGTGCGGCCAGCCCGATCTCGTACGTCGGGTCCAGGCTGCGGTGGAACGCCGCCGCGACTCCGGCCACCGGCAGGACCGGGGCCAGCGTGAGGAACAGGAGAGTGCCCCGCCCGTTCTCGCCCGACACGATCGCCGCGACCGCGGCGAACGTCAGGACAGCAGCCATCGCGAGCAGCCAGGCGGCTCGCAGCGTCGGCGTGACGGCGAGCAGCCGGGCCGTGTCCTCCGGAACTCTCACCAGCCGGAGCAGCCGCTCCATCACGCCCGGACGCGGGGCGTCAACCCGTTCCGCGATCTCGCCCCACAACTGCTTCAGCCGATCGAGCTCATCGACCGGCGCGAGCAAGGCCCGGCATTGCGGGCATGCCATGAGGTGTGCCTCCACCGACGCCACGACCGAGAGCGGCACCCGGCCGCTCGCGTACCCAGCGATGGTCCCTTCATCGACGTGCCAGTCGGTCATGAGGGCGCCGTCCTTTCCCCGGGTCCCGAGGGGGTGCTCGTTGTCATGACAGCTCCTCCCTGAGCACGGCGCGGGCGCGCATCAGCCGCGTCTTGACGGTGCCGGCTGGGACGCCGAGCAGCCTGCCGGCCTCGCGAGTAGTAAGCCCGTCGAGCACTGTTGCCTGCACAACAGCACGGAGCTCAGGCGAGAGCCGGTCCAGCGCGCCTGCGAGATCACCGAACTGAACCCCGAGGAGGACCTCCTCCTCAGCAGAGATCGCTACCTCGCTGTGGCCGCCGATGGCGAACAGAGCGCGGGGCCGACGCCGCAGCCGGTCAAGCAGCCGGTGTACGCCGATCCCCCAGATCCAAGCGCCTACCTCGCCGCGCCCGGACCACCGCCGCGCGCTACGCCACACCTCGACGAACGTGTCTTGAACGACCTCGTCCACCAGGGATCGGTCGGCGCACCGGCGCGAGAGCCTGACCATCAGCCAGGGCGCATGCCGCACGTACAGCATCTCGAGCGCAGTGCGGTCACCGTCGGCTGTCGCCGCCAGCAGTTCGGAGTCGGAGCGCTCGTCCCGGTGGTCGAACACGACTACGAGACCTCAGACACTCGTGGGGCTGAACGGTAGCGGGTCGCCGCCGCGCATCGACGCCCTTGCGACCGGATCCCTTGCACCGTGGTCATCCCGCCCCTTCGATTCCGGGCCTGACAACCTCCCTGTCGTCACCGGTGAGCCAACCGGTTCACTAAACCTCCGGCAGGCAGGAGCAGGGTCTGAGAGTTCAATTGTGAGTCTTGCCCGGACGGACAGCGCCGTTGCAGCAAAGGTAAGTAAAAGGAGTTGGAACCATTGCCTGGGCGCTGACAAGCCTGCAATCGGCATCGCCGCCACCGGGCTCGAGGCCAGGGCAGCCCTTTACGCCCGTCCCGAGGACCTATTGGCCGATACGCCCGTCAAGGCGCTCGCGGAGCAGGTCGGCGTGCCCGTTGTGGCGGGCGTACTCCTCGATCATGTGCACGAGCAGCTCGCGGAGGGAGACCGGCTCTCCCTCGGAGTCGCGGCCGACGAAGCCGAGGTCGTGGTCGCGCGTGAATTGCTCAGCGAAGTCGATCTCCTCACGCCACGCCAGCCACGCCTCCTCGACGACAGCGGGGTCCGCGACAGCACCGTTGAAGTCGGCGTCGGGGTCGGTCTGGGTCTGGTAGCGCTTGGGTATGTCGAGCCCGGCGAACCGGCGGCGGAACCACCCGCGCTCCACCTCGGCCATATGCCGGACCAGACCGAGCAGTGACAACGTCGACGGCTCCACAGCGCGGCTGGCTAGTTGCTCCGCATCGAGCCCATCGCACTTCACCTGCAGCGTCAGCCGTTGGCCGCGCAGAAACTCATTGAGTGTCGTCCGCTCATCCCCGAGCCGCGGGCCGCCTTCGCGGGGGTCGTCGTCGGGCTCGAGGAACATGTCCGCTCGGTGCTGTGGCGTGGTCACGCCGACCGAGACTACTGAAGAGCGCGGGTGATCGGGTCGCACGTGACCCTTGTCATCTGTCTGACCAGTGGTGTCGTCGATCGCTGCTATTTGGGGCCGGGGGGGCCCGGAATGACGGGCAACTCGGACAGACCGCGTAGGACGAGCCCGTCGCCGTGGTCCCAGTGCAGGTCCTCGACGGGGACTGCGAGGCGGAGCTCGGGGAAGCGGCGAAGCAGCGATCCGAGGGCGAGTTGGCCTTCCATCCGGGCCAGCACAGCGCCAAGGCAGTGGTGGATGCCGTGCCCGAACGCCAGGTGACGCCCTCCGGCCCTGTTGATGTCGAGCAGCTCCGGATTCGCGTACCGACTTGTATCCCGGTTCGCCGCCGCCAAGCTGATGATGACCTGAGCCCCAGCGGGGATCGTCACACCATCGATCTCCACGGGCTCGATCGCATAGCGAAATGTCGAGTGGGGGACGGGAGCGTCGTAGCGCAGGAGCTCCTCGACCGCCGCCTCGATCTTGCCCGGGTCCGAACGTAGCTGCGCGAGTTGCGCTGGGTTGCGGAGCAAGGCGACGACGCTGTTGCCGATGAGGCT
>JBKPTD010000094.1:0-9646 GCA_046735375.1 Actinomycetota bacterium | reverse complement strand
CGTGGTTTCGGCGCTGCGTACTCGGGCTGACCGAGCCGTTCACGGCGATGGGACTGGCATCTTCGTTCGTGCCGGATCAGGAGGGGCTGGGGCTGGACAGGTCCGCCCGGCCGGGTCTCGACGAGGTGCTCACCGTGCGCGTTCGGCAGGCGTCGGAGATTGAGGCGTGGCTGGCCGAGGTCACTCCTGAGCAGCTCGCAAAGCCCGCGCCGGTGCCGGACGACGACAGATGGCCCCCGTATGCCAAGGGCCGGCGCGTGCGGCAATGCCTCGGCACTGTGCTCAACGAGGAATGGGCACATCACCGTTTCTGCGTGCGCGACCTGGACAAGTTGTCTCGTTGGGGGGCCTCGTAGGTGTGGTGCTGAGGGATCTCTCGCCAAGATCCTTCTCCGAACGCCGCGTAGCCCAGTGTTGCGAAGGGTCGAACGGTTCGGAGGTGTCGAGTCCGCGGCTCATCAGCCCTGCGGCTCGGCGACGGTCAAAGCCGCCCTCCGGATGTCGCAGCGGCCGGCGTCCCCGGCCTGCGTTTCCACGACCTGCGTTACACGGGCAACACGCTCGCTGCACCCTACGCAAGCACGCGCGACCTGATGGCCCGGATGGGGCACAGCAGTACGCGCGCCGCGATCATCTATCAGCACACGAACGCCGACCGAAACCGAGTGATCCCGGCCGCCCTCGACGAGCTGCTCCGGTCTGCCAGACTCGCGGCCGAGGGCGATGGCGAAGAGCGTACGGGCACGTAGCGGGCACGAGCGCGACCTAACACCCATGACGATGAAGGCCCAGATCGGGGCGACAAGCGCCTGACCTGGGCCTTCGTTTGTGTTGGAGCGGGTGACGGGAATCGAACCCGCACTGTCAGCTTGGGAAGCTGATGTTCTGCCATTGAACTACACCCGCACTACGCCCGATGCCGGGCGCCGAGTCGGGATGAGTGTACCTGGGGCGGAACGCGTCGCGTCGAGTCCGCCGGAAAGCCAGGTGAGTAGCCTCATGCGCGTGCTGCTCTCCGATCGCGACATCCGGACCGAGATCGACAAGGGCCGGGTTGGCGTCGAGCCCTACGACCCCGACATGATCCAGCCGTCCAGCATCGACGTGCGGCTCGACCGTTACTTCCGCGTGTTCGAGAACCACCGCTACCCGCACATCGACCCAGCGATCGAGCAGGCGGACCTCACAAGGCTCGTGGAGCCCGATGAGGATGAGCCCTTCATCCTGCACCCGGGCGAGTTCGTCCTCGCATCGACGTACGAGATCTTCTCCTTGCCCGACGACGTCGCCGCGCGGCTGGAAGGGAAGAGCAGCCTGGGACGGCTCGGTCTTCTCACGCATTCGACTGCGGGATGGATCGACCCCGGGTTCACCGGGCACGTCACGCTGGAGCTGTCCAATGTCGCGAATCTGCCCATCAAACTCTGGCCGGGCATGAAGATCGGGCAGATGTGCCTCTTCCGCCTGTCGTCGCCGGCCGAGCATCCATATGGCTCAGCCGAGTACGGCTCGCGCTACCAGGGTCAGCGCGGCCCGACGCCGTCACGGTCATACCTCAACTTCCATCGCACGGACGTCTGAGCCCGGCGCTTCGGGCGGCGATCGCTAGGCCGTCGGCTCCTTGACCGATCTGCTGAGCAGCTGAGTCACGTCCACGACCTCGATGCTCTCGCGCGCTTCGCCGGCCTGCTTCTTCGTGGTCATGGCGTCGTTGAGCATGACCAGGCAGTACGGGCAGGCGGTGGACACGATGTCGGGGTTGACAGACAGCGCCTCGTCGACCCGCTCAGCGTTGACCCGCTTGCCGATCCGCTCCTCCATCCACATCCGCGCGCCTCCGGCGCCGCAGCAGAAGCCTCGCTCCTTGCATCGATGCATCTCTTGCTGCCGTACACCGGGTACCTTGTCCATGATCTCCCGCGGCGGTGTGTAGACCTTGTTGTGCCGGCCGAGGTAGCACGGGTCGTGGTACGTCACCAGCCCATCCACCGGGGTCACCGGGGTGAGCCGGCCCGTCTCGACCAGGTGGGACAGCAGCTGGGTGTGGTGGATCACCTCATACTGGCCGCCGATCTGTGGGTACTCGTTCGCAAGGGTGTTGAAGCAATGGGGGCAGGTGGCCACGATCTTCTTGTCCGCCTTGTTGCCGAATGCCCCGTCCAGCGTCTCGACGTTCTGCTGCGCCAGCATCTGGAACACGAATTCATTGCCAAGCCGGCGGGCTGGGTCGCCGGAGCAGGACTCGTTCGGTCCCAGTACCGCGAACGACACCCCTGCGATGTGCAGCAACTCCACGAACGCCCTGGTCGTCTTCTTTGCCTGGTCCTCGAAGGCACCCGCGCAGCCGACCCAATACAGGTACTCGACGTCGGAGAGGTCCTCGACCGACTCGCCAATGACAGGCACCTCGAAGTCGAGGCCCCTCATCCAATCCAGCCGGTCCGCGGTGTTCATCCCCCACGGATTGCCCTTGCTCTCCAGATTGCGCAGCATCGCGCCGGCCTCTGTTGGGAAGCTTGACTCGATCAGTACCTGGTGGCGGCGCATGTCGACGATGTGGTCGACATGTTCGATGTCGACAGGGCACTGCTCCACACAGGCCCCACATGTCGTACACGACCAGAGGACGTCCGGGTCGATGACGCCACCCTCGGCGACGGTGCCGACAAGTGGACGCGCGGCCTGTTCTTGACCGGAGCCCGGGACGCGACCGAACCCCGACTCGGGCACTCCATGATGGCCAGACGTTCCGCCCTCACTTCCGGCCGCATCGGCTCCCGCGGCCGCCTTTGGCGCGGCGTTCTCCTCACCGTCGCCGTCTGCTGCGAGCAAGTACGGGGCCTTTGCGAATAGGTGGTCACGGAGATCCATGATCACAAGCTTTGGCGAGAGCGGCTTTCCCGTGGCCCAGGCCGGGCACTCGCTCTGGCATCGTCCGCACTCCGTGCAGGTGGCGAAGTCGAGCATTGCACTCCACGTGAAGTCCTCGACTTTGCCGACACCGAAGATGTCGTCCTCGCCCGGGTCCTCGAAGTCCACCGGCTTTCCGCCCGACAGCATCGGCAGGAGCGGACCGAGCGCATCGGGCCGGCGTTTCTTCGCGACGTTGAGCGGCGCCAGGAAAATGTGGAGGTGCTTGGAGTAGACGACCAGCACGAGGAAACCGAGGATCACGCCGATCTGCGCCAGGATGAATACGGTCTCGATGACGTCGTTGGCGGTACTGCCGAGCGGGTCGAGCGCCTTGGCCAGCCACTCCGATGCGAACGCTCCAGACTTGTACGGGAAGTGACCGGTGTTTATCTGCGCCGCGCGATAGAGCAGCAGCGTCACGATGACCGTGGCAATCATGCCGAGGATCACCCACGCGGCACCGGTGTGAGAGCCGTAGAACCGGGATGCCCGGTGCTGGCGCGCCGGCGCCTGACGGATTCGCAGAACCGAAAAGGTGGCGATAGCCACCAGGACCGCGACGGCAAAGAAGTCCTCGAGGAAGCCCAGCACGGGGCTATGCCCGATGAGCGGGATGGCGAAGTCGCGATCGAACAGCGCCCCGTACGCCTCGACGATCGTCGCGCCGAGGATGATGAAGCCCCAGAAGGTGAAGAAGTGGGCCAGGCCCGGGATCGACCACTTCAGCAGCTTCCGTTGGCCGAACACCTCCACAATCTGTGACCGAACGAATTGACCAAACCCGTCGAACCGGTTCGGGCTCGGCTGCCCGGTCTGGATCAACCGAGAAAGCCACATCAGTCGGCGCCCCGCGAATGCGAACGCGACCAAGGTCATGCCGACCCCGATGATGATGCGTGTCGCGATCATGCGGGGCCTCCGCCATCGATCGGGGACAAAGTGGGCCCTAATACGAGAGTGGTGAGCTGCATGAGGGGGATCGGCTCCTCCGGCTCGGCCTTCGGCGGTGGGGCGCTGCCAGTGGGCGAACAGCGTATGACCGCCGTGTCGTCAGCGTATGACCCGGGCACCCGGCAGTGCGCTCATGGTCAGCGCTTCGCTTGATCGGCTGGGCTGGCGGCCTTGTGTCACGGAGTTGAGTCTGCGGACGGAGCCCTCTCAGGCGGAGCTGCGGGTGCGGGATGGGAGTATGGCCGCGATGGAGCGGTGCACACCACCGCCACGGATCGAGAGGCGCCTGTTGTGATCACGTTTGAGAACGTGAGCAAGCGCTACGCCGACGGGACGGTGGCTCTCGACGACCTGTCGCTCGAGTGCCTGACCGGCAAGACGACGGTCCTCGTGGGTACGTCGGGCAGCGGCAAGACGACCGCGGTTCGCATGATCAACCGCCTGGTCGAGCCGACGTCCGGCCGCATTCTCATCGACGGCGAGGATGTCCGCTCCCGTCCGGCGGCACACCTGCGCCGCGGCATCGGCTACGTCATCCAGCAAGTCGGCCTCTTCCCGCACCGTACGATCGTCGACAACATCGCGACGGTTCCTTACCTCGTGGGCTGGGACAAGAAGCGGGCGCGGGCCCGGGCGCTGGAGCTCATGGAGACCGTTGGGCTGCCGGCCTCGATGGCCAAGCGCTATCCATACCAGCTCTCGGGCGGCCAGCAGCAGCGGGTGGGTGTCGCCAGGGCCCTCGCCGCGGATCCGCCGATACTCCTGATGGATGAGCCCTTTAGCGCTGTGGATCCTGTTGTTCGCAGCGAGCTGCAGCAGGAGTTCCTCCGCCTCCGGCAGGAGCTGGAGAAGACGATCGTCTTCGTCACTCACGACATCGACGAGGCGATCAAGCTGGGCGACCGGATCGCCGTCCTGCGCATCGGCGGCACGCTCGTGCAGTTCGCGACGCCGGAGCATCTGCTCGCCGCGCCGGCGGATGGCTTCGTCGAGTCGTTCCTTGGCTACGACCGGGGGTTCCGCAGGCTGTCCTTCTTCGAGGCCAAGGCGCTCTCGCTGCGTGAGCCCAAGATCCTTGTTCGGGGTGCTAGCACCGGCGTGGATGGCGAATCGGAACCGGGGTCAACAACGGGGTCCCCGCAGGCATCGTCCTCCGCCGCTGGTGAGCCCGTCTTGGTCGTGGACGAGCAGCGGCGCCCCCTTGGCTGGGCACCGCCCGACGGTGACATCGGCAGAAGGCTCCTTCCCATCGGTCATACCTTCCGCTCCGATCGCGACTCGATGCGTGCCGCGCTCGACGCCGCCGTGCTTTCGCCGGTGGGGATCGCGGTCGGCGTCGATGCCGATGGCGCTGTCCTAGGCGTCGCCGATCAGGCGGAGATCTCCGCGACCATCCGCGCGCTCAATGACGAAGAGGACTCGTCTGACTGAGCATTAGCCTGATGGCGTCCGCCGAGGACGAGGGAGTCTGATCATGGTTGGACCGAGCGGGACCCGGGTCGTTCGCGCACCGCGCGGAGCCGAGATCTCCACATCAGGTTGGCCGCAGGAGGCGGCGCTGCGGATGCTCATGAACAACCTCGATCCGGAGGTGGCCGAGCATCCCGAGGAGCTTGTCGTGTACGGCGGGACCGGTCGTGCCGCACGATCGTGGAGCGCCTACGACGCGATCGTCGGGACTCTCCGCGAGCTACGCGGCGATGAGACGCTCCTCGTCCAGTCGGGCAAGCCTGTCGGTGTTTTCACGACACATGAGTGGGCGCCGCGAGTGCTTATCGCCAACTCGAACCTGGTCCCGGAGTGGGCGACCTGGGAAGAGTTTCGGCGCCTCGAGGCACTTGGCCTGACGATGTACGGACAGATGACCGCGGGCTCATGGATCTACATCGGTACGCAGGGCATCCTGCAGGGCACGTACGAGACTTTCGCAGCGGTAGCCGCGAAACTTGCCGGCTCCAGAGGAGATCAAGCTCAGCCCACCGGTTCCCTTGCTGGAACGATCACGCTGACCGCCGGTCTTGGCGGGATGGGCGGGGCGCAGCCGCTGGCAGTGACGATGAACGAGGGAGTCGTCATCTGCGTGGAGTGTGATCCGTCTCGAATCGCACGGCGGCTCGAGCACCGATATCTCGACGTACAAGCCGACGACCTCGACAACGCGCTCGCGCTCGCGATCAACGCCCGTGATGCGCGCCAGCCGCTCTCGATCGGCCTGCTGGGCAATGCCGCCGAAGTGGTTCCGCAGTTGCTCGCGCTGGGCGCTCCCATCGATGTGGTCACCGATCAGACGAGTGCGCACGATCCGCTCGCCTATCTGCCGATCGGGGTGGCGTTCGACGACTGGATCGCCGAACGGGAGAAGGACCCGGTCGGCTTCACCAGGCGAGCGCGGGAATCGATGGCGCGGCACGTGGAGGGGATGGTCGGTTTCCAGGACGCCGGCGCTGAGGTCTTCGACTACGGCAACTCCATCCGCGGCGAGGCGCAGCTCGCCGGATATGGTCGCGCGTTTGACTTCCCTGGTTTTGTTCCGGCCTATATCCGGCCGCTCTTCTGCGAGGGGAAGGGCCCGTTCCGGTGGGCCGCATTGTCCGGCGATCCGGCCGACATCGCCGCCACCGATCGCGCGATCCTCGAACTGTTCCCCGACAACGAGCCGCTGGCTCGCTGGATCAGGATGGCCGGCGAGAAGGTTCACTATCAGGGCCTGCCCGCTCGAATTTGCTGGCTCGGCTACGGCGAGCGCGATAGGGCCGGTGTGCGATTCAACGAGATGGTCGCCGATGGCCGACTGACGGCTCCCGTCGTCATCGGCCGCGATCACCTTGATGCGGGCTCAGTCGCGTCGCCCTATCGCGAGACTGAGGCGATGGCCGACGGCTCGGACGCGATCGCCGACTGGCCCCTGCTCAATGCCATGCTCAACGTCGCATCCGGCGCATCCTGGGTATCGATCCACCACGGCGGTGGCGTCGGCATTGGCCGCTCCATCCACGCCGGTCAGGTCACGGTCGCAGACGGCTCGCCACTCGCCGCCGAGAAGATCGCCCGGGTACTGACAAACGATCCGGGCACCGGTGTGATGCGTCATGTGGACGCCGGGTACGACCGAGCGGCCGATGTGGCTGCTGAGCGAGGAGTGCGCATCCCGATGTCGCCTTCCCCGGTCGATCCGGCGTAAGGCGGCAAGCGGCCGGCGATGATGGATAGCGACCAGGCGGCTCTCGTCGGGCGGTCCTTCGACAACCTGTGGGACCCACTCCTGCCGATCGGTCGCGACCAACGTACCGGCGGCTACCGTCGCTTCGCGTGGTCAGCCGCGGACCGGGAGGCCAGAGATTGGTTCCACCAGGCGGCCGCCGCCCGCGGCCTGCCGGTCGAGGTTGACCGCAATGGCAACCTTTGGGCCTGGTGGGGGGATCCGCGGCCTGACTCGGTGGTAACCGGAAGTCACCTGGACAGCGTGCCGGACGGTGGCCCCTTCGACGGGCCTCTCGGCGTTGTCTCGGCCTTCTGTGCCATCGACCTGCTCCGCGCGCGGGACACGGGCGGTCCACGTGAGGGCCGTGGGCATCGCTCGGTTGCCGTCGTCTGTTTCGCCGATGAGGAGGGCGCGCGGTTCGGCGTGGCCTGCATGGGGTCGCGGCTGCTGACCGGTGTCCTTGATCCACATCAGGCTCGCCGTCTGACCGATGCCGATGGGATCAGCCTCGCGGATGCATTGCGAGCCTCCGGGCACGATCCCGATGAGCTCGGCCGCGACGACGAGGCACTCTCCCGGATCGGTGCGTTCGTCGAACTGCACATCGAGCAAGGCCGTGCACTGGCAGACCTTGACTCGGCGGTGGCGATCGGCGAGGGCATCTGGCCGCACGGCAGGTGGCGTTTCGACTTCACCGGACGCGCCGATCACGCTGGCACAACGAGGCTGGCGGACCGCCACGACCCCACGCTCGCATACGCACGCACGATCCTCGACGCACGCAAGCATGCCGAACGGCTCGGCGCGCTCGCGACCTTCGGCAAGGTGGTCGTCGAGCCCAACGGGACGAACGCCATCCCTTCGTTGGTACGCGCCTGGCTCGATGCCCGCGCCCCGGATGAGGCGACCGTCGAGAAGCTCGTATCCGCGCTTGCAACTGCGTCCGGTGCGGCGGTTGACCGCGAGTCATGGTCACCTGAGGTTGAGTTCGACCCTTCTTTGCGCGCTCGACTGGCCGACGTTGTGGCGGCCCTGACTCAGCCCGCATCTACCTCGCCCGAGGCCGCGCCGCCGCCTCACCGACCGACCGTGCCGATCCTCGCCACCGGTGCCGGGCACGACGCGGGCATACTCGCCCCCATCGCGCCGACAGGAATGCTCTTCGTACGCAACCCGACTGGCGTGTCCCACTCGCCGCACGAGCATGCAGATCGGGCGGACTGCCTGGCTGGTGTCGCCGCGCTCGCCGCAGTGCTCCAGGATCTCGTGGGCGGTCGCGTCGATGACTGAGCTGACCACCACCGAGGCCAGGGGAGGCGCCGGCAGCCGGCTGTGGCATGCGGAGTTCGCGTGGCTCGGAGACCGGTTCATGTCGAACGTGCTCATCGAGGCTTCCGGCGGCCTCTTCACCGATGTCTGGGCAGACGTCGAGCCACCTCCAGGGGCCGAGCGGTTATCCGGTCTCGTCCTGCCAGGGCTTGCGAACGTTCACTCGCACGCGTTCCACCGTGCCTTGCGCGGGCACACCCAGGCCGAGCGTGGGACGTTCTGGACGTGGCGGAAACGAATGTACGAGGTGGCGGCGGGGCTCGACCCCGACACCTACCTCGACCTTGCCACCGCCGTGTACGCGGAGATGGCCCTGGCCGGGATCACCTGCGTCGGCGAGTTCCACTACCTCCACCACGCGCCGGGCGGAGGACGGTACGCCGACGAGAACGCAATGGGTAACGCGCTTATCGAGGCTGCCCGTAGAGCCGGACTACGAGTCACCCTGCTCGACACCCTCTATCTCGCCGGCGGAATCGCCACGCCCGTGGAAGGGGTGCAAGTCCGCTTCAGCGACGCCGACGCGGGCCAGTGGGCCCACCGCGTGACTGACCTCCACTCGGCTCTCGACCGCCCGGGCCCGCTCGGGAGTCAACGGAGCCGGATCGGCGCCGCCATCCACTCGATCCGTGCCGTGCCGCCCGAGCAGTTCGAACCGGTCATTGCCTGGTCACACGAGCACACCGCGCCACTGCACCTGCATCTATCCGAGCAGCGGGCGGAGAACGACGCGTGCATGGCGGCGTACGGCAAAACCCCCGCCGCTGTCTTCATGGCAGCCGGAGTGCTGGGCCCTCGAACGACGGCGGTCCATGCCACGCACGTGGTGGACGAGGACATCGCGCTGCTGGGCGAGTCGGGTACGGCCGTGTGCATGTGCCCGACAACCGAACGCGATCTCGCCGACGGTGTTGGTCCGGCCCGGCTTCTGTCGTTGGCCGGCTCGCCGGTCGTCCTTGGCAGTGACGGGCACGCGGTGATCGACCTCTTCGAGGAGGCCCGCGCCGTCGAGTTGGACGAGCGGCTGCGTACCGAGGTCCGGGGCCATTGGACCGCCGGGGAGTTGCTTCAGGCGGCGACCATGGCGGGCCACGCGAGCCTGGGCTGGTCGGAGGCGGGCTTGATCGCCCCTGGTGCGCTCGCCGACCTGGTCGTGGTCGACACGGATTCGGTACGTCTGGCCGGGTGGCAGCCGGCGACCGCCGCCGAGACCGTGGTCTTCGCGGCGACCGCAGCCGACGTACGGCAGGT
>JBKPTD010000093.1:0-4100 GCA_046735375.1 Actinomycetota bacterium | reverse complement strand
GTGGCCAGTTCACGGAACGCCGCCGGGAGTCGAGGGTTTCGGGGTTGGTCGGCGGCCAACTCGTAGTGGCCGCGGCGGAGGTTCTGGACGAACGCGTGACCGGCGGCGAGTACCCGCAGCCCGGACATGGTCTTGATCCCGCGCATCGGGCGCAGCCATCGCTTTAGCTGCGCATGGTCGGCCTCGACGCGGTTGTTCGCGTACCGCTCGACGTGATGCCAGACCGCGGGCCACAGCTGGTCGAGGACCCGCGGGTAGGTCGGCGCGCGGTCGGTGATGACCTCCGTCGGCGTCACACCCGTGGTGATCCGTGCCCGGTGGAAGAACCGCCGGGCCGCCTCGGCGTCCCGGCGGGTTGATGCGTACACGTCGATGACCTGCCCGAACTGGTCAACCGCCCGATACAGGTACACCCACCGGCCGGCGACCTTGACGTAGGTCTCGTCCACGTGCCAGCGCTCGCCGACCCGATGCCGGCCAAACCGGGCCGCGTCCGCCAGCAGTGGTGTGAACCGCTGGACCCACCGGTGCACGGTGACGTGGATGCCCCGTTCGGCCAGCAGCTCCTCGACATCCCGATACGACAGGCCGAACCGCAGATACCAACGCACGGCCAGCACGATCACCTCCGGCGGGAACCGGAAACCGGCGAATGCCGAATGTGGAGGAACTGGACGGCGGGTCAGTCGGATCTGCTGCACGCGGCCGGATCTTGCCGACTTGGCACCTCTTTCGTCAATGCAACGGACGCCTTCGCAGAAGGATGTTGGAAACGTCTGCGCCACCATGCCGTTCGCCGCGAGCTCACCGGCATCGACATTACGTGTCGGTTCGAAAGAACAAAATAAAGGGCCACCAACGGGGGTGGCTATTCAAACCCTAGCCCCACCATTCATAGTGCCGGATTCGCGGACATGTCGGTGAGCAAATCTCGTCAACTACCGGTTGTGGAAATACGTCCGTGGCGGCGGGGTGCGTGCCCGGGCCAGCTGGTGGGGGGGATCTGACCACCGGTGGTCACCGACGGTTGCTCCGGTAATTAGGCCCGATCTCATTCGGTTGGTGCTTCGCGGAGCTGCCGGAAGAATTCGCGAATGTCCGTGACCAGCAGGTCGGGTTGCTCCATGGCGGCGAAGTGTCCCCCGCGGTCGTACTCGGTCCAACGGACGATGGTGTTGGTCTGTTCGGCGATGTGCCGCAGCGGGATGAAGTTGTCGTGGGGGAAGACGGCCAGGGCGGTGGGTGTGGCCGACGGTTCCGGTGGTGCGCCCCAATAGTCGGCATGTGCGCGTTCGAAGTAGATGCGAGCCGAGGATCCGGCGGTGCCGGTCAGCCAGTAGAGCATGACGTTGGTCAGTAGGTGGTCGCGGTCGACGGCATCTTCGGGGCGGTCGTGCGAGTCGGTCCACTCCTTGAATTTCTCCGCGATCCAGGCCAGTTGGCCCACCGGGGAGTCAGTCAGCGCATAGGCGAGGGTCTGCGGGCGGGTGGACTGGATGTCGGCGTAGCCCTGGCGGTCGCGGGTCCACTGCTGGGTGCGCTGCCAGGACGCCAGCGTACGTTCACGCTCGGCCGGGTCGAGTGCGGCGAGTTCCTGCGCGGTCGGTTCGGCGGCCGCATGGGCGCCCGGCAGCAAGTTGAGGTGCACGCCGATGACCTGTTCCGGCTGGGTACGGCCCAATTCGCGGGAGATCGCCGCACCCCAGTCGCCGCCCTGTGTGCCGTAGCGCGGGTAGCCCAGGCGCCGCATCAGTTCGGCGAATGCGGCGGCGACCCGGCGGTGCTCCCAGCCGGTCTCGTGCGTCGGCCCGGACAGGCCGAACCCGGGGATGTGAGGCAGCACCAGGTCGAATGCGTCCGCAGGGTCACCGCCGTGCGACCGCGGATCGGCAAGCGGGGAGGCGATCCGCGTGAACTCCGCGATCGAACCCGGCCAGCCGTGGGTGATGATCAGCGGGGTTGCGTCTGGCTCCGGGGAGCGGATGTGGGCGAAGTGGATGCTGGCGCCGTCGATTGTGGTCGTGAACTGCGGCCACCCGTTCAATCGTGCCTCGGCAGCCCGCCAGTCGTACTCGTGCCGCCAGTACCGCACCAGTTCCTTGAGGTAGGTGCGCGGGACACCGTAGGCCCAGCCCACGTCGGGCAGCTCCTCGGGCCACCGGGTCCGGTCCAGACGCTCGTACAGATCGTCCAACTCACCTTGGGGAACGTCGAAGCGGAACGGGCGGAGGCCGTCGTCAGGCATGATCGTCACTGCCGCACATGCTACGTCCTCCCATCCCGCGAAGATCACCGCTTGCCGCTGGCAACCAGAGAGGATCATGCAACGTGACGTCGACGGTGGCCGTCCGCGCGGGGAGCTGGAACGGGCGACGTTACTGATGCCTGCGTCGTCCTCAACCGTCGCGCTATCGGGAAGGGAGTGGCCGGCAGGCGTCACACGACGGCGACGGCGTCAAAGGCACGGTTGATTGCAATCTTCGGCCAGACCGCTGGAGAGGGTTAGGGTTCAAGGTCACTCCTAAGATCAACCGGCACTGAGACATGTTCGTGCGTGATCGACCACGTGTCATTTGAGCGTTGGCAGCAACTGGTCGCACGTACCCAGCGCCCAACCTCGTGCCCGTCCCTTAGGGTTCCGCTTGATCGAATAAGCGCCGATGCGGCTCCGGTATCCCCGCTGACCCAAGTATCGGTGGCTGGTTCGGGGGCGGGCCACTCGGCACGAAGCTCAGCCGGACACGGTAGGGCCGGCCGTCATCGGCGTGATCCGGATCAGGCACCGACGCTGTTTCTTCATCGCGGACCGGTAATCATCCCAGTCTGGATGCTCACCAGAAATCGAGCGGTAGTACTGGACTAGCGGTTCCATGGCCTCGGGCAGGCTGACGACCTCGACGTCGCCGCTGATCTGTGCCCAGCCGCCGAAAAACCGTTCGTTGAGCACGCACAGCCAGGCGCGCGGGTCGCGTCGGACGTTGGCTGCCTTCATGGCAGTCTCCCGGGTGCTGACGACGAGCCGATCCTGGGCATCGACGCCGACGAGGACCGGCGACAGCTGAGGCGTGCCGTCGCGCTTCATAGTCGCGAGGACGGCGCGCGGATTCTTCCTGGTGAACTCGAGTGCCTCTGCGAGGTCCATGCCTCCGACAAGCCGATCGGAGTCCCCGGTGTTCCCGCCGATGGGATCGCATACTGCTCAATGGCGTCGATCCTCGAAGGACGCGACAAGCGCGCGAAGTTCGCCGGTGATGGCGGCAAGACCGGCAGCGCGGCGGTTCGTGGACGCCGTCAACGCCGGCGACACCGACCAGGTCCTGCCCACTGGGACCTCACCACCGCTCGCGGTAACGAGGAGCTCCACGTGGAGGTGAATGAAGGGAGTCGCTAGCTCACAGGTCCGGTTCTTCCTAACGGCGAACGAGCGAAAGGCCGCGCGGGTGGATGCGAACTGGCGTCTCGTCGTAACGGATGCTCTCGGTGAGCAGGGATCCCATCGAGCTTGATCGGGCCCACGGGCTCCTAGTCACGGCTTCGACCGTACCCGGGTGACGGGCAGGCCGCGATTCGGCCGAAGCCCCGGCAACTAGCTCCGCGACCGCCAAGGTTTGCCCTGTTTCCTCCGAGGCCGATGCGGCCGTGAGGAGGAGGATCCGCCGACCTGATCGGCTGACGCCTCCGATCTGGTCTAGCGCAGTGTCCGGAACGCCGCGCGAAGCTCTTCGGAAAACAGTTGCGGCTCTTCCCAGGCGGCGAAGTGGCCGCCCCGTTCGGCCTCGTTGAAATAGATCAGGTTGTGGTACGCGCTCTTTACCCAGTGGCGCGGGACCTGGAACAGCTCGCCGGGGAAAACCGTGTAGGCCACCGGGAGCGTAAGGTGCGGCGGCGGCTGCTTGATTGCGGCTTTCGCACCTCTGCCGGTCTCCCAGTACAGCCGCGCGGCCGAGGCCGCAGTGCTAGTCAGCCAGTACAGCGTGATGTTGTCGAGGACGTGGTCCCTGGTGAGGTTGCCCGAGGGCTGGCCTTCGAGGAAGGCACGGGAGATCTTCTCGTAGGCGTCCGCGTCGTGGTCCAGCATCCAGGCCGCCAGACCCAGCGGT
>JBKPTD010000092.1:0-9047 GCA_046735375.1 Actinomycetota bacterium | reverse complement strand
CCTCCGAGGGTCACCGGCCGGGCTCACTGCGGACGGGACATACCTGGTCGGGCGCCAGCCGCTCGACCATGACCGGGTGGACGACGAGTACGGCCGCGCTCTCGCATCGGGCGATCTCAACGGAGACGGCATCGACGACCTCCTGATCGACGCAGCGATGCCAAGCGTGAACGGCGGCAAAGGCGCCGTGTTTCGCGCACTCGGCGGACCGAGTGGTCTCGCCACGGCGACCTTCTTCTTTTATGGGAAGGCTCTCGCGATCGGCGATGTCAACGGGGACGGCATCGACGACGCGGTCATGGGAGCGCCAAACGTTGGCGATCTTGATCAGGGTGAAGTTGTCCTGCGCATCAGCGGCGTTTCGGGTTTCGTGCACATTACCCAGGACACCATCGGTGCCGTCGGGGTTGCCGAGCCTCTCGACAGGTTCGGGGCGGCCGTCGCCGTCGGTGATCTCGATGCGGATGGCTTCGCGGACGTTGCGGTAGGCATCCCGGGTGAGGAGTTCTCCTCCGGCAAGACAGCCGCAGGGAACGTCCACCTCTTTTATGGCGGCCCAGATCCGCGAAGCCAGCTCATGGCCCGGGACCGGCTGTTCAGCCAGGACAGCACAAGCGTGCCCGGGTTCGCTGCTTCCGGAGATGGCTGGGGCGAGGCCATAGAGGTCGCGGACCTCAACGGCGATGGCGACGGCGAGCTGATAGTCGGCGGCGTCAGCGACGAGGGGGTCAACATCCTTCCGGGCACCGCAGCAGGTGTGACCGGAACGAGCTCTGTGTACGTAACACAGAACTCACCCGGCGTGCCGGGAGGCAACGAGATCGACGACCGGTTCGGCAGCACGCTGCAGGCCGGCCGCTATGACTCTGGCGCTCAGTGGGACCTCGTGGTCGGCGCCTATCGCGAAGACATCGGCTCGATACTCAACGCCGGCGACATAGTCGTCTTCAGGGGCACGTCCGCGACGCAAACCGGATACCAGTCCACCGGAGCGCGCGGACTAAGTCAGAACACGACAGGCATACCCGACACAGCCGAGAAGAATGACTGGTTCGGTCGCGGCCTGTAAGCCCCGGACGCGTCCCACCTGAGACCAGATCCGTGCGATCTTCACCAGGTTGGCGGTGGCGAATCAGCTGGGACGCCGCTCGCCTGTTGTTGCGGCTCGCCCAACCGCGCCACCGCCACCTGGGACTCGGGGACTAGCCGAGTGCTTTTGCCTTAGCTTGCTGGAACTCAGCTTCACTAAGGACGCCCTTGTCACGAAGTTCCGCGAGTTGGGCGACCTGCTCGGCGGGACTCTTCGCATCTGTTGCGACGCTCTGCACATAGCTGCGGACCACCGCATCCTGATCTGCTGCGGCCTGCTGCGCGTGCTCTTGCATCTTGCCGCCCCGGGCGATGACGTAAATGAAGACCCCGAGGTAGGGCAACACGATGACGAAGATCGTCCAGAGCGCTTTGCCCCATCCGGACAGGTCACGGCTGCGGAAGATGTCGGAGAAGACGATGATCAGCAGCCAGAGCCAGAGGAAGAAGAGGAAGAACCAGAGGATGGACCAGAACACCTGCCCGGTCCCGAACTGACTATCAGCGAGCATGCGGGATCCCTCCATGCCACCTATTGGATACGGCTCCGGTGAGTGTGTTGGCAGTCGACAGGGCAGCCCTACTTGGCGGCATGCCTGCCAGTCCAAGTACCGCTACCACTGTCAGTCGCCCCCCGGTGCCGTGAGTGAGACACAGTGTAGGAACGCGAGGCTCCGGCGCTAGGGATCTCGGGCGAGTCGCAAAGGACTAATGGGCTGATGTCGGCGGATTCCGACCTCGCAATTCATCCCCGCGATCCCATCCATCATCCGCAGACCTCTCCGCAGCGGAAGCTCCCTCCGCCCGATAGGTTTCATGACGCGGGTCGCCGAAAGCGGTTCCGGGTCTGCATCGTCGGCAACGGGAGAGCGCAGCAGGCGCGATGAGTGACGTACTTGAGCTGGCTGACGTAACGGTCGTGCGCAATGGCAAGCGGCTGCTCGACTCGATCACGTGGTCGGTGGCCGGAGGCGATCGGTGGATCGTCCTCGGGCCGAACGGTGCGGGCAAGACGACCCTTCTGCAAGTCGCGTCCGCACACATCTATCCCACCCACGGCACCGCTGGCATCCTCGGCGAGGAACTCGGCGCGGCCGATGTCTTCGAGTTGCGGCCCAGGATCGGGCTGGCGAGTGCCGCGTTCGCGGATCGGGTGCCCTCTGATGAGCGTGTCCTCGATGTCGTACGGACCGCTTCCTACGCCGTTGTCGGCCGGTGGCGGGAATCGTACGACCGCTTGGATGACACCCGTGCGCTTGGTCTGCTGCACCAGCTCGGCATGAACGGATTCGCGCAGCGGAGCTTCGGCACACTATCGGAGGGGGAGCGTAAGCGCGTCCAGATCGCCCGCGCGCTGATGACGGACCCCGAGCTGCTGCTGCTCGACGAGCCCGCCGCCGGGCTGGATCTCGGCGGACGTGAAGACCTCGTCAGGCGGCTTGGTGTGCTTGCCTCCGACACCTATGCACCGGCTCTGGTTCTCGTTACCCATCACGTGGAGGAGATCCCGGCCGGGTTCACCCACGTGCTGATGCTGCGCGAGGGCCGCTTGATGGCCGCCGGTCCGCTCGAGGTGACGCTCAACGCGCCGAACTTGTCCGCGACGTTCGGGCTGCCGCTCGTCCTCAACCGCAACGGCCACCGCTGGACTGCTCGTGCCGCCAGCGATGCCAGCACCGAAGGGGCCGCTGAAGCCGCTGGTGAGGCGGCCGCCAACGATCTGGCTCGGTATCGGTAACGATCTGTCGGCGTGCCGTCACGGCGTCGCGGCACCCTCTCGTCCGGCGGGTCACGGAACCGTACGATCAGTAACGTAGTTCCAGGCTGCTGCGGCGCCTTGACCTGCGTCTTCGCCGTTTGGTGAAGATCGGATCGCCAGAGTGTCGAACAATTCCCGAACGGATGGACGCGGCTACGTCGACGAGGCCAGTAGCTCGACGACCTTCTCGGCGGCGTCGACGTGGATCTGCTGCCGGACGTGCTGGTAAATATCCTGCGTGATCCGCGTGTTCGCGTGCCCTAGCAGATCCGACACGACCTTTATGTCCACACCCGCCTCGAGGTTGAGGGTCGCCGCGGTATGCCGCAGGTCGTGGAATCGGATGACCGGTAGGCCGACCTCACGCGCCCGCCGCTTGAAGGCAAAAGTGATCTGCTGTCGACTCGGGAACGGCGAGCCGTCCTCACGACAGAACACCAGGTCGTGATCGTCGTACGCGCCGAATGTTGCGAGCCGTTCCTCCGCCTGACGCTTGCGATGCCGACGTAGCACGGCGACGGTTTCCGCGTCGAGCGAGACGTCGCGCACACCTGACCGAGTCTTGGATCTGCGGACCGTCAGCCTCGTGCCGTCGAGGTGGACGTCTGCCCACGTCAGCGCGAGCAGCTCGGACTGGCGCAGCCCACGGAGCGCGGTGATCCGCCACAGCGCATGTAGGCGGTCGTCGCGGGTCGCCTCAAGGAACCGCCGCGTCTGATCGGGTGTCCACACCTTGGCCGGCTTGTGTTCCACCCTCGGCATCTCGGCGTCCGCCGCGACGTTTCGCTCGATCAGTTGCTTCTTGACGGCGTAGGTGAGCGCGGCACGGAGTACCTTCACGGTCTGCCGCTGGGTCGCCGCGCTCGTCACCATGACGCGATGACGCGGGTCACACGGGTCGTCCGGCGCGAGTGTTCCCTCGTCTCGTGCCCGCCGGATGACGTCGTTGCGCGCGTCGATCCGGTCGAGCATGTCCACGACGTGGCGAGCCGTCAGCTTGTCGAGCTGGACGCCGCCGAGGTACGGCTTCAAGTAGTTCCTGATGTGGGCGCCGTACGCGTCGTAAGTTGACTGGTCGATGACACGCTTGCGGAGGGCGATCCACTCGTCCAGCCACTCGGTGAGGGTCAGCGACCGCGAGTCAGGTTCGCGACCGGCACCGAGCTTGCGGCGTACGTCTTCGACGGAGGGCAGCGGTCGACCGTAGCGAGCGGCGAAGATCATGTCACCGATCTTCCGGCGCAGCCCGTCGTCGGCGCCGGCCAGCTTGACGAGTTCCCGGACCTGGTCGAGCGCGGCGTCGGCCTCCGTCCTCGTGGCGTAGCCCGCGCGCTTCAGCTGTCGTCCGGTCGTCTCGGTCGTGTCGATCCGAATGGCGAGTTCGTACCTGCCGTGGCGCCGGTCTTTCCTAAGTAGCAGGCAGTCCCTGCCGTGTGAGCAGACCTTCCTCGTGTCACCGCTCATCAGTCCCCGTTCCTCCTCGTCCTGCATAATCCCGGCTCGTCCCGGTACGTCTGACCTGCACACTTACGCGGCGATTGTATACCTATAAGAAAGACGTTATTGTTTGCCGTATGGCGTCACAACCACAGCTTGCACCGCGGACGATCAGTGAGGTCCGCGCCATTCGCCGAGGGCGTGAGATCGTCGCCTCTAGCGAGATGCAGCGCGTGCGCGAAGCTTGCGGGCTGAACCGCATGGAGCTTGGCCGCCTGATCGGTGTGAAGGTCGGTACCATCATTAGCTGGGAGCGTGATCGGCGCGTTCCGACGGCTGAGTACGCCATTTGCATCGCCGACGTGATCGACGAACTCTCCCGGGTTGCGGCCGAGCCGCAGCCGTCTCAGGCGCAATGACAGATGCCGCCGCCCCCTCTGTGTGGGGCGATGGAAGTAGGAACCGGGTGGCACGCCGTGCCGCCTCTGCATGCATCACGCAGATGGGTTCCTTCTTCCGATGGCGACACGAACGGTAACAGCCGAGGAGATCAAGAACTGGGGCGTCTCGACCACGGTCGAGAACGCTGGCCGGTGCTACGGGCTGTCCCGTACCCAGGCATATGAGGCCGTGAAGCGCGGCGACATCGAGACCTTCTCGATCGGCCGTCGCATCGTCGTACCGACCGCGCCACTGAGGCGCAAGCTCGGCATCGACGTCGACGTGGCCGACGCGACTGACGCGGTCGACACGGCCGACACGGCCGACGCGACCGACGAGATCGAATATCCGCACAACGGAATGTGGTCCAACATCAAGCGTGCTCGGACCCAGCTGGTTCGCGATCTGCTGCGTGATCATCCCGAGCTGCGGGACAAGCCTAGGGACGAAGTTCGACCCGAGCTTGAGCGTTGGGCGATACAGCACGGGGTGGACGTAACGGACTGGCCGTACCGCATGACGGTGGCGGCGACTTACCGCGGTCATGAGTGGGGCGCCATCAAGGGAGTGATTCGACGCTGCGGCGCACCTGAGACCGAGCCGAACGAGCCGCCGCAGCTTCGGGCGGTGTCGCCGTGAACAGGGGTCAGAGGCGCGCTGCCACTTCACGCGCTAACAACAGCAAGAGACAACGCTTCTACACAGAACAGCGTGAGGAGCGAAACGAGTCGCGTTCCTGGTACTGCCGAACGTGTGGACTCGAAGAGATCGGGCTCCACGTCCCGCAGGGTTGGTATCGCCTCGAACGTAAGGGCACACAGTCGCCACCGTGGGCTCGACTCGGGTTGTTCTGCTCGATTGAGTGCATCGCCAAGATGCTCATTCGACTTAACGGAATTGAGCGAGATCTCGGTGAGTCGTGGGACCAGTTCGTTGGTCTCGATGGCCAGTACCAACCGCGCGTTTGACGGTTAGAGCCCCGGCCGGGACGAACCGGGGCTCTCGACGAGAAGGTGAGCAAACCTTCATGACTACCAGCTACAACGTTACAACGATCGGTCCACAACTGAGCGAGGAGCATCTGCGCTCGCTCCTACAGGGTTCGGCCATTCATCCCGGCGTGGTCCAGGCTCGCGGCTACGCGACCGTGCGCACCGTCGACGAGCTGATCACCGCGATCGGTCGCTACGAGTTCGACCTGTTCGCTAGTGACAAGACGCTTGAGCGCGGCCTCAGCCGTCCCGGATTTTACGGCGTGACCACCATGCAGCCCGGTCAGACCTACCCGAACGATCCTAGGGACGCCACCGTCTACCTGCGATACGGCTACGACGGCGATAAGCGTGAGGGCGCCTTCATCCCGGCACAGATGCAGCTGCCCGCACTCCTGATCCCGATGTGGTGGAACGGGCGCATCGTCGGGCACCGTCTTCGGCCGGACGTTCCGCGAGTTGTAGCGGACGACAAGGGCCGATCACAGGTCGTCAAGTACGAGCAGCCGACGGGTCTGCCGATCCACCTCGACGGCCTCGCATGGGACTTGTTGCGCGATCCGCAGTATCCGCTGGTGATCACAGAGGGCGAGAAGAAGGCCGACGCGTTGCGTAGCGCCGGGGTCCCTGCGGTCGCGTTGACCGGCGTGTGGTGCTGGCAGCGCGAGAAGTCGCCGCTGTCCGAGTGGGCCGACGTACCGCTCAAAGATCGGTGGGTCTACGTGGTCTTCGACAGCGACGTGGCCACCAACGAGCACGTCCGTAAGGCGCGGGTCGCGCTCACCGAGTTCCTGCGGGACAACGGCGCGCGGGTGCGCTGGATCGAGCTGCCGGGTGGAGTGGACGGCCACAAGTTCGGCGTCGACGACTACCTGGCATCCGGTTGGCCCTGGCTGCAACTCGCCGCTACCCTCAACGTCGACCCGAACCCGATGGGCTTCCGGTCCCTGGCCGAGGTCCGCAGGGCGTACAAGCCTCCTCAGTGGCTGATCCGCGAGGTACTGACAGATAGCGCCTTCGGCGTGGTCGGCGGCGCAGAGAAGACCCTGAAGTCGTGGCTCATGGTCGCGATCACCGTGGCCGTCGCGTCCGGTCGACCGCTGTTCTGCAACGACCGCTTCACGGTGCCCAAACGTCGTCACGTCGTTGTGCTGACCGGCGAGGGCAGCGTGGATCTGTTCCTCGACCGCGTCGTGCACCTGAGTCAGCTGTACGGCGTCAACTACGAAACGGACGTCGAGCCGTTCGTCACGGTGACCGACAAGGTCAAGACCACATCGTCCAAGGAGTTCCGGACTGGCCTGGCGTGGGTGCTGCGCGACAACGACCCCGGTCTCGTCGTGCTCGATCCCGCCTACGTCTACATCGCCGCCGATGACAGCCCGGGCAACGTCTTCCGCATGGGCCAGCTGCTCGACGACCTGCGCGAGCTGTGCCACGGCCGGGCGGTCGAGGTCGCCCACCACTTCACGAAGGCCGGCGCCGACGACCTGTCCCTGTCGTCGCTGACGCAGGCCGGGTTCCGCGAGGTCGCCGACCACTGGATCCTGGTCGCCCACGCCGAGGACCCGGACCTGGATCAGCAGCGGTTCAAGCTTCGCGCCAAGGTCGGCGGTCGCCGAGGCTTCGGCTGGGACGGCACCTTCGCCGTGGACCTCGGCCCGCTGAACCTCGACACACTGCGCCACGTGGGCGTCCCATCGTGGCAGGTGCTCGCGCCGACGGCGAGGAAGGACGACGGGTCTAAGCTCCACTGGCGGCGGTACGTCTGGAAGACCATCCGCGAGCATCCCTTCGAACTCACGCAGTTTCAGATCGTCGGCAGCGGCGAGGGCACGCGCGGTCGGCTCGACGCGCTGAAGTGGCTGGAGGTCGACGCGACGCATCCGCTCGTGCGAACCGAGAACCGCAAGGGCCCGAACGGCGAGCGCAGGGCCGACCGCTACGGGCCGATCTACGACCTCGAACCGCCCGGCTTCGACGACGAGGCGCTCGCTTCGTTGTCAGCTTCGTTTACGGCGGCGCATTCAGCTGTTAACGAGGCGAGTTAGATGCGCTCTGACCTGCGGGTTTCTTCGTTGACAGCTGTTAACTTTGACGTTAAGGAAGCTGTAAATGATGACAACGAAGAGGCTCCTGCTCTTCGTTGTCAACAGCTAGACGTCTATACGTTGACGACGAGGAAGAAGCAGCATGGGATCGGGTGCACCTTTCTGCCCTTCCTCTCCTCCAGGACTAGCCCAGGTGTCTTAGTCGACGATCACACGACTACTTCAATAGCCGCGCAGTCTGAGATCTTCATCTCCTGGCAGCCTTACTATCGCCCGTCATTGTGCGTCGGATTCGTTCGGGACTTGCGGCAATGTCGACGTCAAAGGATCACTACCGTACGCGCTGTTCGGTAATCGGTCCGCTGATCGTCATCACTCATCACGTCATTCATCATCACGGGCTGTCTTTCAACCCCGCCGATGAATGGCACACGCCGAGACGTCCTCGGGTCTCCAGATTTCGCGCGTGTCCGAAAACCACACGATGATCTTGAGGACTTTGAACCTCACTCGTTAGCTGGCGGCTCCGGGGCAGCGATCACCCGTCAGAACGATCTCCACGTCGTCGTCGACACCCTCGGGTGGCTTCGGGAGTGCGGCCAACGGTGCGACGAACTCGACTGGCGTGTCGTCCTTACCGTTACGGACCTGAACATACAGTCGCTTGGCGCTATCCGGGATGGCCACGATCTCGTCTCGCTCGCCAGGCCCGAGGTGCAGCCAGCTCATGCCAATTTCCGAGACGCTCTCGGCCCGTGCTTCCACGGCTTGCCCGCACTGGTTGAGCGCGCTCACGCCGATGTCTCTCTGACAGCCCGCCAGCATCGGAAACGCCACGCCGAGGAGGGCGGCGATGCGGAACAACCGGCGTGGACGGTGGGCGTAGCGGTCGCCCGCTTCTAGCGGACCGTCCGCCGTCATGTCCGCGCATGTCAGGAGGGTGCCTGATCGCCGATTCAGGCGCTCCTGCTGATGCTGGCTCATAGCAGGCCAACGACGAGGGAGGCAATCCCGAGCGCGACGATCAACCAGCAGACGCCCTCGGCGAAGAAGGATGTCGCCCGAGCCCACGAGGCCACCCGCTGGCGATCCAGTTCCCGTCGAGGACGCCGCCGAGCCAGGTGATCGGTAACGATGTCGATGTAGGTATCGGAGCGCCCGATGACGCGAATGAACACAAGGAAGATCGCACCGCTGGCGATAATCAGGATGCTTTCCGCAATCATCCCGGCCGCCTCTCACCATCTCGGTCGCCTCAGCCCTCGCTGAGACCGGCAT
>JBKPTD010000091.1:0-6824 GCA_046735375.1 Actinomycetota bacterium | reverse complement strand
TCGGTGGCTGGGAGGGCGAGTCTACGTACTACAGGGTGTTACGTGGTAATGACGGTGCAGACTCGTATTCGTGCCGGAACTGACTCGTGCCTGGCGACCGGGGCGGCCGGTCGACTTGCATGCCACGCTCAGCTCGCTGCGGCACGGTCGTGGCGACCCGGCGTACCGAACCGATCCGCATGGCGCGATCTGGCGGGTCAGCCGTACGCCCGACGGTGCGGGCACGCTTCGGCTGGCCATCAGCCACGCGGACGCCGCGGTAGCCGCCACGGCCTGGGGACCTGGCGCCGCCTGGTTGATCGAATCGCTTCCAGCTCTCCTAGGTGCAGACGACGATCCGGCCGGATTCGTTCCGTGTCACGAGATCGTGCGGCAGGCGGCCAGGCGACATCGGGGGTGGCGGGTACCGGCCACGGGGCTGGTGATGGAGTCGCTGGTGCCGGCGATCTTGGAGCAGAAGGTGACCGGCCGGGAAGCTTCGCGCTCCTGGCGCGAGCTGACGTGGAGGTTCGGCGATCCCGCGCCCGGCCCGGACACCATGCCGCGAGGGATGAGGGTGATCCCGGCGCCGCGGACCTGGGTCCAGATTCCTTCCTGGGAGTGGCATCGCGCGGGGGTCGACGGTGGGAGAGTGCGAGCGATCCGATCGGCCGCGGCGGTCGCCGGCCGGCTCGAGGAGACCGTGCGGCTGGGGCTAGCGGAGGCCGAACGCCGGCTGCGCTTGATCCCCGGCGTTGGTTTGTGGACGGCGGCCGAGGTACGGCAGCGTGCGCACGGCGACGCGGACGCCGTCTCCATCGGCGACTTCCATCTGCCGGGGATGGTCGGCTGGGCGTTGACCGGGCGGAAGGTGGACGATGCCGGAATGCTCGAGCTGCTCGAGCCTTACGCGGGACACCGCTATCGGGCGGTTCGCATGATCGAGCTGGCCGGGCTTGGTCCGCCGCGGCGCGGGCCGCGGTTCGCCGCGCGCGACTACCGTTCCATGTGATCTCAGCGGCTGAGCATGAAGGCCGCGGCGTCCCGCTGCGGACGTTCGGGCGGTGGGCTAGCGGCGTGGCCGACCGCGATGGTGCCCATGGGTTCCCAGTCGGTGGGCAGGTCGAGGTGGTGGCGTACCACGTCCTGGCAGAAGAGCGTGGAGGAGACCCAAGCCGAGCCGAGCCCTTCTGTGGCGAGCGCGACGAGGAGGTTCTCGATGCCTGCCCCCATCGCGAGCAGAAACATGGCGTGCTCAGCGGCGGCCCGGCGGGGGTCCGGGTAGGGATGCGCACCGTCCCGGACGAGGCACGGAACGATGAGGTAGGGCGCCCGCCGGAGCACATCCCCGCGGCGTAGGCGGCGTTCGATCGACTCCTCGGGGAAGCCGTCCCCGCGCAAGTCCGCGGTCCACGCCTCGCGCATCGCGTCGAGCAGCTGCTGTCGACGCTCGGCCGAGTCGAGCATGACGAAACGCCACGGCGTCGTGTGATGCGGAGCGGGCGCCGTGACAGCAGCGGCAACTGCACGGCGGACTGCTGCATGGTCGACGGGAGCGGCGGAGAACTCGCGGACGGTACGCCGCGCGGTCACGGCGGCGCGCATGGCCTCTGCTGTCCCTAGCCGGAAAAGATCCTCCTCGACCGGCCGGATCATGGCCGCCGCGCCCGGGCCGTCCTCGTCGAGCACCAGGTGGTCTAGCCCGCGGATGACCGCGACCGGGATGCCGGCGAGCTTTCCCTTGACCAGGTCGGCGGCCGAGGCGACCTCGTCGGCGATGGCCGGGACGGTCGCGGACAGCTGGTTGCCGTACCCGTCGACCCGACCGCGCAGGTCGACGAGTGGGGTCAGCCCGGCTACTCCGACGGCGATGTCCACCAGGCCCGTGCGCCACGGACGACCGACCGTGTCGGAGACGATCACGCCGATCCGCACGCCGAGACGCTCACCGATGGTTCTGCGCAGCCGGCGGGCCGACGCGTCCGGATCATCGGGCAACAGGACGACCGAGCCGAGCACGACGTTGGAGGCATCGACGCCGGCCGCGGCGAGCACGAGGCCGTGTTTGGTCTCGACGATGCGCATCGAGTCGCGCTCGGCGACCAGCCGGACGGTCTCAGCCTCGATGGCATCGTCCCTGGACACACCGGGGCTGATCCGGCCTTCAGCCTTTGAGACGATCTTGGAGGTGACAACGAGGATGTCTCCGTCCCGCAGATCGGTCAACGTATCGCTGAGCAGTGAACCCAGATCGGTGCCCGTCGTGATCTCAGGAACGCCGGTGACGGGCTGCACCTCGAGGACGGCTGCTGCGCGGTCGGTCACGCTCCCACCTCGTTCGCCAACGTCAGCGCGGCCTTGGCCATCGCGGCGGTTGCGGCATCCGAGCTCATCATCAGCGGGACGGCCATGCAGGTGATTCCGGCCGCCTCGACCACCTCGACAGCGGAAGCGTCGACCTGGTCCACCAGCCATCCGTCGAGAATCTCTGGCCCGTAGTGCAACGCGACCGCGGCCGCCGTCGTCTCGACGCCGATCGCCGCGAGGACCTTGTCGGCCATGCCGCGCACGGGGGCGCCGCCGACGATCGGCGAGAGGCCCACCACCGGTGCCTGCACCTCCGCCACAGCGTCCCGCATTCCCGGCACGGCGAGGATTGTGCCAATGCTCACGACCGGGTTCGACGGCGGGAGGATGAGAATCTCCGCGGCCGCGATCGCCTCCAGGACCCCAGGAGCGGGTTTGGCGTCCTCGATGCCGACCACCCGCATCTCCAGCGCCTGCGGCCGCGCCTGCAACCCCACCCAATACTCCTGGAAGTGCACGAGCCGAGTGCCGGCCGGGGCGTTCTCATCCGGGATCAGCACATGGGTCTCGACGGGATCGTCGCTCATCGGAAGCAGCCGAACCCCCGGCCGCCACCGCTCGCACAGCATCGACGTCACCGCGGACAGCGGCTGGCCTGCGTGGAGCAACTGGGTGCGCATGATGTGGGTCGCGATGTCGCGGTCCCCAAGGGTGAACCACCGAGGCTCGGCGCCGTACTCCTGCAACTCGTCCTGCACAGTGAACCGCTCGTCGGCGCGGCCCCAGCCCTGCTGCGGATGGATACCGCCGCCGAGTGTGTACATCACGGTGTCGAGGTCGGGGCACACTCGCAGACCAAACAGCGTGATGTCGTCCCCGGTGTTCCCGATGACGGTGATGTCTGCTGCTGGCACTGCGGCGCGCAGTCCGGTGAGGAAGCGCGCAGCCCCGACCCCACCGGCGAGAACGACGATCTGCATGGCGGCCAGTCTCCCCGCTGCGGCAGTGGCTCCGCGAGCCCGGTCGAGTCGGGCGTCGCAGAGCCACCGGCGAGGCCGCCCTCGGGGGGCAGAGAACGGCCCCCGCGGCGCCTGAGATCCCGAGGTATCGCAGGCACCGCTCGGGCTCCGGCCAGGAGGAGGCAGCGGCCGGGCACCGAGGTCATGACCGCGTGTTGCGTCGGTCGCGTAGCGTGCAGGAGAGCTGACGGGCAGTCAAGACCTGGCTGGTAACACCTTGGTGACCCCGTCGATCCGCCGTCCCTCCGCTGGTGTTGAAGCGCGAAGTCGACTTGACGGTTCCTCGTTACGGACGTGTAATTCCATGTGTGTCATTTACTGCGCACACCATCGCGCAGTTCCGCCAGCCGGCACCCAGGGTCGCCGGAGACGGGGGCATGGGGGCGAACCACGGGGTGAGGGAGGTCGCCATGGGCAAGGTGTTCATCCTGCTCGCTGGCACCGGAGAGGATCTCGGCTGGCAGGAGCGCGCACTGTGCGCACAGACAGATCCCGAGGCGTTCTTTCCGGAAAAGGGTGGCTCCACCCGGGAGGCGAAGAAGGTCTGCCTCTCCTGCGAGGTGCGGGCCGAGTGTCTGGAGTACGCGCTCGCCAATGACGAGCGATTCGGGATCTGGGGCGGCCTCTCCGAGCGGGAGCGGCGGCGACTGCGAAAGCGCGCTGTTTAACGCCCAAGCCCACTCGAGTCGCCCTTTCCAACACAAAGTGACCGTCAATGAGCGGTCCGTGGTGAATGTCGGACTGGCATTTCCCATCCCTCCGAGTCGCGTAGGGTGTTACGCCACGGCCTGAGTGACGGGGAACTAGGCCGAGTCCGAGTTGCCGCACGAGATGGGTTCGCGTCGCCAGACAATGTCCTCGGCACCCCAGACCATCGCGTACGCAAGACACGACGTCACGGCGGTCCTCGTCACGCATGACGGGGAGCGGTGGGTCGGTCGGGTCATCGATGCGTTGGCGGCGCAGGAGCGGCCGATCCAGCGGATTGTCGCCGTCGACACCAGCAGTCGGGACGGCACGGTCGACATTCTCAATCAGAGCCTCGGTGAAGGCAGGGTCATCACCCGGCCGCGTGATGCCGGCTTCGGCCAGGCGGTGGCATTCGGCGTAGGAGCGGTGTTCGGCGGCATGCCGCCGCCCGCTGTCCAGGGCGACCCGGACGAGCCGGTCGAATGGATCTGGATCGTCCATGACGACTGCGAACCCGCGACAGACGCGTTGCACTACCTGCTCGCGCTCGCCGATGAGAACCCGGACGTGGGCGTGGTCGGACCGAAGATCCTCGGCTGGTACAACTCGCGGGAGATCCTCGAAGCCGGGTTGACCGTGGCGCGGTCGGGGCGCCGCGAGACCGGGCTGGATCGTGGCGAGGAGGACCAGGGCCAGCACGACGGTCAGCGGCGGGTGCTCGCGGTGAGCAGTGCCGGCATGCTGATCCGGCGGGATGTCTGGGAAGCATTGCGCGGATTCGACCGCCATCTACCGTTCATGCGGGATGACCTCGATTTCTGCTGGCGGGTCAGCCAGGCCGGGTGGCAGGTCGTCGTCAACACCGACGCTGTCGTCTATCACGCCGAGGCCGCGGCCAGGGAGCAGCGCCGGCTCGCGACACGGGTCGGCCGCGCGCATTACCTTGACCGGGCGCACGCGCTCTACGTGCTGCTGGTCAACATGAGATTGGCCAGGGTGCCGCTAGCTCTGGTGCGGCTCGGGCTTGGCACGTTACTGCGGTCATTCGGTTATCTGGTTGCGAAGCTCCCCGAGTACGCCGCCGACGAAATATTCGCGCTCGGCTCTGTGCTCGGACGCTTCCCCCGGCTGATCCGAGCCAGACTCGCCCGGCATCGTCGCCACAAGGTGAAGGCGAAGGAGCTACGCCCGCTCTTCCCACCCAGGGGGAGCCAGCTGCGGCACATCATCGACACGGTCGCGGAACGGCTGCCGCACGGCCATGTCGGCAAGGACCGCACCGCCGGGCGGCAGGGGCTAGAAGCCGGGCCGGTGGCCGATGACGTGGAGGACCTCGAGGGCGACGACACCCCGATCACACGGCGGATCGCCGGCCAGCCGCTCGTGGTCCTGCTGGTCGGTCTTTCGATCCTCACCCTGCTCGCCGCCAGGCAGCTGATCGGCGGCGGCCGCCTGATGGGCGGCGCGCTGCTTCCCGCGCCGGACCACGCGAGGGACCTCTGGCAGGTCTACTTCAGCTCATGGCATCCGGTCGGGGTTGGCAGCGGCGCCACCGCGACGCCGTACATCGGCGCCATGGCGGCCCTGTCCACGGTGCTGTTCGGCAACGCATCACGCGCGGTCGATCTCTTGGTGGTCGGCGCTATCCCGCTCTGTGGCCTCACCGCCTATATCGCCGCCCGAAAGGTGGTCGCCTCGCGATTGCTTCGGCTGTGGGCAGCAGGTGCCTATGCGTTGCTGCCGGCGGTCACGGGTGCGGTCGCAACCGGACGCGTGGGGACGACGGTCGGTGCGATCCTGCTGCCGATCGCCGGGCTTGGCGCGGTTCGAACGCTCGGCCTCGACGGCCGGCCGGGCACGTGGCGTGCTGCGTGGGCGACCGGCTTCTTACTGGCCATCATTACCGCATTCGTCCCGGTCGCCTGGCTGATTGCGGTGGCGTTGGCGATCGTCGCGGTTCTCCTGCGGGCGCGCAGCACAGGCGCGCGGCTGCGGCTCGTCGCGGTATTGGTGACGCCCGTCTTCGTGCTGCTGCCATGGTCGATCGCGCTGTTCAGGCAGCCGTCATTGATCTTCCTCGAGGCGGGGCTGCCCGGCCCTGGGCTGTCCGACAATGACGTCAGCCCGCTAGCCCTGCTGCTCCTGCACCCGGGCGGCCCGGCGATGTATCCGGTATGGATCAGCGCCGGCATCCTCCTCGCCGGAGTCGCCGCTCTGCTGCGCAGTGAACGGCGCGGCATCGTGATCGCCGGCTGGACACTCACTCTCGCCGGTCTCGTCGTCGGCTTGTTCATGAGCCGGGTCCACGTCACCGGGCCGACACTCATCACCGCCGTACCCGCCTGGCCCGGCTTCGCCACCGTGGTGATGGGCGCTGGCCTGCTGCTCGCCGCCCTCATCGGCGCCGAGGGAGCCCGCGACCGGATCGCCGCGACCAGTTTCGGCTGGCAACAGCCGTTGAGCGTGGGCGTTACGGTGCTGGCTGTCATCGCCCCAGCGGTGGCCGGCCTGTGGTGGATCCGGTTCGGCGCCGATGACCCAGTGGAGCGGCGCAACCCGGTCGTTCTGCCTCAGTTCATTGCGATGGACGGACAGACCAGCGACCGGCCGCGGACGCTCGTGCTCCGGCCGCGGAGCAACGGGTTGCTTGCCTACTCCCTCCTGCGTGACGTCGGACCGCGCCTCGGTGACGCCGAGACTGCGCCGCGGCGAGGCACGTACGCCGGGCTGGACCAGATCGTCACCCAAATCGTCACCGGGCGCGGGCAGGACGAAGTCGACCAACTCGCCGACTACGCGATCCGGTACGTCCTGCTGACGAGCCCCATC
>JBKPTD010000090.1:0-10555 GCA_046735375.1 Actinomycetota bacterium | reverse complement strand
CGATCGCGAGCCGCTCGAACTCGATGATCCGACGGGCTTGGCCGAGTCCGACCCAGTCTTCGGGTCGGTCTTCGAGGGCTTCGACTCACCGCCCGGGCTCGATCCGTCCGACGAACCGCCGGAGGCGCCGTTCGCGCCGGCGGCGCCGCTCTTGGCCTCCGCGCGACTGTCGGTGCGGTAGAACCCGGAACCCTTGAAGACGATCCCGACCGCGGAATAGACCTTCCGGAGCGCACCGCCGCACGCCGGGCACACGGTCAGGGGGTCATCGGTGAACTTCTGGACGGCCTCGAGCTGTTCGCCGCACGTCGTGCACGCATATTGGTAGGTCGGCACGAGTCAGTCCTCCGCTAGCACTCAACAACCCAGAGTGCCAATGATGCGCCACCCGAGGCTTGATCCGCAAAGACCGCGTCATGATCGATGTCGCGCTGGGTGGCGTGAGGTCGCGCTGAGGTCGCGCCGGGCGGGACTGCGCGTGGCTGGACCGCGCCACGATGCCCTTACTCGCCGTGCTCCCCGAACCAGCCCGCCAGCCGACCCCGCCTGCTCACCGCGCGGAGCCGCTGCTCGGTGCTGATGCGTACGTCCGCCGTGGCCACGACCATGAGGTCGTCGCCGTGCCTGATCACTGTGGACGGCGTGGGGACAAAGCCCTGTCCGTCCCTCACGATCAACGTGACCTGGGCACCGTGCGGCAGCCGCAGCTCCGACACCTCGACCCCACTCATCTCCGAACCCGCGGGCACCCGCACGGTGAGCACGTCGGCATCGAGCTGCCCGAGCGGCGCACTTTCGAGGTCGACTTCGCGGGCCTCGTACGGGGAGGAGATGGCCAGTCGCCGGGCGACCCATGGCAGCGATGGGCCCTGGATCAACGTGAAGAGAATCACGAGGACGAACACCAAGTCGAAGATCCGCAGCGCACCCGGTAGCCCGTTCACCACCGGCACGGTTGCCAGGACGATGGGGACCGCACCGCGCAGCCCGGCCCAGGACATAAACGCCTGCTCACGCGGCGGCACCCCAAACCACCGCGTGCATAGCCAGACGGAGATCGGGCGGGCGAGCAGGAGGAGCACCAGGCCGATGCCAAGTGCGGGAAGGAGGTCGTCACGGAGCCGAGAAGGAGTCGCCAGCAGGCCCAACATCGTGAAGAGTCCGATCTGTGCCAGCCACGCAGCTCCTTCGGCGAAGCCCCTGGTGGCTGGACCGTGGGGGAGTCGAGAGTTACCGAGCACGACCGCTGCGAGGTACACCGCGATGAATCCGCTGGCATGTGCCGCGGCCGCCGTCGCATATGCCAGCACCGCGAGTGCGAGCACGGCGATCGGATAGAGCCCCGAGGAAGGCAGGGCGATTCTGCGGAGTCCCTCGGCGCCCAGCCGCGCGACCACGATGCCGATGACGACACCGGCGGCGAGCTCGTACGCCATCTTCCCGATGAGTTCACCGATCTCGGCCGCGCTCCAGGCAGTGGAGGTGCTCAGGGCGACGACGAGCAGGATCGCCGGCGCGTCGTTCATGCCGGACTCCGCCTCGAGCATGCCGGAAACCCGCCGCGGGACGCCGAGTCGCCGAAGCACAGAGAACACGGCTGCCGCGTCGGTCGCCGACACGACGGCACCGACGAGCAGCGCCTGCTGCCAGCCGACGTCCAGCAGGAAGCGCGCAGCAACGGCGGTGACCGCCACTGAGATCCCCACGCCGGCGGTTGCCAGCAGTCCCGCCGGCCACAGCCACGGCCGGATCGTGCTCCACTGAGTGGTGAGTCCGCCCTCGGCCAAGATCACGACGAGAGCCGCGTAGCCCATTGCACGCGCTAGCCCGAAGTCGTCGAACTCGATCCCGAGCACGTCCTCGCCGAGCAGTAGTCCGAGGCCGAGGAAGAAGAGCAGGCTCGGCAGGCCAGATCGCGCCGACACCTGCGCCGCGACGATGGCGAAGAGCAAGACCGCGGCGCCGATGAGCAGCACATGGTCGAGCCGCTCCACCGTCATCCAGGCAAGGGTAGAGGTGCGACCTAATCCAAGCCGTGATGTACGTCGCTCCTCGACGTACGACATCGTGCCGCAGCTCATCACGCCAACCGGACATTTCAGCCGATGATCACGCCCGGTGGCGAAAGGTGATGCTCTTCAGCGCGGTGTGGCACGATGCCCGCGTCCGAAGGGAGAGGTCGTGCCCCGGCTTGCGCCACCCGCATCGTTCACCAGGCTGCCCAAGCCGGCTCGCTGGGCGATAGTGATCGGGGTTCCGCTGCTCGTCATGGTGCTCGTGGTGACCCTCGGCTTTCGCTGGCTGGTCCACCGGCCCCTCCCGCAGCTCGACGGCCGGATCGAGATCGCCGGCCTGGAGGGCGAGGTCACGGTCTATCGCGATGCCTGGGGCATCCCGCAGATCTACGCCGCTGACCCTGACGACCTCTTCCGCGCCCAGGGATACGTCCATGCCCAGGACCGCTTCTGGGAGATGGACTTTCGCCGCCACGTGACCGCCGGGCGACTGTCCGAGCTTTTCGGCAGCGATCAGGTCGACACCGACGCCTTCATCCGTACCCTCGGCTGGCGCCGGGTGGCCGAGCAGGAATGGACCTTGCTGTCCCCGGACACCAAGCGCTACCTGCAGGACTACGCCGACGGCGTCAACGCCTACCTTGCCGATCACCAGGGCAGCCGAGCGAGCCTGGAGTACGCGCTGCTGTGGCTGCAAAACCGCAGCTACAAGCCCGAACCGTGGAGCCCGATCGATTCGCTTGCCTGGCTGAAGGCGATGGCCTGGGACCTGCGGACGAACGTCGAGGACGAGATCGGCCGCTCGCTGGCCGCCGCGACGCTCTCGAAGAAGCGGGTGGATCAGCTCTATCCCGCCTACCCCTACGAGCGGAACCTGCCGATCGTCCGCACTGGCCGGGTCGTCGACGGCCGGTTCGTCACCCAGGGGGGAGGCAACGGCGAGAGCCTGGAACCACCGGTGAACACCCCGCCGTCGCCGGACAGTGCCCGCCCGGCGCCCTCGACCGCATCGCCGTCTGATGGGACCGGTCCCGGGACCGACCCGTCCGCCGGGACCGAATCCTCAAGCGCGGTCCTGGACGACACGCGTGAGGCGCAACCCGCGCTGGCACGGGCGGCCGCAAGCATCGACGCGCTGCCGACGTTGCTCGGCAAGGGCGCCGGCATCGGGTCGAACTCCTGGGTGGTATCCGGGGTACGGACCTCGACGGGCAAGCCGATGCTCGCCAACGACCCGCATCTGTCACCGTCCATACCGTCGGTCTGGTATCAAGCAGGGCTGCATTGCATCAATCCCGGGAAGGCCTGCCCGTTCGACGTCACCGGGTTCACCTTCTCCGGCGTTCCGGGCGTCATCATCGGTCACAACGCGAGGATCGCCTGGGGGTTCACCAACCTCGGTGCTGATGTTTCCGACCTCTATCTCGAGCGCATCCGGGGCAGCAAGTACGCGTACGCGGGCAAGCTCAGGCCGCTGATCACCAGGCAGGAAAAGATCAAGGTGGCCGGTGGTGAGGATGTGACCATCACCGTCCGGTCGACACGGCACGGCCCGATCGTCTCGGACGCTCCTGGTGATTCCGACACGGTCGAGGATCTCCGTGACGTCGGCAAGGTCGCTCCGGCGCCCGGCATGCCGAGCGACCGTGGCGCCGGGTACGCGGTGGCTTTGCGCTGGACAGCGCTCGACCCCGGGAGGACGGCGGATGCGATCTTCCTGCTGAATACGGCGGCGAACTGGGCGGATTTCCGGACGGCGGCTCGCTCCTTCGCCGTTCCGTCGCAGAACCTCGTTTATGCCGACGTGGATGGCAACATCGGGTATCAGGCTCCGGGACGTATTCCGATCCGGGCAAAGGGCGACGGCCGGTGGCCCGTACCCGGCTGGAGCGCCGACTACGAGTGGCGCGGCTTCATCCCCTTCGATGCCCTGCCAAGCGTCTATAACCCGGTGAGCGGCTTCATCGTCACCGCGAACAACGCGGTCGCGCCGGCGTCGTACCCCTATCTCCTCACCAACGACTGGTCGTACGGGTATCGCTCCAGCCGGATCGAGGAGCTGATCAAGGACGGGGGCACCCTGGATCAGCAGGCGATGCTGCGCATCCAGCGCGATGCGTACAACGGCATGGCCCCCGTGCTCGTCCCCCGCCTGCTCAAGCTCAGGGTGGACAGCTGGACCGCCGATGGGCAGCGGCTGTTGCGCGGCTGGAATTACACGCAGCCGACCGACTCCGGCGCGGCGGCCTATTACAACGCCGTCTGGCGCAACCTCCTCATCCGTACCTTCGACGACGAGATTCCCGAGGGCTTCGCGCGGCCGGATGGAAGCGACCGGTGGTTCGAGGTCGTCCGGCCACTCCTCGACCGTCCGACGGATCGCTGGTGGGACGACGTCCGTACCAAGAACAAGAGGGAGACCAGGGACGACATCCTGCGGGGGGCCATGACCGGCGCGCGTAACGAGCTCACGCGGCTGTCCGGGAAGGACCCGTCGACCTGGTCTTGGGGACGCATCCACACCCTGATGCTGGAGAACCAAAGTTTCGGTCAGTCAGGGATCGGACCCATCGCAGGCATGTTCAACCGTGGCCCGCTTCATCTCGCTGGCGGCGAGTCCATCGTGGACGCGACCGCCTGGAATGCCGACGAGGGGTACGAGGTCACCGCAGTGCCGTCCATGCGGATGGTGGTCGATCTCGCCGACCTGGACCAGTCGCGGTGGATCAACCTCACCGGTGCTTCCGGTCACACCTCATCCCCGAACTACTGGGACCAAGCGAAGCTCTGGGGCGACGGCGAAACCATCGCCATGCACTGGCGGCGGGACTCCATCCAGCGCGATGCCAAACACACCCTCACTCTCGCTCCGCAGAACTAGTGGTCGCGCCGTAAGTCCTACGCGGCGTCTGACGGGCCCGGCCGGCGCCTCGCCACATTGTCGTCGTAACCGTTAGCGCCGCTAGCGGCCTCCGCCTCCGCCTTGCGATGCATCCAGCCGGACTCCGCCATACACCGCGGACCTACGGGCGCGACCACTACCGTCGGACGACTCTCAGAAGCGGGTGACACCGGCGGGCGTGATGGCGGCGTCGACATGCTGGTCGTGGACCTCATGCGGCAGGTCGTCCACGATCTCGTCGGCATAAAGGACGATCGCGGTGAACGGGCCGGTGGGCCCGGCCACCCGAGCCAGCGCTCGGTCGTAGGAGCCGCCGCCGCGACCGAGCCGAATACCGCCGCGGTCCACCGCCACTCCGGGAATAAGGACAACGTCCGCCGAGGTGATTGCGTCGACGCCCAGCGCCGGTCCTGCCGGAGAACGGGTCCCGCGCGGACCGGGTCGCAGCGCCTGCTCACCTTCGTACACCGCCCAGTCCAGGTCGCCGTCCGGGAGCAGCACCGGCAGCATGACCGAGACACCGCACGTGCGCAGGGCCTCGAGCAGAGGACCGGTGTCGGGTTCAGTCCCTATCGCGACGTAACAGCAGACCAGCCGAGCGCTGTCGATCTCCGGGATCCCAAGCGCGATCCGGCACAACGTCTGGCCTGCCTCGGCCCGCTCGGCCGCCGATCGCTGCGCGCGCAGGCCGAGCAGCCGTGATCTCACCCGGCGCTTGTCGCTGGCCCAGTTACGCATCGGTCTCCACTCCGAGCCGTCGCCTCCCGATCTGTGCATGATGGCCTGCATCGACGCGATCGCCCGCGGCTGGCCGAAGTGTCCCACCAGGCCTGGGAGGCTGGCGGCGCACCCGGACGGCTAGGGTGCGATGACATGAGCTCGGACTTCAGCACGGCGGCGCGTCGGCAGGCAGACCCGCCCCATGTCGGCAAGGCGGTCCTGACCGTCGCCGGCTTGGGTACCCGGTTCCTACCTGCGACGAAGGCGACGCCAAAGGAATTGCTCCCCGTCGTCGACAAGCCGGCGATCCAGTACGTGGTGGAGGAGGCTGTCGCCGCTGGGCTCACCGACATCCTCTTTGTCACCGGCCGCGCCAAAGGCGCGCTCGAGGATCACTTCGATCGCGCACCGGAGCTCGAGGCGGCGCTCGAGGCCAAGGGAGACAGGGAGCGGCTGCGGGCGATCAGGGAGCCTGTGGAGCTCGCCACGATCCACTACGTCCGGCAGGCGGAGCCGCGCGGGCTCGGTCACGCCGTGCTCTGTGCCAAGCAACACGTCGGGCACGAGCCGTTCGCCGTCCTCCTGGGCGACGACATCGTCGACCAGCGAGATCCGCTGCTCGATCGCATGATCGAGGTACGCGGGCAATACGGCGGCAGCGTGATCGCGCTCATCGAGGTCGATCCCGCCTCGATCCATCTGTACGGCTGCGCGGCGGTGACAGCCGTACCCGGCGAGACAGATGTCGTACGAGTCGACGACCTCATCGAGAAGCCGGAGCACGACGCACCGAGCAACCTGGCGATCATCGGCCGCTACGTGCTCGATCCCGCCATCTTCGAGGTCCTGGCCCAGACACCGCCGGGGCGAGGCAACGAGATCCAGCTCACCGATGCGCTGCGGGCCCTCGCCGGGCGGGATGGCCATCGCGGCGGTCCTGTCCACGGCGTCCTCTTCCGCGGCCGGCGCTACGACACGGGGGACAAGGCAGAGTATTTGCGGGCGACCGTACGCCTCGCGTGCAACCGTGACGACCTGGGCCCGGAGTTCCGGCAGTGGCTCAAGACCTTCGTCGCCGAGGAGATGGACAGGCAATGACCGAGGGCGCGGGGGAGGTGCAGGGGAGCTCGCCAACGGGACTGCATGCAGAGCCGGTGATTGCTCCCGAGGAGGGTGCGGCGCTGGCTGAGCTGGCGCAGGGAGGTGGTCGGCATCGCTCCGGTGACCACGACCATCCGGCGGATGAGCTCACCCCAGTCGACGACTATCTCGCCACGATCTTGGAAACCGTCGGACCGCTGCCGGCGATCAACCTCCAGCTGCTCGACGCACATGGCTGCCTGCTCGTCGAAGACATGATCGCGCCGCTCGAACTGCCGTCCTTCGACAACTCCGCGATGGACGGCTACGCGGTACGCCACGCCGACGTTGCGGACGCCAGCCCGGAGCAGCCGGTCGTCCTGCCGGTCGTCGGGGACATCCCGGCCGGCGACACCCAGGCACGCATGATCGCACCGGGAATGACCGCACGGATCATGACGGGTGCGGCAATGCCTGCCGGTGCCGATGCCGTCGTGCCGGTCGAATGGACCGACGGCGGCATCGCCCGGGTGACGATCAGGCAAGCACCCGAGGTCGGCCAGCACGTGCGCCGGCGCGGCGACGACGTCGAGTCGGGGGAGCGGATTCTGACGGCCGGAACCTGGCTCGGCGCCCCTCAGGTCGGGCTGCTGGCAGCGATCGGCGCCGACCGCGTGCTGGTACGGCCGCGCCCGCGGGTTGTGGTGCTGTCCACCGGCAGCGAGCTTGTCGATCCGGGCGACCCGATCGCGTCCGGCCAGATCTACGACGCGAACAGCCACACCCTGGCCGCCGCGGCGACGGAGGCCGGTGCCATCGCCTATCGGGTTGGCATCGTGTCGGACGACCCGGCCATGCTCACCGAGACCATCGACGACCAACTGGTCCGCGCCGATCTCGTGGTCACCAGCGGTGGGGTGAGCGTCGGAGCGTACGACGTCGTCAAGGAGGTGCTCTCGCAGCTCGGGACGGTGCGGTTCGACCGGCTTGCGATGCAGCCCGGGATGCCGCAGGGCTTCGGCACGATCGGGCCCGACGAGACACCGATCTTCACCCTGCCTGGCAACCCGGTCAGTGCATACGTGTCGTTCGAGGTCTTCGTGCGGCCGGTCATTCGTACGCTGCTCGACCAGGAGCCGATCCACCGGCCCACCGTGATAGCGACGTGCACCGAGGCGTTCTCCTCGCCACCCGGAAAGCGGCAGTATGCGCGGGCGAGACTGGATCAGTCAGGCGACCGAGCCGAGGTCAGCCCGGTGGGCGGCCCCGGCTCGCATCTTCTCCGCAACCTTGCCCAGGCGAACGCGCTCATCGTGGTCCCGGAGGAGGTGGTCGAGGTGGGCGCCGGCGACGAGGTCGACGTGATGGTGCTTGACCCCCGCACGTGATACCGGCGGCAGGTGGATCGGCAGCATCCGATCCGGGTCCGGGTGGAGACGCTCAGTTCACACACGTGGACGAACGCGGTGCGGCCCGGATGGTCGATGTATCCGGGAAGGATGTGTCGGTCCGCACCGCCACCGCGACCGGCCGCGTATGCGTATCGCCGGCCGTCGTTGAGTTGCTGCGCGGCGATGGACTGCCGAAGGGCGACGCACTCGCGGTTGCTCGAATCGCGGGCATCCAGGCGGCCAAACGAACGCCCGATCTCGTACCGCTCTGTCATCCGATCGCCATTCACGGGGTCACGGTCGACCTTGCGGTCGTCGACGACGCGGTCGAGATCACAGCCACCGTCCGCACCGCTGATCGGACCGGCGTCGAGATGGAAGCCCTCACCTGTGTGGCCGTCGCGGGGCTGACGGTCGTCGACATGGTGAAGGCGGTCGATCCGGCCGCCGTCATCACCGAGGTCCGAGTTGAGTCGAAGACCGGCGGCAAATCCGGGGACTGGTATCGGCCCAGGTGATGCCGATGACGGTGGTTCCCCCGTAGTCTGCGTGCGTGTCCAGAGCCTGCGGGGGAGGAGCCGCCCCTACGGCGCGCGCCGTGCGGGGCTCGGCTATGACAGCCACGGCAGGTTCGCTGCCGACCTGCGGGGGGTGACCGGTGCAGGCACTCGTTGTCACGGTGTCCAACCGTGTTGCCGCCGGCGTCTATGAGGATCGCGGCGGGCCGATCTGCGTTGCGGGTCTGCGCGGCCTGGGCTTCGACGTCGACGGCCCTGTCGTCGTACCCGACGGTGAGGCGGTCGAAGGCGTGCTGCGGGAGGCGATTGCCAAGTCGTACGACCTCGTCGTGACCACTGGCGGCACCGGCCTCACGCCCCTTGACCTCACTCCCGAGATGACCCGCCGGGTCATCACCCGCGAGGTGCCAGGGATCGCCGAGGCGATCCGCATGGTCGGCATGGCGAAGGTGCCCACTGCCGCGCTCTCTCGCGGGCTAGCTGGCGTCGCGGGCGACACGTTGGTGGTCAACCTGCCGGGATCGAGCGGGGGCGTCCGCGACGGCATCGAGGTGCTCCGGCCGCTCCTCGCACACGCGGTGGACCAGATCGGCGGGGGGGATCACTGACCCTCCTCAGCACGGTGACGCCAGGCTGGCCGGCGAAGCTCGCGGACGGCCGGGTCGGCTTGCGTCCGATCCGGCTGCGCGATGCGTCCGACTGGTACGCCCTGCGGCGGCGCAACCATGACTGGCTCGCGCCGTGGGAAGCCACGGTGCCCGAGGTGGGCGACGCGACGCCGTTCTCCTTTGCCACGATGGTCCGCCGGCTGCGCCGAGACGCCCGTGGCGGCCGCTTACTGCCCTTCGTCGTGACCTATGACGGGCGCCTGGTGGGCCAGTTGACCGTTGCCCATGTCATCTGGGGCTCAATGCGTTCGGCTTCCCTCGGGTACTGGATTGACCGCGGCCACGCCGGCCGGGGGATCATCCCGACGGCCGTGGCTCTGGTCACCGACCACTGCTTCCACGCCGTCGGACTCCACCGCGTCGAGGTCGCCATGCGCCCGGAGAACCACGCGAGCCGCCGGGTCGTCGAGAAGCTCGGCTTCCGGTTCGAGGGGATGCGGCCGCGCTATCTGCATATCGACGGCGACTGGCGGGACCACCTGGTGTATGCGCTGAACGAGGAGGAGGTGGCAGGCAGCCTGCTGGCCCGATGGTATGCAACCCGAGCGGCTCCGCCGTGAGCTCTGAAGTCACACTAATCACATAAGTCACATGCGACACACGTGTTCAATCCGGCGATCTCTGGTCCGCGCGGCCTACGGTCATGGATATGGGGGCCGGGTTGATCTGTGCCGCGATCGTCGCGGTTTGGGCTGCCATCCTCGCCCCCTCGCTGATCAGGAGGGGTGATCCGCTTCCCGGACCTGTCCTGCAGGCCCGAAACTCGCCCGGCATTCGAGTGCTCGGCAGGCGGCGGCCGCGTGCGCACGCCCACGCCGCGCTCGCCCGAGGTGCAGGTGCACGGCCCACCGCGCCGCCGATCACCGCGCGATCGTCCTCTGGCGGCGGACGCGTGGCCCGTGTCGGCTCGGGGTCTCGAGGTCCGGCGATGCGGGGAGCGAGCATCCGCGGATCGGGTGGATCACCCCCGCTCCGCGTGCAGCGTACGACCCGGGCGGCCCCGGGACCTGCGGCCCGGTCCGACGTGTCGATGGCTGGGGGCGCTGCAGCGGCCGACGCCTCGGCCTCGATGCGTCGTCATCCGCTCGCCCGCCGTCGGCGGCTAGTGGGGACACTCGCGGTTCTCGTCGTCGGCGCCGTTGTCGGCGGGCAGATGTCCGGGCTCCCGGGCTGGGCTCCGGCTGTGCCCGCACTCGGGCTTGTCGTGTACGTCCTGCATGTACGCCGTGAGGCTCGCCGGCTGAGGGAATGGAGACGCCGC
>JBKPTD010000089.1:0-36254 GCA_046735375.1 Actinomycetota bacterium | reverse complement strand
GTTGAATCTGTGACAGGAGTAAAGGGATAATTTACTCGTGACAGTCGCCGTGGTTGCCCTGCGCTCGGCCGTTCGCTCACGAACGAGAATGCTGTGGCTTGCGATGGCCACGGTGTACGTGGTGTGGGGATCCACCTACCTCGCGATCCGGGTCGTCATCGAGACGATGCCGCCGATGCTGTCGGCGGGCGTGCGCTTCCTCGTCGCGACGGGCATCGTCGGGATGATTCTGATCGGCCGGTCCGGCCTCCAGGTGCTGAGGGTCGAGCGGCACCGAGCCGCCGCAGCGGCATTCGTCGGGGTCCTTCTCCTCGTCGGCGGCAACGGGGGTGTGGTGCTTGGCGAGCGAACTGTCGCGTCCGGCATCGCCGCCCTGCTCGTCGCGATGGTTCCGCTCTGGGTGGTGGTCCTGCGGGCATTGACCGGCGATCGGCCGCGTTCGCGAACCGTCCTCGGCGTGCTGATCGGCTTCGTCGGATTGACGATCCTCGTTGTGCCCAGCGGCGACGCCGGAACGACCACGGTCGGCGGCATCCTGCTGATTATCGGCGCCTCCCTCTCCTGGTCGATCGGATCGCTGCTCGGAGGTCGAGCGGCGATGCCCGCGAACCCGTTTGTGACGACGTTCTACCAGATGCTCGCCGGGGGCAGCGTGCTCGTGCTGGTCGGCCTCGCCGCTGGCGAGTCGAAAGACTTCGATCTTGGTGCGATCAGCGGGCGGTCCTGGTTGGCGCTGGCCTATCTCATCGTCATGGGCTCGGTGATCGCGTTTAGTGCGTACGTCTGGCTCCTGCACCATGCGCCGATCTCGCTGGTCGCGACCTACGCCTACGTGAACCCCGTGATCGCGGTCCTCCTCGGAGCGCTCATCCTGAACGAGCCGATCACTGCCGCGGTTATCGCCGGCGGTGCTGTGATCGTGCTCGGGGTGGTTCTCGTCGTCTCCAAGGAGCGACAGCACTGACGGCCGGCCTCGTCGAATGCCACTGCGGGTTCGCCGCGCTGGGACGCGCCCCTGAACCGCGGGCTGCAACCCGGCCGACGGATATGGAGTCATAGGCTCCACGCATGACGAACCCGTGCGGCGTAGACAGCGAGGTGGGCCGGCTGCGGACGGTGATGCTGCACCGGCCAGGGCCCGAGCTGAGGCGGCTCACTCCGAGGAACAACGACAAGCTGCTCTTCGACGGGATTCCGTGGGTCGGCCGAGCGCAGGAAGAGCACGACGCCTTTGCAGAAGCGCTCAGGGACCACGGCGTCGAAGTCCTCTACCTCGCAGAACTGCTCGCCGAGACGCTGGAGACGCCAGAGGCGAGGCGGCTCACCATTGACGCCGTCCTGGCCGCTCCAAGACTGGGCGGGACCCTACGGGCTGAGGTCGCCGCGCACCTCGGCGGGCTGCATCCGGACGACCTCGCAACCGTCCTCATCGCCGGGCTGGCCCACGAGGAACTGCACGACGGCACCGGGCTGGTCTATCGCCTGATGGACCTCCACGACTTCATCGTCGACCCGCTGCCGAACCTGTTGTTCACTCGTGACTCAAGCGTGTGGATCAAGGACCGGGTCGCGGTGACAAGCCTGGCGATGCCCGCGCGCCTGCGGGAAAGCTCGCTGACCCAGGCCATCTACAGGTTCCACCCAAGATTCGCCGGCACCGAGGTGGCGTACGAACCGGGGCTCGAATCTCTCGAGGGCGGCGACGTCCTGCTCCTTAGCCCGGGAGTGATCGCTATCGGAATGGGGGAGCGGACAACTCCCGCCGGTGTAGAGCGTCTCGCCCGGCACGCACTCGCCGCTGACCTGGCGCACACAGTCCTCGGGGTCCCGATCGCTCAGGACCGAGCGACCATGCACCTGGACACGGTCTGCACCATGGTCGACCGCGATGCCGTCGTTATGTATCCCAACGTCGCCGATGAGCTTGCCGCGTACACGATTACCGCCAACGGTGGACGTCTAGCGGATGATGTGGCGCCGCTGCGTGTCGACGGCCCGGAGCCGTTCCTGGTCGCCGCCGCCAAAGCGATGGGCCTCGACACCCTGCGCGTGATCGACACCGGCCTTGATCCAATCACGGCCGAACGCGAGCAGTGGGACGACGGCAATAACACCCTGGCGGTGGCCCCCCGGCTGTGCGTGGCTTACGAGCGCAACATCGAGACCAACGCCCGGCTCGAGGTGGCCGGGGTCGAGGTCATCGCTATCGCGGGTAGCGAGTTGGGCAGTGGTCGGGGTGGGCCGCGGTGCATGTCCTGCCCCATCCACCGTGAGCCTCTCCCCAGCTAGCCCCGGTGAGGGACGGCATGCACGTCGATCGACGCAGCAAGATGCCCGGGAGTGCCTTGACATGGAGGTGCCCGAGCGCTTCTGACGGGGGATACAGAAGCGCCCGGGCTTCGAAAAACCTTAGCAGAGGCACCCCGAGGCGGCGCAATCCCGCACTTGACTGGTACGTCAATATAGGAACCAGCGGCCATGTATCCGATCTGTGACCCTTGTCGCCGCAAGCTAGCAGATTGTTACTGTCAGTACACGAGCGGTCGGACCTTCGCTGGGCTCCTTCGCACCTCAGCGGAGAGTCAGCTGGCGGTTCAGCAGCCCGTCACGGGCTCGCCGCTCGGCGGCGCTAAGCGGTGTGGAGACCGAGAGCGCCTCCTCCATCCTCTTCGCGAAGGCTGCGGCCGGCTCTTCCACCGCGTCTGCGGTCACGTCCTGCGTTAGATCCCACACCGGGACGAGAACTCCGTGGGCCCGGAAGGAACCGACGAAGCGGCTGTCCTCGCCCAAGGCGGACTCGCCGGCGGCGTGGAGGCGCGCAAGCGCGTCGATCGTCGCGCTTTCCGGGTAGGGCCACACCCAACGAACATGATTGCGATCTCTGACTGCGCTCCAATAGGCAGCCTCGACGGACGCGAGCCGCCTGGTGGGGACGGCGGCGGCATTTGCGCGGTCCAGCGAGTCTGCTACCTCGTCGGATGCATCGCCGTCGAGCCAGAACTCAAAGCCTTCATGGACGGTCACGCTGAGTGGAGCAGACGGGTCCACGAGGTCCTGCAATCGCACCGTGTCAGCGGCGTCAGGTACATCGGCGACTGCCGTACCATCTTCCGCCGCTATGGCCGCGATCATCGCCCGCGCAACATCGCGGCTGGGGTCGACGGAGGGCAGCTGCGTCTGCATGGCAACGAGCACGGACCCGTCGGCGCGGTGCATCGCCGGGTAGGCGCCGGGCAGGACGGTGCAAACGGTCGCTGCCGTTGCCGAATACCTTCCAACCAGACTGATAGGTGCCGTGGCGGCGGGAACGAACTCCCGCAGCGCGATCCAGTCGCCTTCCGACGGAAGGCCTTCAAAGGGACGACTGACGAAGCGGTCTCGCTGCGCCGCCCGACCGTGACAGTCCTTGTATTTCAAGCCGGACCCGCAAGGACACGCCTCCTGGCTGCTCACAGCGGGGATATCGCCAGTCACGCGCGCCGCCGACGCCCTGGCCGCCCGCAGGCGAGCCTGCTTCCCCATCAGCCCTCCTCCGAATGCCGTACGACTCGTGTCCTGTGCCCGAAGGACACGAGCGACCCTACTTCCCTGCCGTTTGCTCCTTAACGAGTCGCCCGGTTCAGGTGCCGCTGATCGCTCGGCGCCTGCTGTCAAGGAAGCCGCGTTCGGTCGCATTCTCCGCGGGGCCGTGATGACCTGGGCCCGAAATCCGCCTCGACCTCAGGCGTACTGGCGGCTGTCGACTGGCAAGACTGCCCAGACGGTGGTCTCGCTCCCCGAAGCCTTGACACCCCAGTCCGAGGTGAGGGTGGTGACTATGCCGAGGCCCCGCCCACCCAGAGAGGACAGCGACGGCTGCGCCGTACGGGGACGTGTCGCCCCACCGCCGTCGGTGACCTCGATCTCGACGGCACCGGCGCGCACGTCCCAGGCGACTTTGACCTTTCCTGAGCCGAGCGCGCGAGCATGCCGGAGTGCGTTGCTCATCACCTCAGACAAGACGAGGACGGCGTCGTCGATGATCTCCTTCGGAACCCCCCGCTTTTCGAGATCATTAGCGAGGCGCCGCCTGGCGGATCGCACGCTGCCGGTAGTGTGCGCGAAAAGGAGGGTGGCAGACGTCGCTGCCCGTCGTGTGGCCGTCGCCACTACATGCGCCTCCCTACGTCGCATGACGGTCCCCCGAGTTCCCTCACCTTTGGGGGAAATGCCCGGTGAAAGGGGGAAGGAAACGACGCCCGGCAACCGATACCGGTCACGGTTGTGTCGCTTTCACTGCAGGTAGGCGGCCAATTACAAGGCGAGGGAAGATCAGTGGCCTAGCCGTTCCAGCGCACGCCTGGGACGGTCGGTGATGATCGCATCGACCCCCATGCCGGCACACATATCGAGATCGAGGACTCGGTTGACCGTCCACACGTGAACAGCGTGGCCGTACCCGTGCACCCGCTCGACATAGTGGGGATGCGCCCGCACGATGTCGACCGATGGCCCCGCGACGGCCACGCCGAGCGGCAAGCTGCCGTTGCGGAATCTGACCGGCACCCGCTGCATCAGCAGAACCGTCGTGAGGCTCGGTGCGAGCTGCCGGATCCGGCGCAGGCTCCACTGCGAGAAACTCATGACCTTGATGGGGGATGTCATACCGAGGCGCGGATGGGCGTATCCGAACTGATGCAACATTTCGACGAGCCGGCGCTCGACCAGCCCCGCATACCTTGTCGGGTGCTTGGTCTCGATGAGCAGCTCGATGGGCCGGCCCGCGTCGGCGATGAGTCCGAGCAGCGTGTCAAGGGTGAGGATTTCGGACCGGTCCCGATCTGGCTCCTCCGGATCTTCGAAATCCTCCCACGTCTCCTTCCATCGACCGAAGTCCAGGGAGCGCAGCTCCGACAGCTCGAGAGTCGAGACCGAGCCGCGACCGTTCGAGGTCCGATCGATGCGGCGATCGTGTACGCATACCAGCTCGCCGTCGGCGGTCAGGCGCACGTCGCACTCGAGTCCATCGGCGCCATCGAGAATCGCCTGTTTGTAGGCCGCGAGCGTGTGTTCGGGTGCGTCCTCAGAGGCACCGCGGTGCGCATAGACCTTTATGCGCTCGGTCACCCTCGGCGTCCGCGCGCCGTGCTCCTCCACGATCATGATCTTGTCCTGCCGATCGGATCGCCGTGGCCGAACGTGTCGCCCTCCCAGACCTGACCCCCGTGCCCTCATGGTTCCACGTGAAACAGCGCAAAACGCAAAGCCTGAACCGAACGGCCGGCGAGCACTGCGTAACGCGAAAGTGGCCTACGGATGATGGAGCGTGACCTACTCGCAGAAGCGTCAGCTCGGGCCCGTCAGCCTGCCCTCTCGCTCGGTTAGCCCGACAACGAGCCAGGTCAGTGCGGCCGCGACCAGGAACGAGAACAACGATGCGCTCGTCCACGACTGAGGCGTGAACCCAATGGCGTCACGTACGGAGGTCCAGAAGTCGACCCAAGCCGAGACGCTTCCCGGATTGATGAGCTGATAGGTCACGAACCCGCCGAGCCAGGGCACCAACATGAGCCACCGCGACGGCGCGTCGGGCGCCAGATTCCACCCGCGGCGCCCGGCGCCGAAGAGGTAGTCCACGATCAGCACCGCGAACATCGGGAGGAACACCGAGCCGATGAGGTAGAGGAAATTCGCGTAGGTCGTGAAGTCCACCGCCAATGCTAGGGCGGTGATAATCGCCCCGATGATGACGCACAGAAGTCTCCGGTCCACCCGAGGCGTGATGTTCTGCGTCGAGACCGCGGTCGAGTAGACGTTGGCGAACGACTGGTCCACCTCTCGAACGATCAGCACACCGAATGCGAGCAGCGCCAGGCCGGTTACGACTCCGGAGCCGGCCTCAGTGAATGCAGTGAAGACTTTCGTGGGATCGTTCCCGACCGTCGAGAGGGCGAGCAGGCCCAGCCAGAAGGTCCAAACCGAGGTCAGCGTAAAGCCCGTCAGGACACTCCAGAACGCCCGCGAGGGCGTCGTGGAGAAGCGGGAGTAGTCCGAGGCGAGCGGTACCCAGGAGATCGCTACGGCTAGTGCGATATCCACGGCCGGAAGGAAGCCGTGCCAGGAACCCCCGGAGAGGTCCGGCAGGCCCTCACGGAGAAACACGACGGTGAAGTAGGCCATGGCCACGAACACGGCCACCGTGACATAACGACGGAGCAGCCGAATCAGACCCAGTGGGTAGATGGTCATGATGGTGGTGACGATTCCTGCTCCGACGACATAGGCCCAGCGTGGCCCGAACCCGTCGGTGAGGGCCTCTGCCGCCTCGGCGATGATGAACAGCTCGAAGGTTCCCCACCCGATCAGCTGCAGGACGTTCAGCGCCGTCGGCAAATAGGAGATCTTCGTACCGAACAGCCCCCGCAGCAGTGCCATCGACGGTGCGCCGGTCCGCGCACCGGGCAGCGTCGCCAAGGCGACCATCAAGGCTCCGACAGCCGTGCCGACCAGTGCGGCAAGCAGGGCGGCGAACAGCGGGAGCCGGTCGAAGCCGACTGGCTGGAGGATGAAGAGTGCGCCGCCGAAGCCGAGCAGGCTGACGCCGAGATTCGCCCAGAACGCGAACTGATCGCGAAATCCGAGTGGTTGCGGGGGCACGACCTCCGTATCGAGGGTGAGCGGAGCCTCATCGGAGGCCGGCTTGGTTGTGCGATCGACAGTGGCCGTCATGGCGCGCTCCCTACGCCGGCATTACCCGGTCAGGTTCAAGCGGTCGGCGGCGCTGTCAGCGGTTGCGGCTAGCCGCCCTCTCAGCCCGGTTCGCCCGAGCTCCCGCGTTGGTGGGTCGCGTTCATTCTGCACCCGACGATCTGGAGCAAACCCAACTGGTCCCGAGCCAGTCCAGTGGACTGCTGGAGAAAATGGGCTCGAGCATCCGTTGCGTAGGTTTACACCCAGAGGCTCACCCGCAGGGCCCGCCGGCACCCCCGCCGTACCAACAGCCGCAATATCGCGACGAGGAGCATGACGACGACCAGCGCCGCCAGGGTCCGTACAAGAAGCGGAAGAGTTTCCTCGAGGATCTCTTCGACTAGTGTCCCTCGCCAGAGACTCGGTTTCGCACACTAGCGCCCACCCGGCTATACGGAAGTCTTCGGCTCTCTTGCCTCAGTGCTAGACGGCACTAGACGGTGCGAGAGCCTCCGCCGGCCGGCGAATTTCTGGCGGGGACACTAGAACGGCTGGGCGCGCAGGAAGTGGCCGAAGTGCGGCACCGTGAAGGCCACCGTGCCTCGCTCGGCCGAATAGACCAGGCCCTTCTTGATAAGGCTGTCGCGGGCAGGCGACAGCGACGACGGCTTCCTCGACAAAGTGTCCGCGACGTCGGCCGTCGGCACCGCGCCGTCGCCAAGCGATGCCATCGCCCGCATGTACTCACGCTCGGCTGGCGTCGCCCGCTCGTAGCGCGATCCAAAGAACCCGACGGCGAGCTCGGACTCGGCTTGAGGAGCCGCGACCTTTACGTCGTCCGCGGTGATTGGACTCTCCGGCGCCGCGTCCCAGGAGACCTTGCCATAGGCCTGGACGAAGTACGGATAACCATCGGCCGCGTCATAGAGCACGTCGAGCGCCGCCGGAGTAAAGGCTGCACCCTCGCGTTCTGCCGGCGCGGTCAGCGCGCGGTCTGCCGCCACGCGGTCGAGCCGGTCGATGCGCAGATAGTGGAACAGCCGCTCCGAGTAGCTCTTGCACGAGGAGAGCAGGGACGGCAGGTGCGGCAGCCCGGCCCCGACGACGATCAGCGGTGCGGCCTGCTGGGAGAGCTCGTGGCACGCGGCGCATATCGCGGATAGGTCCTCACCCCGTACGTCCTGCATTTCGTCGACGAACAGCGCGACCCCGACTCCGAGATCGGCCGCCACTGCTGCGGCGTCGAGAAACAGCTCGGTCACGTCGATCTCGATGTCGCCGGAGTCTGCGCGTCCCCGCGCAGTCGGCCCGTCGATACCGGGCTGCCAGCGGTGCCCTGGCTTCCCCGCCGATGCAGCCGGATCCCGCAGGAGAAACGCTTTGAGGACCGAGAAGAACGCAGCGACGCGTGCCGGATTGCGATGTCGCTGCGCGACCTCGCGGATCGCCATGTGCAGCGCGGCGCCTACCGGCCTGCGGATCGACTGCTCGGGCTTCGCCTCGATCTTTCCGGTCCCCCACAGCCGAGCCATTGCCTGCGATCTCATCGCATTGAGTAGCACCGTCTTGCCGACTCCGCGCAGGCCAGTGAGGACCAGCGAGCGCTCGGGCCGCGCTGTCGCCACCCGCTCGACCACGACGTCGAACTGCGCCAGCTCGCGGTCGCGGCCGGCCAGCTCGGGTGGCCGCTGCCCGGCGCCGGGCGCATACGGATTCCGGATCGGGTCCACGATCTTCGAGAGTATGGCGTCATATTGCGCAGACCGTAGATTCGCCTAGAAACACCTATCGGCGTGTCGCGACGCCACGTCCACTTTCCTGCAGCAACGAGCTGGGATCGGGCCCTGGGGTGGTGGCATCAGATGCCCGGCGCAGCGGGTCGGATGTTCTTGTTGTTGTGGAACACGTTTTGCGGGTCGTATCTCGCCTTGATCTGAGCCAACCGCAGGTAGGTGTCCTCGCCGTAGGCCTCGCGAACTCGATTGGTGTCATCGTCGGCGTCGAGGAAGTTGACGTACACGCCGGCGCGGTGTGCTTCGAGAGCCTCGAGGAATCCCCTTGCCCAGCCGGTGTCGGCTGTGCCAACCGTCTCGTCCTGATCCGCGAGCCATGCGGCATCGATGATGATGTTGTGGGCGACGTCGCGGCTGGGATACGCCGTCGCCTCCCGAGGGACACGCGCGACCGCGCCACCCAGGTGGAACATCGTCGCGTACGACCTTGGTGACCTGGCGCGGAAGGCATGCTCGGCCACAACGCCGATGACCTCATCGGATAGAGCCGTGAGGTTCGCGGCCTTCCAGTAGTAGTGCCATCCGTGCGGGACAGTGTCGTCTAGGCCGCGCTGGTGATCGACGTAGAGCGTGGGTCCGACCACGTCCACGAGCGGGGTGCCGAACCGGCGGAGCGGACGAACGATACGCTCTCCGTCCGCCACCGGCCCGGCGTAACAGCAGCCCACCGCGATCGACGGCTGGAAGTGCGTCTCGGGTCTGATATTCGGCAGCGGCGGGACCGTGCCAAGCCGGATCACCGTCCCGAGTTCGTCGGGCGCGTCGGCGACAAGCTCTCTGTAGAAGCGCAGGACGTCGGTGGCGTCCTCGGCCGCCCAAAACACTAGACCGGCGATGACGGGCGGACCGACCGGGTGCAACGCGAACCGGAACGAGCTGACGACGCCGAAGTTCCCGCCGCCGCCTCGCAGTGCCCAGAACAGGTCGGGGTGATCGTTGGCCGATGCTCGGACGATGTCGCCCTCAGCGGTGACGACCTCGGCCTCCACGAGGTTGTCAACCGTAAGCCCGTGCTTGCGCATGAGCCAGCCGATGCCGCCGCCGAGGCTGAGGCCGCCGACGCCGGTGTGGCCCACGATGCCGCCGGTCGTAGCCAGTCCATGGGCCTGGGTTTCGTGGTCAACGTCTCTCCACAGGGCGCCACCCTGGACCTGGACCGTGCGTTCGGCGGGGTCGACCGAGACGGCGCGCATCGCGCAGAGGTCGATGACGATTCCGTCGTCGCACACCGCGGTGCCGGCCACGTTGTGGCCTCCGCCACGCACCGCGATCTCCAGGTCGCAGTCCCGTGCGAAGCGCACCGCCGAGGCTACATCGGCGCCCCCGGCGCATCGGGCGATCAGTCGAGGTCGCCGGTCGACCCTGCCGTTCCACACGGCTCGGGCGTTGCCGTAATCAGTGTCGTCGGCTGCGATCAACTCGCCGCGGAATGCGGGGATCTTGATGCCGGTCACCATGCTGCCCCGCGGGCTTACGCCTTCATTGGTCAGTGCTGTCATCGTTCCTCCTGGTTGACGGGTCCAGCGCACCATCGGTGCACACCGCCGTGAAGTCAGCAATCTGGACTCCGAAGTACGGAATCTGGACTTCACGGCAGGTGGGAGGCTTGCCACGCTGCAACAGTGAGGACCTATGGCCAGTACTGCCCGATCGCCCGCGGCGCAGAAATCTTCGCCGAGCGGTGGACCCCGCTGATCATCCGCAACCTGCACCTGGGCTGCGCGACCTTCGGGGAGATCCTCGGGGGCGCTCCCGGGCTCTCTCGCACGCTGCTCGCACAGCGGCTCGAGCAACTCGAACGCCTCGGTATCGTCGACTCAACGCCCAAACCTCAGGGGCGCGGCCACCGCTACCAGCTCACCGATTCAGGTCACGACTTGTTCAGAGTCTGCGAGACGCTCGGCGAGTGGGGTGCCCGTTGGCTCGAGATCGCCCCCGAGAACCTCGATCCATATGTCGCCCTGTGGTCGATGTGCAACGCGCTCCGCCCAGACAGGCTCCCCGACCGGCGCGTGGTCATCCAGTTCGACTTCACGGGCTTCCGGCGTCACGAGCGCTACTGGTTGCTGCTCGAGCGCGGAGAGACCGAGATCTGCAAGACGTATTCCGGTCTCGACGAGGACCTCTACATCACCGCCGAGGCCGAAGCCTTCGTCAAGTGGCATGCCGGCCAGCTCACTTGGGCCGAGGCGCTCCGCGACTCCCGGATCCGGCTCGACGGCCCGCCGTGGCTGACACGAGCCTTCCCAACCTGGAACGCTCGCAGCACGTTCGCCCACATCAAGCCCGTTTCGGGCCCTGCCACCACGAACTGACTGCGACCTGCCCGATCCTTAGCGTCGAGTGCGCCGGCTGGCCAGTCCTGATCGCAGGTCGGGAACGCCTTACGTCAGGTCGGCAAGGGCCGGCCGCCGCCGAGCAGCCAGCAGCGGCAACCGGCGCTCCGCGATCATGATGCCGAGCAGGACGACGGCCCCACCGACGAAGTGATGCCAGGAAACGCTCTCGCCGAGAACGAGAACACCGAGCGCAACCGCAACGAGCGGGACGAGATAGGTGACCATGGAGGCGCGAGTGGCGCCGATCCTGTCCATCAGTGCGAAGAGCAGGAAGAACGCGATTCCCGTACCGAACACGCCGAGGGCGAGGATGCTCCCGGCCACCCGCCAGGTCAGGTGGACCGTTTCCCATCCGGTGAGAACCGAGATGACGGTCGTGACCAGGCCTGCAGCAGCGACCTGGCCGAGAGCCAGCGAGTACGGCGGATAGCCGAAGGCCGGCAGGAAGCGGCGGTTCCAGACCAGCGTGACACCATATGACGCCGCCGCTGCCAGGCAGGCAACCTGCCCGGCGAGACTCGACCCATCGCTGCCCTGCCAAGGCGCGAGGACCAAGACCACTCCCGCGAAGCCGAGCAGCAGCCCTATCCCCCGGGCCAGGGTCGCCGGTTCGGCACTAAGAAAGGCCATGGCGAGCATCATCGTGAACAGCGGTGTCGTGCCGTTGTAGATGCCCGCAAGGCCGGATGAGATGCGGCCATTCTCCGCCCAGGCGAACAGGAAGAACGGCAGCGCGTTCCCGATGCCGCCGATCACCAGCAGATGACCCCAAAGCCGGATGCCGCGAGGCACCGGTAGTCGGCGCAGGAGGACGAGGGTGAGCAGTGCGGCCGCGCCCAGCCAGGTCCTGAAAAGCACGACCTGAAGGTCGGTCATCCCTTCGACGGCGACCTTGATGAAGAGGAAGCTCGCGCCCCAGATGAGCGCGAGCGCACCGAGGCGGGTGACGTCGACGCGACTCATCGGGTTCTGCATGGTCAGGAGTATATTGACCGATTACTCCTGTCTCGATCGAAGTATGAACTGATCCACGAAAACGGCAGGTTCATTGCGACGGTTGGCTGGGAAATGCGGAAAGAGGTTGGGTGAACCGCCCAATCACGATCTTCGTGTTAGCAGGAAGGGAGCGACCGCTCGGTGCTCCATGTCACCCGGGCGCCACGTCGACAGCGGTCGTGCAGGCGGAGGAGCGCATGATCTTCGATTCGCGGGTCCCCGCGGTTGCGGCGGGCGCGGCACCGGCCGATGCCGTCTATCTCGACGTACGAGAGCGTGACGAATGGCAGGCCGGACACATCCATAACGCTCACCACATTCCGCTGGGTGAGCTGGTGGCCCGCATCGATGAACTCCCGGCCGATAGGCAAATCGTCTGCGTCTGTCGTGTCGGGGGCCGCTCGGCGCAAGCCACGGTTTTCCTCAACCGGCAGGGATACGAGGTCCTGAACCTCGACGGAGGCATGCAAGCGTGGCATAGCGCCGGCCAACCCATGGTCAGTGAGGACGGCCATCCGCCGCGCGTGATCTAGTACTGGGCCAACGCGAAGAGAATTTGGACACGCGACACTTGGTGACGCTGCTATCTGTCGTCGGCTCACTTCAGGAGCTTGGAGAGCCGGCGATCGGCGAGGATCTGCCCGCCGGTCTGGCAGGTCGGGCAGTACTGCAGAGACGAATCACTGAAGGAGACCTCACGCACGGTGTCGCCGCACACTGGGCACGGCAGACCAGCCCTGCCGTGGACTCGCATCCCGACCTTCTTCTCTGCCTTCAGCTTGCCCGCTGCGAGTCCGCGCGACCGTTCGACGGCCGAACTCAGGGTTTCGGCGATGGCGGCATAGAGCCGTTTCCGCTCCTCGTTCGACAGGTTCGCCGCCGGTTTGAACGGTGAGAGCTTCGCAACGTGCAGGACCTCGTCCGAGTAGGCATTGCCAATGCCGGCGATCACCGATTGGTCGCGAAGGACACCCTTGATCTGTGCCCGGCCTGCCGCGTCGAGCAACCCGTCGAAGACCTGCTCGGTGAACGAGGGATCGAGTGGGTCAGGACCGAGCCGGGCGATGCCCGGTACCTCGTTCTGATCCCGGACGCAGTAGACGGCGAGGCGCTTCTGGGTGCCCTGCTCGGTGAGGTCGAAGCCGCTTCCGTCATCGAGGTGCACGCGCAGCGCGAGCGGGCTCTTGCCGGGTCGGGGCGGTGCGGCGGGGAGTGAGTCCCGCCACTGCAGCCACCCTGCCCGGGCAAGGTGTACGACGAGATGCAGCCCGTCGCAGTCGAGGTCGAGGAACTTGCCGTATCTCCCGACGGACACCAGGGTCAGCCCGCCCAGGGACGACAGCGGTGGATCGTAGGTCTTGAGGACGCTGATGGCAGCGACATCAACCCGAGCCACCGCGTGCCCGACCGCTCGCTCCCGCAAGAAGGCGGCGAGCGCTTCAACCTCTGGCAGCTCAGGCACGCCTCAGGTGTATCCGAGCGGGCTTCGCCGTGTCCACCGATCAGGAAGTCAGAGCTTCCTGGCCTGGACCTCGAGCTCCAGCGTGATCTTGTCACCAACCAGGACGCCGCCTGCCTCGAGTGCAGCATTCCAGGTCAGGCCCCAGTCCTTGCGCGAAATCTGGCCACGACCCTCGAAGCCCGCCTTGACGTTCCCCCATGGGTCCACGACATTGCCGAGGTGGGTGAAGGTGAGCTCGACGGGCTTCGTCACGTCCTTGATCGTGAGATCGCCGACGAGGATCCAGGTCCTCGGATCGCCGGTCGGGATGAACTCGGTGCTGCGGAACTCGAGGGTCGGATACTTCTCGACCTCGAAGAAGTCACTGCTTCGCAGGTGCGCGTCCCGGTCAGCGCTGCCGGTGCTGATGCTCGCGGCCTGGATGGTCGCTGTCGCGGACGAAGAAGACGGGCTGGCTGGGTCCAGTATCGCTCGACCGGAGATGTCGGTGAACGAGCCGCGTACGGTCGAGATCATCGCATGCCGAGCTGCGAAACCAAGCCTCGTGTGGGCCGGATCGAGCTCCCAGCTCCCGACCAGCTCGGCCGGAGCAACCGTACGCTCGGTGGTGGTCATAGACGAACTCCTCCTCGGGAGGTAGTTTAACGTTCAACTAACTCTGCCCAGGGTAAAAGACAGGAAGTTGAACTGTCAACTAGCTACACTTGTTCGCATGGCGGACGTTCATTGGCTCTCCGAGCCCGAGCAGAGGGCCTGGCGGGCCTACCTCGAGGCGACGTCACGTCTGTCTGATCGCTTCAACCGCGATCTCCAGCGCACCCACGGTCTGTCCATGACCGACTACGAGATCTTGGTACGCCTGTCAGAGGCGCCCGACCGCCGGATCCGAATGACGCAGCTAGCCGCAGAGACGTTCTCCTCCAAGAGCCGGCTCTCGCACGCGATCAACCGCCTGGAGAGCGCGGGAATGGTCGAGCGGGTCGGCTGCGACACGGATAAACGCGGCTGGTACGCCCACCTGACTGACGACGGATATGCACGGCTGGAGCAGGCTGCGCCCGACCACGTCAGGTCAGTACGCAGGCATCTGCTGGACGCCCTCACCCAGGATGATTTTCTGGCAGTGGGCGAGTCGATGGCCGCCATCGTCGCTCACCTGCGCGCCGAAGAGTAGATCGGCTGGGGGCGCACACACTTCTGCTGGTCAGAGGCCGGTCCGGGGGTGCGCGAGGGGGGAGTTGAACCCCCACGCCCTTACGGGCACACGGACCTGAACCGTGCGCGTCTGCCTATTCCGCCACTCGCGCGAGCCGGACAAGGTTAACACGGCCACGATCGACACCGCGTGGGTTATACGATCTTGGTCGGCTGCAACAAAACGGACATCATCCACGTCGACGCGGATACCATCGGGGGCGAGTACGCAGGCCCACACTCCGGCGGGCCACTACACGGCCAACCCCCCGCTGGCCTCAGGCGCGCATGCAACGGCAGAGGACCGATGCACGTTGGCTTGGGTAGAGGGTGATAAGGACGGTGCCTGGCCGCGCGGTGAGCGTGTCCGGCCAACCCGACGCGCAAGGAGGAGGTGACCATGGGAGTTCTCGACCGGTTCGAGCGCCGTCTCGAGGGGCTCGTCAGTGGCGCCTTTGCGCGTGCGTTCAAATCGGAGGTACAGCCCATCGAGATCGCAGGTGCGCTCCAGCGTGAATGCGACGATCGGGCGGCGATCGTCAGCCGTGGTCGCACGATGGTTCCGAACGACTTCGTGGTCGAGCTAGGCGCGCACGACCATGAGCGGCTCGCGCCTTACGCGGACGCACTCGCGTTTGAGTTTGCCGGGGTAGTCCAGGAGTACGCGGCGGAGCAGCATTACCAGTTCGTCGGGCCAGTGGAGGTTCACCTAGAACAGGCCGAGCTGGATACCGGGATGTTCCGGGTGAAGAGCCGCGTCGTGCCAGGAGTCATGCCGATGTCCGAGCCGGCACCGATCCACCAGCCCACTGCATGGCTCGAGATCAACGGTCAGCCGCACGGCTTGACGAAACCGGTCATCGTGATAGGCCGCGGCTCGGACGTCGACCTACGCATCGATGACCCCGGTATCTCGCGTCGGCACGCCGAGATCCGTGCCGGCTTCACGACCACCATTACCGACCTCGGATCGACGAACGGGACCCTCCTCAATGGCGGGCTCGTCTCGCAAGCTCAGCTCGAAGACAGCGACCAGATCATGTTGGGAAACACGATCCTGATCTACCGGCGCGAGGCCGGCTGACATTAAGGTGTCGGCACCTTATGTCTGAGCTGACCCTCACTGTCATACGGCTCGGCTTCCTGGCCGTGCTGTGGCTGTTCGTCCTGACCGCGATCTCAGTCATGCGCTCTGACATCTTCGGTGCGCGCACCGGCCGCCGACCCGCACCCCGGAAGACTGCCCAGACCGGGCGACCCACTCCGACCAGGCCACCTGGTCGCGGACCGCGGCCGGCGAAACCGGCCAAACCGAAGCGTGGGACACCCGCCAAGCTCATCGTCACTCGCGGGTCACTCAGCGGAACCTCGGTACCACTCAGCGATACAGCGATTACCATCGGTCGAGCCGCCGATTCGACGATCGTGCTCGACGACGACTACGCCTCCAGTCATCATGCTCGGGTCTACCCACGCGATGGCATGTGGCTGGTTGAAGACCTCGGTTCTACCAACGGCACCTATCTCGACAGACGCAAGGTCGACGGCCCGACGCCAGTACAGATCGGCATTCCCATCAGAATCGGCAAGACCGTCCTCGAGCTTCGGAAGTAGGCCGCATGACGCTATCCCTGCGGTACGCCGCCCGCTCCGATGTCGGCTTGCTCCGCGAGGGCAACGAAGACTCCGCGTACGCGGGGCCTCGGCTGCTCGCGCTCGCCGATGGCATGGGGGGACAGGCTTACGGCGAGGTGGCAAGCTCGACGGTGATCGCGTCCATCGCGCATCTCGATGAGGACGTGCCCGGCTCCGAGTTGCTCGACATGCTCTCGGTTGCGGTGGATGACGCCAACGAGCGCCTGCGCCAGATGATCGAGGACGACGCCGAACTCGACACCATGGGCACGACCCTGACCGTCCTCTACTTCGCCGGCAGTCGGCTCGGGGTCGTCCACATCGGCGACTCTCGCGCCTATTTGCTCCGCGACGGTGAGCTCAGCCAGATCACCCGGGACCACACTTTCGTCCAAGGCCTGGTGGACGAGGGCCGAATCACCGCGGAGCAAGCGACCTACCATCCGCACCGCTCGCTGATCATGCGGGCCCTTGATGGGCGTGGCGGCCGAGTCGACCTCGACCTTTCCGTCCGAGAGGCACGGGAGGGTGATCGCTACCTGGTCTGCAGCGATGGGCTCTCCGACGTGGTGAGCTTCGAGACCATCCAGCAGACGCTGACCGAGGCGAACGGCCCGGATGATGCCGCCGATGATCTCATCGAGCTTGCGCTTCGTGCCGGCGGGCCGGACAACGTCACGTGCCTTGTGGCCGACGTCGTGGCGACGAACGGGCAGGCCGGACTGGTTACCCCGCAGGTGGTCGGCGCCGCGGCCGATCGGGCCACCGTCCGCCGAGTCGCGCCGGACACACCGGCCGGCCGGGCAGCCGCCCTCGGCGAGCCGGGCGGCATGGACGAGGAGGACGACCTAAGCAAGGGTGCGCATGGTGGCAACGGCGCTCAACGGGTGGTCAGTCGCTCTCCCCGATCGGGATTCGGCCACCCGTGGCTGCGCCGTGCGCTGCTGGCAGGGTTCGTGCTCGCCGTCATCTGCGCTGTCGGCTGGGGCGGTTACACGTGGTCACAGCGGCAGTACTACATCGGTCCGTCGGAGGGACGAGTCGCGATCTTCCGGGGCTTGTCCCAGCCGGTCGCGGGCATCCACCTGTCCAATGTGTACGAACGTCCTGGCGTGGCGCTCAGTGACCTGCCGAGCTACGACCGGACCGAGGTCGAACAGACCATCGAGGCGAACAACCTCAGCCATGCCAGGGAGATCGTTCAAGACCTCCAATCGGACGCCGCAAGCTGCCGGGCCACCCGCGAGTCTGCGACGGCGTCGACTTCTCCGAGTAGCCAGCCGGCAGGGGTGACACCATCAGGAGATACGCCGTCCGTCGCACCGCAAGGTACGGCCGCAGCCGGCGGCTCCACGCCACGGGCCACCGGATCTGCTGCGACGCCAGGAACCACTCCGCTTGCGGGCGCAACCGCGAGCACCACTCCGAGCGTCCTACCAACGGGCACGGCATCTGCTGTCCAGGCGCCGTCGCCCTCCCCGACCCCGACCGGCAGCGTCCCCGGCGGATGTGACACACCGACGGAGTGACCGGGCCGTGAGCGTCGCAACACCGACCGCACCGACGCGGCGTGGCGTCGAAGCCACGCTGCTCGTCTTTGCGATCGTCCTCGCGATGGCCGCCTACGCCGCGGTGGGCCTGGCGGTCGACAGCAAGCTGCCACCCGACCTGCTGACCTACGGAGCGGGACTAGGCGCCCTCGTCCTCGTCGCGCATCTCGTGGTGCGCAGGATCGCGCCCTATGCAGACCCGCTTCTACTGCCTGCGGTCACCGCGCTGAACGGGCTTGGGCTCGTGCTCATCTACCGGCTCGACCTCAGCGAGGCGGAGCGAGCTCGGCAGAACGGCAGGGCGGCCCCGTCAGAGGATGTGCAGCTGCAGCTCGCCTGGACGGCCGTTGGCATCGCGCTCTTCGTGCTCGTCCTCCTCCTGGTACGCAACCACCGGTCGCTCGGCCGGTATGCGTACACGGCCATGTTCGTCGGCATCGGATTGCTCGCCCTCCCGGCGCTGCTGCCGGCTCGGTTCTCGGAGGTGAATGGCGCTCGCATATGGATCCGCGCCTTCGGCTTCTCCATCCAGCCCGGCGAGTTCGCCAAGCTCCTGCTGATCATCTTCTTCGCGGGCTACTTGATGGCCAAGCGCGACGTGCTCGCGCTCGCCAGCCGCCGCGTGCTCGGCATCGACCTTCCACGCGGCCGCGACCTCGGGCCGATCCTGGTTGCGTGGGCCGCCAGCCTGCTGATCCTCGTCCGGGAGCGGGATCTCGGCACGTCGCTGCTCTTCTTCGGCGTTTTCGTGATCCTGCTCTACATCGCCACTGAACGCCTGTCCTGGCTGCTGTTCGGACTCATCCTCTTCGTCACCGGCGCGCTCGGTGCGTACACATTCTTCGGCCACGTCGCGCGGCGGGTCGACATCTGGCTCGACCCCTGGCCCTACTACAACAAGATCGGTGGCAGCGGACAGCTCCTCGAAGGACTCTTCGGCCTTGCCACCGGCGGGATCCTCGGCACCGGCCTCGGGCAAGGACGGCCGGAGCGTGTCCCGTACGCGAAGACGGACTTCATCATGGCGACTATCGGCGAGGAACTCGGGCTCACTGGCGTGATGGCCGTCCTCATCATCTACGCAATCATCGTGGAGCGTGGGCTGCGTACCGCGCTTGCTGTCCGCGATCCGTTCGGGAAGTTGCTAGCTGCTGGACTGGCAACCTCGCTTGCGTTGCAGCTCTTCGTCGTCGTCGGTGGCGTCACCAGGCTCGTCCCGCTGACGGGGCTCACCACGCCGTTCCTGTCCTATGGCGGGTCCTCGCTGGTAGCCAACTGGGCGCTCGTCGCGTTGCTACTACGCATCAGCAACGCCGCCAGGGCTCCGGCCCCGGTTCCCGCGCCCGCGGTCGCCGAAGCCCCGACACAGGTGATGAAGCAATGAACAGACCGCTGCGCAGGGTCGCCGCTGCCTGCCTGCTGCTCTTCGCTCTCCTGCTGGTGAACGTGAACTACCTGCAGGTGGTCAAGGCGGACGAGTACAAGGACAACCCGCTCAACCGGCGAACCTTGCTCGACGAGTACGCCAGGGCCCGCGGTCCGATCCTGGTGGGCGGGAAACCCATCGCCACCTCAAAGGCAACCAGCGGCGAGTTGAAGTTCCTCCGGGTCTACTCCGACGGACCCATGTACGCGCCCGCCACTGGCTTTCATTCCCCGATCTTCGGGCGGACCGGGATCGAGCGGCAGGAGAACGATTACCTTGCCGGCACCGCTGACGCGTTCTTCGTCCGCCGGCTGATCGACCTTGTCACCAACAAGAAGCCTGAGGGCGGCAGCGTGTCGCTCACCATTGATCCACGGGCCCAGGAGGCGGCCTGGAATGCGATCCAGGGCAAGCGGGGTGCTGTCGTCGCGCTGGATCCGCGCACTGGAGCGATCCTCGCTTTGGTCTCCTCGCCGTCGTTCGACCCCAACCAGCTGGCGTCGCACGACCCGGAGAAGTCCGGCGCGGCGTGGAAGAGGCTGAACGCGGACCCGGACAATCCGATGCTGAACCGACCGCTCGCGCAGCTTTATCCGCCAGGCTCCACCTTCAAGATCATCACGTCGGCGGCCGCATTGTCCGATGGGCGATGGAAGCCAGACACCCAGGTCGACGCCCCTAACGTCCTTGACCTGCCGCAAACGACCCACGACCTGCCGAACTTCAACGGTGAGGCCTGCGGGCCTGGTGGGAAGACCTCGCTGCAGAACGCCCTTCGCATCTCGTGCAACACCGCATTTGCGGGCATCGGCCTCAAGCTGGGTGCGACCAAGTTGCGAACGCAGGCTGAGAAATTTGGGTTCGGTGAAGATCTGGATGTGCCCATGCAGGCGGCGACGAGCCGCTTCCCGGCCAATCCAGATCCACCGCAGACAGCGCTGTCGGCGATCGGCCAGTTCGACGTGGCCGTGACCCCATTGCAGATGGCGATGGTCGCTGCTGGCGTCGCCAACGACGGCGTCGTGATGCGGCCGTATCTTGTCGACACGATCCGGGCACCGGACCTGTCCACCGTGCGCCAGACCAAGCCCGAAGTGATGAACGACGCAATCTCTCCTGCTGTCGCACAGCAGCTGCAATCAATGATGGTCGATGTCGTGGCGAACGGTACCGGGCAGAACGCCAGGATCGACGGCGCACGTGTCGGCGGAAAGACCGGTACCGCTCAGCGGGGCGCGGGCCAGAAGCCGGATGCCTGGTTCGTGTCCTTCGCATCGTCCGGGGACAAGGAGGTGGCTGTTGCCGTGGTCATCGAGAACGGCGCTGCTAACTCGGCAGACATCTCAGGGGGCAGGCTCGCGGCGCCAATCGCGAAGGACGTGATGGAGGCGGTGTTGGGCCGTTGACTCAGCGCGGTGTCCAGCCAACGGGCCAGAGCGGCTACGAATGGCTCCCCGGCGAAGACCTCATACGCCCATCGGACGGCGCCGAGACACTTCTCGGCGGTCGCTACCGCCTCACTGAACGCATCGCCCGTGGCGGGATGGGCGAAGTGTGGCGGGCTACCGACGAGCTGCTCAGCCGCCCGGTCGCGGTGAAGCTCCTCCGTGAGGATCTTGCCGTGGATCCCGGCTTTCTCGGGCGCTTCCGCGCCGAGGCCCGCAACACGGCGATGTTGTCCCATCCGGGCATCGCCGCGGTCCACGATTACGGCGAGCAGGGCGGTTACGCGTACCTTGTCATGGAACTGATCCCGGGTGAGCCGCTGTCGTGGATCCTGTCCAGGGAGACGACCCTCGACCCCGACCGAGCATTGAGGTACGCCGGTCAGGCAGCGCTGGCGCTGCAGGCGGCGCACGATGCCGGGGTCGTCCACCGCGATATCAAGCCGCCGAATCTGATCATTACGCCCGGCGATCACGTGAAGGTCACCGACTTTGGGGTGGCGCGAGCCGTGGGCGATCCGTCGCTCACGGGAACCGGCACGGTGATGGGGACGGCTGAGTACCTGTCGCCCGAACAGGCCAGCGGCAGGGAAGCGACAGCAGCGTCAGACCTCTATGCACTCGGCATCGTCCTCTATGAGTCGCTTGCCGGCCGGCGGCCGTTCCAGGGCAGTAATCCGGTGACCATCGCGATGGCTCAGGTGAACGAGGCGCCACCGATATTGCCTAGCTCGGTGTCGTCGGATGTGTCAGACCTAGTACATCGCCTACTGGCGAAGGACCCGTTGCAGCGACCCGCGTCAGCCGGTGCACTTGCCCGCGAGATCGCACACATCAGGTCGACGCTGCAGGCGGTGGGCCCGCAGGGCGGAGCCGACCGCGGCGATGAGTCGCCCGACGCGGCGGACCTGACCGCCGGCGACCCGTTGCCTGCGGAGCCTTCCGACAGCGCAGTCGGGGCACCCCTCGTTGCGTTGCCGCATCAGTCCGGCGAACCAGCGACGCGGCGACTCCGGGAGAACAATGGGGCGTCGAAGGAGGTACCCGCCGATACCGGCAGCGGCGGGTCACCCGACCGGAAGCCCGATTCGTCCTCAATGACGCCACGTGAGCCCACGATCCCCCCCACCGAGGTCGTGCCGAGGCCAGGCCGCCACTCGAGGGCGGCCGACCCGACGGGGACCAGGACACCGCCAGGGCCGACGACGGCAACTGAACGCGCCGATGTCCCACGCTCCGGTCGTACCTCGATCTTGGATGGCCTGACCGCGCCACCCACGGGCAGGCGGCGTGCGCCTCGCCGTCCCGCCGTGGACCTCAAGCGCGTCCCGGCGCTCCCGCCGAGGACCCGCCTGACCGTGCTGGCCGCCGCCATAGGGCTCGCCGTCGTTGCGGCGATCGGCGCGTTCCTCCTGACCCGAGGTGGGGGATCCGCCACAGTGACCGTCCCTCAGGTCGTGGGGGAAGATGTGGCAGCTGCAACGGCCGACCTCGGAGCCGCTGGACTGCGCCCGTTCGTCGTGCGCACGTCGAGCAACACCGTGGAGGTCGACATCGTTATTCAGCAAACGCCAGGATCGGGGGTGACCGCCGCGCGAGGATCGGTTGTCCAGATCGTCGCATCCGCAGGTCAGACTGACGCCTTCGGGAATCCGGCGGATGCACGATCCGCCGCCAGGAGCTTCGCGCTCAAAAGGGGTCGCTTTGGCTCCAAATCGGACAGCGAGAGCATCACCGCCCCGATACCCGGTACCGTGTCCGGGGTCACTTCGTCGGCCGAGATGACCCCCACCCCCATGATTAACCTCGCTGACGGCGCTCCCGAGGGATCGCACGAACGCGCCAGCAAGGGCAATAACGAAAGATCCCGCAACGGCGACGGATAGGCAGAAGGAAGGGCAAGGACTAATGGATCAGCCGCGTCTCGTCGGCGGCCGCTACGAGCTGGGCGGAGTGCTCGGCCGGGGCGGCATGGCCGAGGTCCACATGGGCAGGGACGTGCGCCTCGGCCGCAATGTCGCGGTGAAGACGCTGCGTGCCGACCTTGCCAGCGATCCGACCTTCCAGGCCAGGTTCCGCCGGGAGGCCCAATCCGCCGCATCGCTGAACCACCCGGCGATCGTCGCGGTCTACGACACCGGCGAAGACCTGCTCAATGGGACACCGCTGCCTTACATCGTGATGGAGTACGTCGACGGCACCACGTTGCGGGAACTCCTGCAGTCGGGCCGCAGGCTGCTTCCCGAGCGGGCCCTCGAGATCGTGGCCGGCGTCTTGCAGGCCCTGGAGTATTCACATCGCAACGGCATCATCCACCGCGACATCAAGCCCGGCAACGTGATGCTGACCCGCAGCGGTCATGTCAAGGTCATGGACTTCGGCATCGCCCGTGCGGTGGCCGACATGGGCGCCACGATGACCGCGACCGCCGCGGTAATCGGCACGGCGCAGTACCTCTCGCCGGAGCAGGCCAAGGGCGAACATGTCGACGCGCGGTCTGACATTTACTCGACTGGCTGCCTGCTCTACGAGCTGCTTGTCGGCCGGCCGCCCTTCGTCGGTGACTCCCCGGTGTCGGTTGCCTATCAGCACGTACGTGAGGACCCGCTGCCGCCTTCGCACTTCGACCCCGAGATACCGCCGGAGATCGACGCCATCGTGCTGAAGGCTCTGGCCAAGAACCCTGAAAACCGGTATCAGTCCTCCGACGAGATGCGCGCTGACATCGACCGCGCACTCGACGGGCGTCCGGTCGCCGCGCCGGCGGTCATGATGGCAGCTGGGACCGCGGGCGCCGCCACACAGGTCATGCAGCCGACCGCGGTGATTCCTGGCGGATCGGGCGTCGGCGCCTACGGCCCCGGCGGGCCGGATGGATCAGGTGGCCCGCCTGGCTACCAGCCGCCGCCACCCAAGCAGAACAAGGGCCCGATGATCGCGCTGATAACGCTTGCAGTGATCGCGGTCTTTGCGCTGGCGGCGCTGATCGGCCGGGCGATCTTCGGCGGGGACGAAGGCGCCAAGACACAAGAGGTGCCGTCGGTGCTCGGGTCCCCCGAGCAGGCCGCCGTCTCGCAATTGCAGAACGCCAACTTCAACCCCAGCGTCGACGACGGCTGCGCGGCGTTCAACGACCAGTACGGATCGGGTCAGGTTTACCGGCAGTCGCCCGAGGGCCAGACTCAGGCCACACCGAACACAACCGTGACACTGTGCATCTCGAAGGGGACCGAAACGGTCGAGATCCCCGATGTCAGGAATCTGACGCCGGATGACGCACAGGCGAAGCTCGAGGACCTCGGCTTCAAGGTGCAGGTTGTGAATCAGGCCAGCGCCGACGTCGAGAAGGATCACGTCATCGGGACGAATCCCGCCGCCGGGGCGAAGCCGAAGAAGGGCTCGACGGTCAAGTTGCTCGTTTCGACGGGGCCTGAGCAGGTCGCGGTGCCCTCGGTCGTCGGTAAGCAGCGGAATGACGCCGAGAACATACTTCGGGACGCCGGGTTCCAGGTCCAAGTCAACGAGGTAGATGCTCCGGACGAGCAACCGGGCACCGTCCTGGATCAGGATCCAGGTGCCGGCGCCAAGGTCGACCCAGGGACGACCGTCAATCTCACCGTCGCGAAGCAACCACAGCAGCAGCTCGTGACGGTCCGCAACGTCGTCGGATTCACCGAGGATGCGGCAAAGCAGGCGTTGGAGAGCGACGGCCTCAAGGTGAAGGTCCAGGACCAACGGCCGCCCGATCCCACCAAGCCGGAGGGGACGGTCGTCTCACAGAGCATCCCGCCGGGGACACAGGTCGCTCAGAACACAGAAATCACCATCATGGTCAACCATCCTCAAGGGTGACGTGACGGTGCTGAGCAGGCCGTGGCGCGTCGTCGCTGCGTCGTCTTGAGCTGACGACGCGAATCCGGATATCAGGCGGTGGAATATCGGTCGGCCCGATCCAGGTCGGCCGCGCGCTCCGCGGCTTCCGAATCGCCGCATTGGGCGAGCCAGTTGGCCAGCAACAGGTGGCCGTGCTCGGTCAAGACCGATTCGGGGTGAAACTGGACGCCCTCGATCGGCAGATCGCGATGGCGCAGCGCCATCACCACCCCGCCCGCGGTGTGGCCGGTCACCTCGAGCTCTGAGGGGATCGAGGACGGCTCCACCGCCAGCGAGTGGTAGCGCGTCGCCGTGAAGGGACTCGGCAGCCCGTGCAGTATCCCTGCGCCGTCGTGATAGACCGCACTGGTCTTCCCGTGCAACAGCTCCGGCGCGCGGGTCACCGTAGCGCCAAAGGCAACGGCGATCGCCTGGTGACCGAGGCACACACCGAGGACGGGGACCTCGTCGCCACACTCCTGAATCAACGGGACGCAGACGCCCGCCTTCTCCGGCACGCCCGGTCCTGGGGAGAGCAGCACGCCGTCGTACGCCCAGCCGTCTGAGGGGGACACCTCGTCGTTGCGCCGGACCTCGCAGTCCACGCCGAGCTGACCGAGATATTGGACCAGGTTGAAAACGAAGCTGTCGTAGTTGTCGACGACGAGGATGCGGGTCATCGGCCGCCGCCAAGAGCGTGCAGCGCAGAGGCATGGGACTCGTCCACCGTCACGTTGTTGAATGGCAGCCGCGGGTCGATCCATGGGAAGACGTGCTCGAAAAGCAGCCACAGGACGAAGAGGATTGCTGTCAGCGCCCAGATCGCCTTGACGATCCAGTGACCTGGGATGTGCCGCCAGATCCAGCCGTACATCGCCATTCCTCCCGCGGACGTACTCAACGCGGCCGCTGGCTGCGCAGCTCAGCCGGCGTTCCTGCCGCCTTACTCATCACCGAGTCGAGGTGGCCCCAGTAGATCAGGCGCTCGGTCGACGCCCAACGGGGATTGCATGTCGTCAATGTGATCAACTTCTCGGTAGGTTTGACGCCGGGATGGTTCGGCACCGGAAGCACGACCTCGACATCGGTCGGATCAACGATCTGATTGCTATCGATCACATACCGGTACCAGTTGTTCTCCGTCTCCACGATCACGACGTCGCCTTGCCGCAGTTTGTTCAGATCGCGGAAGGGCTCGCCGTGCGTCGCGCGGTGTCCGGCCACCGCGAAGTTGCCGATCTTTCCTGGCATGGCGGATTTGGGGTAGTGGCCGAGCCCCTGCGACAACTCGTCCAGACTGACGCCCTCGAGGATCGGCTTCTCCCAGCTCAGCCCAAGGCGGGGGATGTGCATGAGCGCGAACGCTTGACCAGTACCGACTCCGGCAAAGTTCTCACGGACCGGCTTCGCGTCCGGGGCCTGCTCAGCCGGCTGCCAGCCCCGTTCGAGACTGTTCTTGATCTTTGCTTGAGCGCGGTTGGATTCGAGATTGGTGTAGAAGAGCTGATAAACGCAAAAGAGCAAGATCACTAGGCCGAGTGTGACCAGAATCTCGCCCACACCTTTGGCCACCGCCGCGCGAAGAGACCGCCGTCGTGCGCGCGGGACAGGTACGGACGCCTCGGGCGTGGACGCCTCCGTGGGGTCGGTGGGGGAGGAATCGCCTCCTGACCCGCTTTCGGCTCCTGGTCGCGTCGCGCGAGTGTCCCGGAACCACTCACGGATGTCGAGAGCGTTGAATGGGTCCGGTGCCCGCTCGGGCCGGTTCCCGGCCGCCATGCCTGCCTGCGAGATCGTGTCCTGGGTGCGCGGCTCGCCGGGGAGTGGCCCGCGTGCCGGTGGCAGCCCCTCGCCGGCCGACTCTCGCGAACCAGGGCTTTCCCCGGCACTCTGCTCGTAGCTAGGCGGCGCGGTCCGGTCGGCCTTGGGCGTGCCGGCTGTGGGCAGACCGAATGGGTCGGGCCCAATTTCTGGATGGACGGTTTCAGCGGTCGCTGACGGACCTCGCTGCCGACGCGGCAGCGGGTGCGGAGCAGTCGCCGCGTGCTCGACCTCGCGGCCGACCGGCTCGGCCGCCGGGGTGCCATTCTGCTCTGCCCGTTCGTCGACCGCCTTCGTCCGGGACGTGGTGCCTTCATGACGAACGCCAGGATCCATTCGCCCCGCAGCTGGAGGCCGGACGAACCAGCTCTCCTGCTCGGTCGTCGGCTCTGATCCGGTCCCTGAGCCGGACTGGCCTTCCATCGATCAGTCCCCCGCCGGCGTGGCGTACCGGAGGTCGAGCGCGCCAGTATACGCCGGAATCGTCACGTCTGAACTCGTTCCTACCTGGTAGCCAAGCCCGTATGCCGCCGCATACTGCCGGTAGTTATGCACCGCGGTCGACCTGCTCAGGGCACCGAAAAGACGATCGGTGTCGCCGATCGCGGTGATGGTATAAGGCGGTGAGTACACGCGGCCTTGAAGGATAAGCGTGTTGCCGACGCAACGCACGGCACTCGTCGAGATCACCCGCTGATCCATGAGCTGAATCGCCTCAGCGCCGCCCGCCCACAGGGCGTTGACCACAGCCTGAACGTCCTGCTGGTGGACGACGAGATCGTCCGGACTTGGGGTCGGCAGGCCGGGGTAGGCGCGGTCGATCGCTCCCGCTGGGGCATCGTTGAGCGCGACGGTCAGGCCTGGACCTGTCACGGCGGTGAGCCCGGCAGGTGGCGAGAGACGCTGGGCCTCGGCCTGCGCTTCCTCGACGCTAGCGTCACTTGACTTCGCCGTCAGGGCGCCAACCTCGTCATGAAGTGCGGAGACGTCTCTCGCTCGCCGCGCATTGCCCTGCTCAACGCTCTCGATCAGGTCGGCGAGGCGAGTCGACCGACCTCCCCGAAGATCCGTTCCGCGGGCGGCCACGCCGCTCACCGCGAACGTGAGGCCGGCGAGCACGGCCACGACGGGAACCACGGCTCGCCAAGCCATGGCCGACCGCCGCTTAGCCGCCGTCATCGCAACCTCCACCGGACAGCACAAGGGAGAATGGCGTTCGTTACGCTAACCGAGGCAGCCCAGCCCGCCCGGCGGTGGGCGAAAACCGCCACCTGGCCAATCCCGGGCTGCCCAGCTTGCAAGGAGTCCTCCGATGCCGAAGTCCCGGTTGCGGCGCAAGACCGCATTCACTCCGCCTCCCGAGAAGGCACCGGTCCGACTCGAGAGCCCACCCTGGGTGGCTGCCCTGATGGTTGGACTGATGCTCTTCGGTCTGGCCTGGCTGGTCACCTTCTATGTCGTGAACGCGAGCGACAAGGACGTGCCGATTATCTCCGATCTCCACAACTGGAATCTGCTCATCGGGTTCGCGTTCATCGCAGCGGGCTTCGGTGTGGCTACCCGCTGGAAGTAACCTCAGCGGCTTTCGTCTCACCTCGCTCAGACCCAGCGGGACGGCTGGCGAACGGGTGCCAGGTTTGGTGCGGGAACGCGCCACCGAAGCGTCTCAGGTGAGCTGCGCGGTACGCAGCGCTACGAGCCCGATGAGGCTCACCAGGACGACGAGGCACGCCAAGGCCTGGACCTCGGTACTGCGGGCCTTAGGCGCGTACGCGAATACCGCAGCCACGACTGCGCCGGTGATGAGACCCCCAACGTGCGCCTTCCAGTCGATTCCTGTGACGACGAACCCGATCACCAGGTTCAGCACGATGAGGATGCCAATCGCCCTTGCCTCGAAGCGCAGTCGATTTGCGATCACGAGGGTGGCACCGAGCAGACCGAAGATCGCGCCGGACGCGCCAACCGATTGCTGGGTGGGCGGGTTGAACATGTACGAGGCGACCGAGCCACCCAGCGCCGAGAGCAAATAGAGCGTGAGGAATCGCCAACGTCCGAGCACCGCCTCGAGCTGTGGCCCGAACAACCAGAGAGCGATCATGTTCAGGGCAAGATGCGCAAGTTGGATGTGCAGAAACGTTGCCGTGATCAGCCGGTACCACTCGCCCTGGGCGACACCAGCCGGACCTCCTGTCGACGCGAGGAACCCAGCATTTCCCAACAGCGACAAGCGCTCCTGGAGTGCGGGGCCGCCGAGGTTGGCGAGGACGAAGACGGCAAAGTTGACGGCGATGAGCGTCTTGGTCACGACGTCGGTCCGCCGGTGAATTCGACCGCCTAGCTGTGTACGTGCCTCGCGGACCGCGCGACCGCCGTCGCGTACACACTCAGGGCACTGAAAGCCGACCGCTGCACTGATCATGCAGTCGGGACAGATCGGGCGATCACACCGCGTGCAGCGAATGTGAGTCTCACGCCCAGGATGGCGATAACAGGTTGGGACGACCTCGTCGGCAGGGCCGGGCTCGTCCCCTGCCATCGCCGGTTCAGCACCCACTAAGCCTCCCGGCGTTCCACCCGGATCGAGTCGATGACGACGTCCTCGAGCGGGCGGTCCATGGCGCCGGTCGCGGTGTTGCTGATGCGGTCGACAACGTCGCGGCTCTCGTGATCGGCGACCTCACCGAAGATCGTGTGTTTGTGGGTGAGCCACTTGGTCGGTGCAACCGTAACGAAGAACTGCGAGCCGTTCGTGTTGGGTCCGGCATTGGCCATTGCGAGGAGATAGGGCCGGTCGAAGGTGAGGTCTGGATGAAACTCATCCGCGAACCGGTAGCCCGGACCGCCCGTTCCCGTGCCGAGCGGGTCACCGCCCTGGATCATGAAGCCCTTGATCACTCGGTGGAAGATCGTTCCGTCGAAGAGCGGGTCACTGGTCGACTTGCCGGTGCGGGGGTCCGTCCACTCCTTCGTGCCCTCGGCAAGCCCCACGAAGTTCCTCACCGTCTTCGGCGTCCGGTCGGGGAAGAGCTTGAGCTCGATTTCTCCGACGTTCGTCGTGATGATCGCGAACAGCTCCTCGGCCACGCGTTCGGCCCCTCTACTCGTACGAAAACGACATATGGAAACACGCCACGGGCACCCAGCTCGGCACCGGCGCGTTAGAGCATCCTCGCACGCGGCGTGCTGGTTCGGCCACGGGAGGTGCTTATCCCACAACCGCCTTCCCGCATGACTCCACGTAACGTGGGGAATGAGCGTCAAGCTGGCTGTTCGCAAGAGCTCGCCGGCGATTTCTAGCCATCGACGACCCGGAGGTCGCTGTGTTCCGGTTCGGCAAAGCCAAGCCAAGCCGCAAGGAGCGCCTACGCCTTAAGGCGATGAAAGCGCGTCATCGTGCGGCGGAAACTGCCTTCAAAGCTCAGGCCATGGCCGGGCCCACCGTAGAGAAAGCGGGGAACGTGATCGCCCCCAAGGTAAGCGCTGCCCGTACCAAGGTGAGCGACGACTTGGTGCCGCTCGCACTAGCCCTCATGGCGTCGGCTGCGGAGCGATCGCGTCCGACACGCACTGAAGCCAAGGCACGCAGTGTCGCAATGTGGCGCGCGCTCCTGGGCGAGTACACAGCACTGGAGAAGTCGCGCAAGTCGCACAAGAAACGCAACGCCGCCCTGGCAATAGGCGGGTTCAGCGCCGCCGCAGCGGCCAGCCTCGCCGCTACCAAGCGCAGCCGTGGTCCCGACTGGATGCAGAACGGTTCTGAGGAGCCGTACGCCACTGCGGCACAGCCCGGCAGCGGCGCCACGGCTGGGACGTCGTCGCCGAGGCCGACTGCAACGAACAGGAGGGCGAGTTCGTCGTCTTCCCGGCAACGGTCCGACGACAAGGCCGGCGCCTCCCCGGACGAGGCCATCGCCGACCAGGCCGAGACTCCCTGAGGCGCCGACTGGCAGGGGCTCACGCCGTGGGGTGCGTGCTTAGCCAGGCGTCCGCTCTGCGTGCAGATGTACGCGACAGCCAGGCGTCCTGGACGACCTCTGCCAGTTCCTGTCGGGTGAGTTCACTGAGGTGGCTTGCCCGTAGCAGCACGGACAGATGGCCGTCGAAGTGCGAGGTGGTGAAGAACGGTGTCGTCTCGTCTTGAACCAGTGCCTGCTTGTCCGCCTCGGACGCGACCCAGAAAACGATCACGTCCGGATAGCGCTCACCCGTGTCGGGATTGACCGCGTCCGGCCGCGGATTGCGGAAGAAAATGAACGACTTCCTACCCACCTGGTAGACGGGATTGTCACCGCTGCCGTACTCGACGGTGACGTACGGCATGGCCAGCGCCAGCTCATGCACGTCCTCTACTCGCGAAGGTCGGCTCCCGTCCTCGGACACAGCCCCAGCGTATGTGGCGTCTAGGCGCGACGGGTCGGTGAGTTCTCCGCGGTCTGGGCGGTGACAGCGACCGTGGCTGCGACCACCGCACCGGGCTGATCCTTGTGGATGTAGTGGCCGGAGGCAGGCACCGTTATGTGCTCGCCCTGCGGCCGACCAGCACCGCAGGACCAACCGTGTCCAGAAGTGCAACCAGGCCCCGCGGGCTCGACCCTCCCTCTGACCGGGGACCAGCGCCAGGCTCAACCAAGCCGTGGAGTTCGCCTATACGCGGCCTCGTCGAGCGGGGCCGCGCGGCACCGCTTAGGCGCCGCCCTTGGGGCCCGGTCGCCGGGGCTTCGGCGCTGGAGCTGAGGGTCATGCCGCAAGCGAGCTGACGCGCTTGCGGAAGAAGTCGCGCCAGCTCTCCGGGAGGACGCCGAGTTCGGCTGCGCGTCCCATGCTTTCGACGTCGTTGCGGTCTCGGGCGTAAAGCCGCGCGACCTCGTTGACGCCGAAGCGATGCGGGTCGCGGGTCAGGGCGACTATGGGATCGCCGGCTTCGACGTTGCCCTCGCGGGTGACGGCGAGGTAGAAGCCGTAGAGCCCTCGCTCGAGGAACTCGGTCACGAACTCGTCGCGCCCCATCTTGATCCCGAGCTTGAAGCAGGGTAGGCGCGGCTGGGTCACGACGAGCTCGGCGGTGCCGAATCGGAAGCGGTCGCCGATGCTCACGTCCTCGTCGAGGAGACCTTCGGTAGTGAGGTTCTCGCCGAACGTCCCAGGGCCGAGCTCGAGCTCTGGTCGCTCGCGCGACCAGAGCTCGTAGTACTCGGACGGGTAGGCGTAGACGGCCTTGTCCCTACCGCCGTGCACGCGCAGGTCGGCTTGAGCGTCGCCGGCGAGGTTGAGCGTGGCAACCGCGACTCGACCGCGCACGGGCTCCTTGTAGATCCCCGTCCTGACCGGCTTGCCTCTCCACGTCACCTCGCGAGGAAGCCCGACGTTGACGGAGAGCACCCTCATCGGGTTCCCATCGCGGTTGCGGCCGACTGCGCAGCCGCGCGGCCCTCGATCGTCTCGGCGTGGAAGCGCTTGATGTAGGCGGCGATCTCGTCGAGTGAGTCTTCGACCGCGAAGTGGCCGCTGTCGAGCATGTGCAGCTCGGCCTCGGGGAGATCGCGCAGGTACGCGCGAGCGCCTTCGGGGGTGAAGAAGATGTCGTTCTCTCCCCAGAGGATCAGCGTTTTCGGCCGGCGCTCCCGCAAGAAGGCCTGCCACCGTGGATACAGCTCGACGTTGGTGCGGTAGTCGTAGAGAAGGTCGAGCTGGACCTCGCGGGCGCCTGGGCGCTCGAGGAAATGCAGGTCCATGTTCCAGTTGTCGGGGCTGATCTGCTCGGGGTCGCGGTGCCCGTGCGTGTAAATGAGCTTCACGCCTTCGAGCTCCAGGAACGGGGCGAGCGGGGCTTCGGTCTGGGGGCTGCGGTCGACCCAGAGCGCATGACGGATGGCGTCCCAGGCGGCGGTGAATCCCTCCTCGTACGCGTTCGAGTTCTGGATCACCTGCCACTCCAGCCAGTCAGGGTGTCGTCCGACGATTCGGTTGCCGAGAGGCCCGCCGTAGTCCTGGTGGTACAGTCCGAACGGGTGAAATCCGGTTTGCTCGAGCAGGCGCTCGACGATCTCGGAGAGTCGCTCGAAGGTGTAGGCGAAGTCCTCCGGCACGTCGGTGTTGCCGAAGCCTGGATAGTCGGGTGAGAGGACGTGGAAGCGGTCGGCGAGCGCTGGGATCAGGTTCCGGAACTGGTGCGAGGACGCGGGGAAGCCGCCGAGCAGCAGCAGCTTTGGGCTGCCCGTGTCGCCGGCCTCCCGGTAGAAGACGTTCAACCCCTCAACCTGCGCCGTACGGTTGCGGACCATGATGTGGCTCCTTTCGGTCTTGTGTCTCGAGCGATACTCGGTCCGCGTCCGGGCGGAGGCGGTTCTTACGTCGTCGAAAGAACATCCGGCCCGACGACGCAGACAGGGTCGTGAATCTCCTGCGCGTGGGAGAGAGAACGCAGGATGCTCCGGCTCGGGGACGGGAGCCCGACGTCGAATCGCGGATATGGATCGAGGAGCTGCAGGCGACGGGCGTCGAGCGCGCTCGTGCCCTCGACCGGCTGCACGACCTCCTGCTTCGCGCCGCGCGCGCTGAGGCGCACCGCCGCCGCCACCTCTACCCCGAGATCGCCGGCGTCGAGCTCGACGACCTCTGCCGCCAGGCCGCCGACGACGCCGTCGTCGCGGTGACGGCCAAGCTCGACGGATACCGCGGCGAAAGCCGCTTCACGACGTGGGCGTACGCATTCGCGATCTTCGAGGTCTCGGTGAAGCTGCGGAGACACGCGTGGCGCCGGGGCGGTATCCCGACCGCCGACGACGACACGACCTGGGATCGACTCGCCGAGCGCGCGGGCACTGCGGAGGCGGGGATCGAGTCCGCGGAGCTCTTGCGTGCTCTGCGGCGCGCGATCACCGAGGAGCTAACGGCGCGCCAGCGCCAGGTCTTTGTCGCGGTTGCGCTGAACGACGTCGAGATTGACGTGGTCGCCGACCAGCTGAGCTCCACACGCGGCGCGATCTACAAGGTGCTCCACGACGCACGCACGAAACTGCGGCGCCGGCTCGAGCGCGAAGGACACCTGACGCAAAAGAGGGCACGGTGAGCGACGGCGACGTCACCACGCAATTGCTCGGCACCGCCGGCGAGGACGCCGGTTGCGAGGAAACGTTCGCACGCCTCGCCGAGTACGTCGAGGGGGAGCTCTCCGGCCGGGAGATGGCCGAGCTCCTTCCCGCCGTCGCCGAGCACCTCCGCAACTGCACCGCCTGCGCAGAGGACTACCGCGGACTTGTCGAGCTCTTGCGCCGTCGGAACATCTAGCGTTGCCGACCCGGTGGCCGGCGTCCAGGTGCCGCTCCTCCCGGAGCTTGATCCTGAGATTGCATCACCCGCCCGTACGCGACATTCCTGCTTGCGGAGGGTGTCGAGCCGCGGACCGTCATGGAACTGATGGGTCACTCGACCCTGCGATTGACGATGGAGCTGTACGGTCATGCCTTGCCGGAGCGTATGCATGAAGCGGCAAGGACGCTCGATGGCCTGCTTGATCCGAAATAGGTTTGGCTACGTTCTTGGCTACATTGCGAGCGTCGAAGATCGATTCCGATCCAGAACGGGTGCATCGATGCATGTCAGAGAGGGTGGAGACGACGGGACTCGAACCCGTAACCCCTGCCTTGCAAAGGCAGTGCTCTGCCAGTTGAGCTACGCCCCCCAGGCGCCTGACCAGGGTACCCCGTCGACATACATGATCATTTCTCCGCATGGTTCGCCTCCGGTCAGGTAGCGTGCGGCATCGTGAGCGAGACGATCGAGATCCTTGAGATCGGGCCGCATGAGTATGCAGTGACGGTCAATGAAGGTCACCGACAGACCCGACATCGAGTCACCGTCCCACAGGAACTCATCGACGAAGTCGGCCTCGCACTGGCCGTCGCGGACGCCGACGGTGAGAAGGGTCTTCGGGATACGGAAGAACGGCTTATCCGGGAGTCGTTCGCTTTCCTTCTGGAACGCGAGCCGGCGACCTCGATCATGCGTGAGTTTGGGCTCGACGTGATCGGTCGCTTCTTTCCGGATTATGTATCGGCGATGAGGACCCGCCTCGGCACTGCGCCCTGACCAGCTGACCACGCAGGCCAAGCCGCCGGGCGGAATCTGCTACCGCTTTACCGAATCAGTCGCCTCGGCCCACAGGTCCTGCTCGGCCCGTCCCGACTGCACCTGGCGATAGACCAGCAGCGCGCCAATGATGGCCAGAGCGAGCAACAGCAGTTTCTTCATGACATCCCCAGTATGGCGAAGAGAAAGATCCCTTTTTATTGAGCCTAACGTACGCTGTCCGGCCGGCGCCCGGCCGCGCCGCCATGGATGCCCGACCCCTTGACCAGACCGAGACGCAGGATCCGGTGTGGTCGTTCGCGCGATGACGCTACTCCCCTGATCGAGGCGCTTCGGTTGGGGCGCCGTCATCACAAGCGGAACCGCCAGGAGGGAGGCCCCAAGCAGCGACGCAACGCAGCGGGCAAGCGCTCTTCCGACCGTCACGAGCGGACCGGCCAAGGTTGTCGAGCGGTCAGGCATCCACGGGCGTTGGCACACATTGGTACCGAAATGATCCTCGCATTCGCCCTCGAGGGCAGCAGTCGAACGACCTGCTCAAGGATCGTTACGATCGCGAGACGTCTGCCCAACGACCGCGGATTCGATTGGACAGAACTGGGGGACTCCATGACCGGTGTGCCGCCTCGGCTGATCGTTGCCCTGACCTTTGATAGCGGTCACGGCTCTCCGACGGACCGCTGACAGCGCACGACCTGCTCTGTGAGGTCCGCTCGCCGCTGCACAGTAGGCAACGTCTCTTAACCGGCACCCTGTCGCCGCTGCCTGGTACATCTGGTCTCTCCGCGGAGCGATGCGCAGGTTTGGGCGCCCACGCGGGATGCCATGCCTACCAGGAGGAATCGATGACACCCGAGCCAGCAACGAAACTCCCGCCGCCGCTCGATCAGAATGTCGCAGCGGCGCCGCTACGCGCGCAGATCCTGGCGACCGAACACTGGAGCCTGCTCGCGACGCGCAGCATGACCTGGAACGAAATCTTCAGCCGCACCGGCACCTTCCTCACGGTTCTGTCTGCCACCGTGGTAGCCCTCTCCCTCGTGGCGCAGGCGACAGACTTCGGCAACAACTTTCGCGTGTTCGCGCTCCTTCTGATTCCGATCGTGCTCCTCGTCGGACTGGGAACGTACTTCCGACTGGTCGAGGCAGATATCGAGGACGCCTGGCTGATAGTGGGGATGAACCGGCTCCGCCACGCCTATCTCGAGCTTGCACCAGAACTCGATCCCTACTTCGTGACCAGCCATCACGACGACGAGCCCGGCGTGCTTCGGACCTACAGCTTCCGCGAGCGAGTCGGTCTGAGCCACTTGCTGTCCGGATCGCCTGTAATCATCGGCATCATCGACGCGGTGGTCACCGGAGTCTTTGCGGTCATCGTTTGCCAGGCGCTCGGCGCGGCGGTTGCCGTCCAGATTGTGGTCGGATTGCTGACAGCTCTTGCCACGGCGGGGATGCTTGCGGCGATGGGATACCGGAGGGTCAGTCAGCTCCGCCGCGATTATCGAGCCCGATTCCCGTCCGGCACGGCTGGCCCAGCCTCGCCCCGGCGAGGGTGAGCCGTGCGACCGCACCATGAAATGGTGGAGAGGGAGGGCATTGCCATGAACGTACGCTGGCCCATGCCGGCCGGGCTGCACACGACCTCGGTCCGGCTGCCCGTCGAGGGTGAGCTGCCTTCGTTTGGCGGCGCGACCGAGTGGCTCAATTCGCCGCCGCTGACGACGGCTGGCCTGCGCGGCAAGGTCGTCCTGGTCGATTTCTGGACCTATACCTGCATCAACTGGATACGCACCCTTCCCTATGTCCGAGCCTGGGCCGAGAAGTACCAGGACCTGGGACTGGTCGTGATCGGCGTACACACACCAGAGTTCGCGTTCGAGCACAACATCGAGAACGTTCGGCGGGCGGTGACGGACATGAGCGTCGGCTACCCGGTCGCGATCGACAACGACTATGC